>CAJWVZ010000007.1 GCA_913048385.1 uncultured Gammaproteobacteria bacterium | reverse complement strand
CAACGGGGTCAAGAGGCATGAGTTTTGTAGTCGATATTCTTTATTTTGCCTCTGTTCGCGAGGCCATGGGTTGTGACAAGGAAAAAATTGAACTTGCTGGCGGCACTGCGCGTGTCTCGGATTTAGTGGTCCTAATGGCAACGCAAAATAAAAAATTTTTGGAAGTTCAAAACGCAGGCGTGGCCCCACTGCTCGTATCGGTAAATCAAGAGCTTGCGACAAGTGAAACTGCGATATCAGAAGGGGACGAGGTAGCGTTTTTTCCCCCGATGACAGGGGGCTGAGATGATCGAGATTCGTGAGCATGATTTTGATATTGGCTTTGAGTACGAAAGTATACGAAAAATTGCAGGCGACGCAGGTGCAATAGTTACTTTTTCAGGCTTAGTTAGGGAGTTCTACCAGCCTGGAACCGAGTCGAAGAGGTCAATAAAAACGCTTTTGCTAGAGCATTACCCTGGAATGACAGAAAAGGCACTACAAAAGATCGAGTCAGACGCGCGCGAGAGATGGGACCTGCTTGATGTTCGCATCATTCATCGTGTAGGACTTCTCAAACCGCAGGATCAAATCGTGTTCGTTGGCACAGCCAGTGCTCATCGGCTCGCAGCATTTGAGTCAGCATCGTTCATCATGGATTTTCTCAAAAGCAAGGCGCCGTTTTGGAAGAAAGAGAAAGAGAATGATAACGGAGAAGGTCAATGGGTGCAGAGCCGCGATACTGACGTTGAGGCCATTCGCCGATGGTCTGTCTAAATATTCAAGGATATTGACTCGCCTGGCTGCAGATTTCCGAGAGACCAATTTGCAATTGATATTCTTACTAATCGCAGGGTTGGAAAACCGATTTTAGCGGTCATTCGACGGACTTGTCGATTTTTTCCTTCATTTAAAGTGATTTCAATCCAGCTGGTTGGAATATGCTTTCTCTCGCGGATTGGGGGAAATCTATCCCATATAGAGGGCGGAGCTATTATTCGGGCTTCAATCGCTCTTGCATGCCCATCTTTCAGTTGAACGCCCTCTTTGAGACGTTCAACCTGCGTTTTACTAACACGTCCCTCAACTTGAACCACATAAACCTTATTCTTTCCATATTTGGGATCGGAGATCTGCGATTGCAGGTTCCCATCCTTCGTCAAGATTATTAGACCTTCTGAATCTTTATCAAGCCGACCCGCGGGATAAAAACCAGACTCTCGGATGAAGGTTTTCAAAGTCTCCGAGACTGAATCGGTGGTGAATTGTGAAAGGACGCCGTAAGGCTTGT
Source organism: uncultured Gammaproteobacteria bacterium (assembly GCA_913048385.1). Lineage (GTDB taxonomy): Bacteria > Pseudomonadota > Gammaproteobacteria > Pseudomonadales > Pseudohongiellaceae > UBA9145. The sequence goes on along the minus strand of CAJWVZ010000007.1, from coordinate 107,368 downwards.
TCAAGAGTATGATGCGCGTCAACTTTGCGGGCTCACCTTGCCTAGCTGTTTACTCTGTAGGAATGTCCTGCGACGCTTCCGTTGCGGACGCCTCGCTCAACTCGGGATTAGGAACGGCCGCTATGTTTATAGCATGAAGCCCTTTTTCTCCTTTGGTAACGTCGAACGTTACCGGCTGCCCGGCCTTTAGTGTCTTATACCCATCCATTGTTATCGCCGAGTAGTGAGCAAAAAGGTCTTCGTTCCCATCCTCAGAAATAATAAATCCGAAACCTTTTGCATTATTAAACCACTTCACAACGCCTACAGACATAGAGCTTACCCCTTTCGCTTATTATTATTGATTTAGCTGCTTGCGAGGTTTTATTTCTTTAGCGAACCGACTTTATCGATAACGCAAATACTACATTAGACTAAGGTTACCTGTATGTCAAAGAGATCGAGAAAGAGCTCCTAATACTCTTGTACAGGTCTTGAAGGGCAAAGGTACAGATTTTTTCGTATTCCTCCCAATGGTTAGTATAGAATATAAAACACCCGGAAAGTCGCGTAGCCGCTTCATTAACTGAACATCATTTAGCTTCAATTTAGGAAACAATTTAAAATTATCATGATTATAGTATCGCAGAATGACGAGGAAACTTACGATGATTTGGGCTCTGTCTTAGAAATATCGAAGCCTGAACTAAAGCGGCCACCCCTTTATAGGGTTGTGTTACTAAATGATGACTACACTCCGATGGAGTTTGTAATCGAGGTCTTAAAAATTTTCTTTGGGATGGACGCTGAAAAAGCGACTCAGGTCATGCTAAAAGTCCATACTGAAGGAAAGGGCGTATGTGGGACATATACAAGAGATATTGCTGAAAGCAAAGCAGCGCAAGTAAACGATTTCTCAAAAAGCTCGCAACAACCATTGTTGTGTGAGGTTGAACTTGACAGTTAAGTTTTAACATCAGCCACGTTTTTTTTTCGATACGACACCAAGCACTTTAGGATAGTTATATGCTCAGCAAAGATTTAGAAAAGAGTCTCAATTCAGCATTCCATAACGCTCGAGAAAAGCGTCATGAATTCATTACGGTTGAGCATCTTCTTCAGGGTCTCTTGGAAAATGATAGGGCTCTGGAAGTTCTTTTGGCCTGCAGTTGCGATCTCTCACGATTAGGTAAGGATATCGAGGAGTTTATATCTCAAGAGATGTCCATTATTGACGTCGAAGAAAAGGAATACGATACCCAGCCCACGTTGGGTTTCCAGCGAGTCTTGCAGCGAGCTGTGTTTCACGTTCAGTCATCAGGGAATAATGAAGTTACGGGCGCGAATGTGCTTGTTGCGATTTTTGGCGAGCAAGATAGCCAAGCTGTTTATTTTCTCGAAAAGCAAAACGTTTCCAGAATTGACGTTGTTAATTACATTTCACATGGCGCAACTAAAGACGAGTCTAATGCAGACGATTTAAATGGCACCCCGAACAGTCAAGGTTCCGATGGCATGGGAGAAACAAAAAGTGCTTTGTCTCAATTTGCGGAGAACCTTAATGAGATGGCTAAAGAAGGCGCCATCGATCCGTTAATCGGCCGAGAGAAGGAGGTTTATCGAGTCGTACAGGTTCTTTCTCGTCGTCAGAAAAATAATCCCCTCTTGGTCGGTGAGTCCGGTGTTGGAAAGACAGCAGTTGCCGAGGGGCTTGCAAAGCTTATTGTGGACCAGGATGTTCCTGAGGTACTCGCTGATAGTGTTATATATTCACTTGATCTTGGATCTTTGTTGGCCGGCACTAAATATAGAGGCGACTTCGAGAAACGATTAAAAGCTGTTTTGAAAGAGCTCAAGGCTGAAAAACAAGCAATTCTTTTTATCGATGAAATACATACAATAATCGGGGCTGGGTCCGTATCAGGCGGGGTTATGGATGCCTCAAATTTGCTTAAGCCTGCTCTAACCTCAGGAAACCTCCGATGTTTTGGGTCAACTACATATCAAGAGTATCGGGGTATTTTCGATAAAGACCGGGCCTTGTCTCGCCGCTTTCAGAAGATTGATGTGGATGAACCTGATGTCAACACAACTTATAAAATTTTAAGAGGACTAAAAACAAGATTTGAGAAGCATCACGACTTAAGGTACTCAGACAAAGCTTTAATGGCTGCAGCCGAACTTGCGGGTAAATACATTAATGATCGATATATGCCTGACAAGGCGATCGACGTAATTGATGAAGCAGGAGCGTATCAAAGATTACAGCCGCCCAGTAAGCGTAAAAAACTCTTGCAGGTCAGCGATATTGAAAAAGTTGTTGCTGTTATTGCTAGGATACCTCCAAAGCATGTCTCAAACTCTGATCTTGAGTCATTGAAGAATCTTGAGAAGAATTTGAAGATGGTGGTTTTCGGTCAAGACGATGCAATATCGTCGCTCGCAAGTGCGATAAAGCTCTCTAGGGCGGGACTTGGCTCTGATGATAAACCTGTGGGGTCTTTTTTGTTTGCCGGACCAACAGGTGTTGGAAAGACTGAGGTCAGCAAGCAGCTTGCAAATATTCTAGGCATTGAATTACTTAGATTTGATATGAGCGAGTATATGGAGCGACACACTGTCAGTCGCCTCATCGGAGCCCCTCCCGGTTATGTAGGGTTTGATCAAGGCGGGCTTCTCACTGAGGCGGTGAGTAAAAATCCACACTGCGTTTTATTACTTGACGAAATTGAAAAAGCCCATCCGGATGTCTTTAATCTGTTGCTTCAAGTTATGGACCATGGAACCTTGACCGATAATAACGGGCGACATGCTGATTTCCGGAATGTCATTCTCGTTATGACGACAAACGCCGGCGCCCAAGAGATGGCTCGATCTTCTATTGGTTTTAGTGAGCAAGACCACTCGACCGATGGCATGGAGATAATTAAAAAATCATTTACCCCAGAGTTTCGAAATCGGCTTGACGTGATAGTTCAATTTGGGAGCCTTGGTAGAGATACCATAAGAACGGTTGTGGACAAGTTTCTTGTTGAAATGCAGGTTCAATTAGATTCTAAAAATGTTGCGCTGAAGGTTGAAGAAAGTGCGGTTGACTGGTTTCAAGAGCATGGTTATAGCGAGTCAATGGGAGCAAGGCCAATGGGGCGTTTAATTCAAGATAAACTCAAAAAAGCTATCGCAGAGGATATACTGTTTGGGAAACTGGCAAGCGGTGGAGGTCAAGTCGTTGTGTCCGCAAAAGATGGTAAGATCGTTCTAGAAATGATTTCTCAAGTAGAAAAAAAAGGAAGGATAAAAAATCCCGTAAAGGAGGTCAGTTCTTAAAAGGTGACGCGTCTTTTACCGAGCCCGATAAGTTATTCTTCCCTTAGTCAAATCGTATGGTGTGAGCTCAACTCGCACTTGGTCGCCGGTAAGAATTCGAATATAGTTTTTGCGCATTTTTCCTGAGATATGAGCAGTCACTATATGTCCATTTTCTAGTTTCACTCGAAACATTGTATTAGGTAGTGTGTCTACTACCTCGCCTTCCATTTCTATTTGATCTTCTTTTGCCATTGATTAGCCTCAAACCAGTTAAGGCGCGCATTGTGCCCGATTTTGCACTTTTTAGCAAAACCTAAAATATGCGTTTTGCTATGTGGCTTTAATCCAGCGGTTGCCTACTAGAATTTCTATTGGGCGAAAATCAGTTTTATACGACATTTTTTTGCACCCTTTAATCCAGTACCCCAGGAAAACATAAGAGAGATTGAGGGTCTGTGCTTTTTTTATCTGATACAGGATTGCTAGATAGCCAAGTGATCGAGATGCGAAAGATATATCATAATAAGTATAAACGGCTGATAGGCCATCTTCGAGGTAATCGACAACGCTTACCGCACAGAGATTATTTTTGTATCGCATTTCTATAAATTTTGTTGATGATGTGCGTGCAGCTATAAAGTCGCGAAATTGCTCCAGCGTTGCAGGGTACATGTCCCCATCGTTGTGTTTTGTAGCGATATAGTTTTGATAAAGTGCAATGCTTTCCTGATCTTCTGAGGTTTCTAATTCGATGATTTCTAGGTCCTGATTGCGGCGCCAAATTCTCTTAAAACGACTCGACCATTTGAAGTTTTTTACATCAATTCGACATGGAACGCAGGCGTTACAAGTTTTACAGTCGGGTCGGTAAATATGCGAGCCGCTTCGACGAAAACCCATCTCAGTGAGCTCGCTATTAATTCGAGGTGTAATCTGTGTGTCGGGGTCGATGAAAACGGTGCTTGCGAGCTCTTGCTCTCGATAACTGCATTGATGGGTTGGAGTGCGATACAGTTTAAGAGTTTTGCTGTTTCTTATTCTCGCGGTCATCAGCTTTTCATCTGTATAGTTGAGCCGTTCGTGCCGTAGGATTTCTCGAGCTCAGATAAAAAATTTTTCCTTGGAATAATCTCTGCTCCTAACGATTGTAAGTGCGGGGAATCTACTTGGCAGTCAATCAGCTTTACCCCCTTTGTCTCCAGATGATTAGCAAGAGTTACTAGCGCTATTTTCGACGCGTCTGAAACTTGACTAAACATGGATTCACCAAAGAATATTTGTCCAATAATTAGTCCGTACAGGCCTCCGACTAATTTCTTTTGACTCCACACTTCAACGGACAATCCAAAACCCTCGTTAAAAAGCTTGCAGTAGGCTTCTTTCATTCCCTCTGTTATCCAAGTTTCGGAGTCCATATCCCTAGGACCAGCGCATGCCTCGATGACTTCTTTAAACCTGGTATTAAAAGTCGTTTGCAGCTTTTGCTGCCTGATGGTTTTTTGCAAACTTTTCGAGATATAGAGATTTCTGGGACGCAGAACCATTCTTGGATTTGGCGACCACCACAGAATCGGCTGACCATCTTGGAACCACGGAAATATTCCGCGTTTGTACGCCGTTAGGATACATTTACTCGTCAAACTCGACCCTGCCGCTAGCAAGCCATTGGGGCTTTCCATAGCAGTATTCGGATCAGGGAAGTCAGTGCTATCCGCGGGCAGAAAAACCAGATCGTCCATGAGGATCTAAAGCTCAGGATCAATCATCAAGAAATTTTTCTGCGTCGAGAGCCGCCATACACCCAAACCCGGCACTAGTTACAGCTTGGCGATAGATTTGATCTGCAATATCGCCTGCGGCAAAAACTCCAGGCACACTAGTTTGAGTTGCATTTCCAGTAATACCCGTGTCGACCACAACGTAGCCATTGCGCATTTCAAGTTGATTTTCAAAGATCGATGAGTTCGGAATGTGTCCTATTGCTATGAAAACTCCATCGACCTCAATGTTCTCACGAGAGTCGCTGTTGGTGCTGGAAAGGGTGGCCCCCGTAACTCCGCTCTCATCCCCAAGAATCTCATGTAGAGTATGATTCCAGCGAATCGAGACCTTGCCTTCAGCTTCTTTTTCAAACAGTTTTTTCTGTAAAATTTTCTCCGCGCGAAGGCTATCCCTTCTATGCACTAATGTGACATGCGAGCAAATATTCGAGAGATAAAGGGCCTCTTCAACAGCGGTGTTGCCTCCGCCTATCACGGCCACTGGCTTTTCGCGATAAAAAAAGCCATCGCAGGTTGCGCAGGCGCTAACTCCTTTTCCCATAAATGCCTGCTCAGATGGAAGTCCAAGGTACTGCGCCGAGGCCCCGGTTGCCAGTATTAGAGCATCACAGCTGTAATTTCCCATATCTCCAGATAGGGTGAACGGTCGAACATTGAGATCAAGCGAATTAATCTGGTCAAAAACTATTTCAGTATCAAATCTTTCTGCGTGTTTTTGCATCCGTATCATTAAGTCTGGGCCCTGCAATCCCTCAACGTCCCCTGGCCAATTGTCCACGTCTGTCGTTGTGGTCAATTGGCCACCTTGTTCCATCCCTGTAATCACGACGGGATTAAGATTCGCTCGTGCCGCGTAAACCGCGGCAGTATAACCTGCAGGTCCAGAGCCTAATATTATAAGTTTATGATGCTGTCTTTCTTCCATGGGGATCCCTGTCTTGAAGTAGATAAATCATTGTATATTCTACTCAATTTTAATCGTAATTAACCGTTATAACTAGTGTAATTACGGTTTGTTAAGCCGCAACGGTTCCGTGCTTAGTGAAATAATATAAAGATATTTTTAGGATTGGTATAAGTGACAAAAAAAACAAGGTCAGCTCCAGCCGAGGACAACGTTTTTCAGGCCGTAGTTCAAAGGCTAGCGAGAGAAGGGTTTTTAATCGCTTGTTCATTGTGCGGGCTGTTTTTATTTTTGGCTCTCTTGACTCAGTCAAACAGCGATCCAGGCTTCAACACAACAGGGACGGCTGAGATAGCGGAAAATGCAATGGGTGCCTCTGGCGCATGGTTGGCTAGTGTGCTGCTATATCTGTTCGGGTATCTCGCTTACATGATCCCAGGATTTCTGTTTTTTCAAGTTGGATCCTCTCTTCGGAACGGTAAGGTCTCGGTCGGGATTTCTTGGCAGCTCTTTACGATTAAATTGTTCGGCTTCCTCTTATTGATCCTTGCGGCTACAGGGTTAGCGGCGCTTCACTTTAGTGCTGTAATTCAATTGCCGTCAGCAGGAGGGGTAATAGGCGCCTTGATTGCAGATTTGTTAATACCGAGTTTAGCATTACTAGGAAGCACCCTTGTACTTCTCGGTTTCTTTCTGTTCGGTCTGACAATAAGCGCAAATATCTCGTGGTTAGCCTTCATTGATCAAGTGGGTTTGATTTCCATTAAACTTTGGTCGCATTCTCTGGCAAGGGTCGATCAGGCTTGGGCCACTAGGAATGATAAACATGACGTAAAAGTGCTAACCCAAATCAGGAAAAAGAAATTTAATGTACAAATAGAAAAACAGAAGAAAAGGATTCCGCCGACCATCGAAATCCCAGATCTAAAAGTTTCCCCACGCAGTGTTAGGGTTGAGAAAGAGAGGCAAGGCAATTTATTTACAAGCTCGAGCAGTGACACATTGCCAGAAATCGGTCTGTTAGATGCTTGGCAAGAAACTAATGATTCTGGTTTTTCTAAGGAGTCTTTAGAAGCGATGTCTCGATTGTTAGAACTTAAATTAAAAGATTTTGGAATCGAGATAGAGGTAACTGCCGTTAACCCCGGACCTGTAATTACGCGGTTTGAGGTTCAGCCTGCGCCAGGGATAAAGGTAAGTCGAATCAGTGCTCTAGCCAAAGATTTAGCGAGGTCTTTGGCCCTTGTTTCGGTCAGGGTTGTTGAAGTTATTCCAGGAAAGACCGTAATTGGAATCGAAATACCAAATGAGACTAGAGAGGTCATCCAGCTCAGCCAAGTGCTATCCTCACCAGAGTTTGATAAAGCAAGCTCCCCTGTGAGTGTTGCTTTAGGGCACGATATTGTTGGAAAGCCTGAAGTTGTTGACCTTGCGAAAATGCCCCATCTACTAGTTGCGGGAACAACGGGGTCTGGAAAGTCTGTAGGTATCAATGCAATGATTCTTAGCATTCTGTTCAAGTCTACACCGGATCAGGTTCGTATAATTATGATTGATCCAAAAATGCTTGAGCTTTCGGTTTATGACGGGATACCTCATTTGCTTACGCCGGTTATAACTGACATGAAAGATGCGGCCAACGGGCTGAGGTGGTGTGTGGGGGAGATGGAACGTCGTTACAAACTGATGTCACTTTTGGGGGTCAGAAATTTAGCCGGATACAACAAGAAGGTTTCTGATGCTAGGGCCGCTGGAAAGCCAATTAGCGACCCGACTTGGATTCCCGACTCTATGCTACTCTCAGAAGAACAGGTTGCACCTGAATTAGATGTGTTACCTACAATTGTCGTTATTGTTGATGAATTAGCCGACATGATGATGGTTGTTGGCAAAAAAGTTGAGGAGTTAATTGCTCGGATCGCACAAAAAGCGCGAGCAGCAGGAATCCATTTAATCCTAGCCACGCAACGCCCATCAGTTGATGTTTTAACCGGGTTGATCAAGGCAAATGTTCCTACCAGGTTGTCATTTATGGTTCAGTCAAAAGTAGACTCTCGAACTATTTTAGGGGAGGGCGGGGCAGAGCAGCTTTTAGGGAATGGCGACATGCTTTTTTTACCTCCGGGGGGAGGCGTGCCAACTCGCGTCCATGGCGCCTTTGTTAGTGATGAAGAGGTTCACCGCGTCGTTGCAGACTGGAAGTCTCGGGGAGCTCCTGTCTACATCGATTCGATAACACAAGGCGCTGAGGATGGAGAAATGGGAAATTTTGTATCCTCGGAAACAGACTTAAGTGAAGATGATGCGCTTTATGATGAAGCCGTGGCATTTGTTCTGGAAACTCGGAAAGCGTCAATATCCTCCGTGCAAAGAAAACTTAGAATTGGTTACAATCGCGCCGCCCGGATGATTGAGTCAATGGAGGCTGCGGGTGTAATATCCCCGATGGGAAGTAATGGTGGACGAGAAGTCCTCGCACCCTCACATTTGAGCGATTAAGAAGATGTATACAATTCAAAGACAATTTGCAGCGCTTTTGGGAGCGCTCTCCATCATGGGTGCCTTACTAGGCCAGGTAGGGGAGGAGTCACTAAAAATCCGAGCGCTGCAGGAGCTGAGTTCTCGGCTGATAACAATTCCATCCATGCAGGCAAATGTGACTCAGCTTATTATTGAGTCTGATGGAGGGGTTTTAGAAGAGTCGTCAATTCTTTTTGTTATGGCTCCTCCAAATGGCTTCTACTGGGAGACCCTCGATCCTTATCCCGAATTGATAGTCACTAATGGAGAGACTCTCTGGAATTATCAACCCGATCTTGAGCAAGTTGTAGTCGAAGACTGGGATAGTCAAAATATGACTCTAGCCGCGCAGCTATTAAGTGGGGAGACAAATGAGTTAAGCCAAAATTATGAACTGCAGTGGTTTGAAAACGCTGACGAATTTAAGCTTATTCCTAAGGATCTTTCTGATCCCTTAAAATTGATTACGATATCGTTTATTAAAACCGATTTGGCGAGTATCTTTTTAGAGGAAAAGAGTGGTCAAAAAACAGCATGGCTCTTTGACAACGTTTCTACCGATCTACCTTTGGGTGAAGATTTTTTCACGTTCTCAATTCCTAGTAACATAGAAGTTATCGACAATAGTGGCGGATAAATTGAATATAGGATTCCTAGACTATTCTTTTATCGCCATAGGCGGGGCCCTGGGAGCCTCGTTCCGTTTTTTTTTAACTATTGTCTTTCAGAATCAGAAGCACTTATATTCTTTTGAGCTTCCACCGTTTCCCATTTCAACCCTTCTAATTAATGTTCTTGGATCTTTCGTTATCGGTATTTTTTACTTCTTTTTCAGCAAAGGGATATTAGCGAACGATTCAATCCGTTTTTTTGCGGTGGTCGGGTTTTTAGGTGCGTTCACAACCTTTTCAACGTTCTCTCTCGAGACTTTCGTCTTGCTTGAGAAGGGGAATATTTCAACAGCAATGTTATATATTTTTTTAAGTTTTTTCGTTTGTATTTTGAGTACATTCGTTGGCTTTAATACGATACGTTTTGTCTATGGATCCTAGAGTTAATTGCTCGGACTTTTGGGAATCATTGCTTAAAAGTATTCGAAGATACTGTGCGTTATACTATGGACCGACGTTAAAACGTAATAATTATTGGATTAGTTATGCTTGATTTAAAAACAATTCGTACGAAATCAGTGGAGGTTGCTAAGCATCTCAAAAAGAGAAACTTTTTACTGGACACGAGTCTGCTCGATAATCTTGATTCTGAGCGGAAACGGCTGCAACAAGAGACTGAGACACTTCAGAATGAGAGAAACACTACGTCGAAATTAATTGGGCAGGCGAAAGCGAGCGGTGAGGATATCGAACCGATGCTCGCGTCGGTTAATAATCTCAAAGAAGAGCTTGAAACTAACAAAAATCAACTTGAGGTTGTTCAGAAAGAGCTCAAAGATTATCTTTTAACTGTTCCGAATATACCATCAAGCGAAGTTCCAGAAGGTTTAGATGATTCTGCTAATTTAGTTGTGTCATCGTGGGGTGACTGTAAAGAATTCGATTTTACACCTAAGGGCCATACTGATCTTAGTCGAGGATTAGACTTTGAAGCAGCAGCAAAAATAACTGGTTCACGATTTGTAGTTATGAGGGGGAGCGTCGCACGTCTTCATCGAGCTCTGTCTCAATTTATGCTCGATAAGCATGTGGATTGTCATGGTTATACTGAGGTTAATGTGCCCCTCATTGTTAATAGCGAATCACTTTTCGGAACAGGTCAACTGCCCAAATTCGAAATAGATCTGTTTAAAGTCTCTACAGAAGATAACTTCTATCTGATACCAACCGCCGAAGTTCCGGTCGCAAACTTAGTTCGTGATTCGATTCTGGACAGCGATCAACTGCCGATGCGACTTGTCTGCCACACCCCTTGTTTCCGCTCCGAGGCCGGGAGTTATGGTCGTGATACAAAGGGCATGATTCGGCAGCATCAGTTTGAGAAAGTTGAGCTAGTACAAGTGGTGCGTCCAGAAGACTCTGAAAATGCTTTGGAAGAATTAACCGGCCACGCTGAAGAAATATTGCGAACGCTTGGCTTGCCGTACAGAAAAGTTTTGTTGTGCGGTGGTGATCTTGGATTTTCGGCAACCAAAACCTTTGATTTGGAAGTATGGCTTCCATCGCAGAACTGTTATCGAGAAATTTCTTCTTGCAGTGATTGCGGAGACTTTCAAGCACGAAGATTGCAAGCGCGGTGGAGAAATCCTGCAAGTGGTAAACCTGAGCTTGTGCACACACTCAACGGTTCAGGTTTGGCGGTTGGAAGAACGCTCGTTGCTGTTCTGGAAAACTATCAGAGATCTGACGGTACTATCGAGATCCCAGATGCTTTGAAAACTTATATGCCAGGCCTGGAACGCATTAACTAAATTTAACTGAGATGCTCTAGACTGAAGTATAAAGCCTGCGTGTAGGGTTTTAATTGGCGGAAGGCGCATTATAAATACTGCGAAGTTAAAAACAATTTTCAGATTTTGGTAAGCCAGATATTTTACTTGCGAGCTTTGCAGGACTTCCTCCAAAAAGTTTCATTAAATAAAGGCTTGTCCCCTTCTTCCTATCCAGCTCGTGCTTAACTAAATTTACAAGGGCGCGATTTGCAGGTACAACTTGATGATCCGTGTAAAACTTTCGTAACAAGTAAATAATATCCCAATGTTCTGCGCTAAGTTTTATATCGTCATTGGCCGCTAAGATATTGGCAATCTCTTCATTCCAAGAGGAGGTGTCTTTGAGAAAACCATCTGAGTCCCAGGGTGCTGTATCTGCTCTAACTGTCATTTCGGCCAACTTATAACATTATCAAATTTCTCGCACAGAGCAACGAACGCCTCGTATCCAATTCGTTGATCCGCCGGTACATGGAGACCTCTGGCTTCCAGATCGTCTTCTAAAAAATAGCAATGAAACTTAGGTTGTGTGATCGTGCTCGCATGAAAGACTCCGTCACCGAGGAACAAAGCAGTATCCGTTTCTCTCAGCACTAGAAACGATAATTTTGCCGTTGGCGAATGTGGCGAACTAAAAACGAGGTGTAAGGTTTGTTTTGTATTACTCATTTGCCTGTAGTCTACAGCACTGAACTAAAAAAACTAAAAAGAGAGCAGGGTGCCACTACCAGAGATGACTGCGTGGATTTCTTTTGCTCCTAAAAGGATTGGTGAAAGAATTAAGTCTTCTTTTTCGAGGCCTCTTTCTTTTAAAGAGTGCCTACAAGCATAAATTTTTTCAATTCCATACATGGTTGCAGCTCCTAAAACCTTCGCCATTGTCTTCTGATTAAGTTTTGTTGCATCTTGCTTTGGGCATAACTGAAAAACTCCATCTGTGATGAACAAAAGCGTAACCTCTTGGTCGAACGCTGCAGCTGCAAAACCAACATTTATTGCTTCCATAGGAGTGAGTGCAGTATAGGGAGCAACAGATGTGATAATGGTTATTTTGTTATTTTTTTGCGGCAAAATAGAGTTCTGCATTAATTTAGTGGAATTGGATTAGTCGATTACCCTGTTTAGAGGCTTCTATTAATTCTCCAAGGCCTGCGATTCGGAAGCAGGGCAAGCAACTTACATTATTAATGTTGCGCCTTTCGGACTCTGATTGGTTGATGATTCCTCTTTGCGTAGCAGAAGATATACAGAGGAGAGCGTCTACTGAGTTTTTTTCGATAAAATATTGCCACTGTTTAGAAGTGGATGCCTCGTCTTGAACGCTAGTGGATAAGGCATTAGCCGTGTAAACGCCGTCTCCATAAAAAAAAATTTTATCAATAGTATGCCCGAGGTTTAGCGCAGCGACTGAAAAGTTCAGGGCATTTAGGGAGCCTGCACAAGACTGCGGGGGACATTGAACGACGATTGTAAAGCGCATGTTAGGTACATTGGCCTGGGTCTAGACTTGCTCCTGCATGCGACGATGGCAAACACACAGGAGCAAATTCATTATTCCCGACCAGTCAAGGATCCTAGAAGGTGTAGTAAATGAACAAAGATATTAAAAATGCTCAGATACAGGCTAATCGTGGCCATAATATAATTTGTTTCACCCCCATTAATAATGCGGCTTGTATCAAATAAAATGAACCCTGACATTAGCAAGATGACGGCCCCAGAAATCGCTAAACTAAGCGCAGGTATCTGGAGGAACAAATTTGCTATTATCGCAACCAACATCACCATCATTCCGGTGAATAAGAATCCGCCAAGGAAATTAAAGTTTTTCCGTGTTGTTAAAGCATACCCAGACAGACTTAGAAAGATCAGTGCCGTCCCACCCAACGCTTGAGATACGATTGCTGAGCCATTCACGTATGCGGCTAGGTACATCGAAATCACTGGGCCTAGAGAGCCTCCCATTAGTCCAGCAAAGACAAATACGGAGACGAGACCCTTAGCCGAGTTCGCAGTAGCTCGAACCACGAAAGTCATTATAAAGCCTCCTATCAACATCAACATGGATGTTCCACCACCCAACTGCATCGCCATTGTGGCTAAAGCGCAAAGTGCGCTAAAAAATAATGTCATCGAGAGAAGCGTGTAAGTATTCCGGATAACTTTATTGGCAGAAAGAATACTTTCCTGGCCAGTTCCGGTTCTAATGTCCAAATTGTTCATGCCATACTCCAAATATCAGTGGGATCTATTTAAATTGCTTCAAGCGTTTGTCCAAAGACTAGCACAATTACTCAGTTTATCGGTCCATTTTTGCAAAAATCAAGATGTTTTGGCAAATACAGACTCGGTAAAACGGTCAAGTTCTTCACCGAGTTTACTTTTATCAAGTAATTATCGCATAAAGTACGCAGTTGAATTTATTTGGCGCAGAAATTGAGTTAAGATGCGGATCTCGCGGAGGGGTGGCAGAGCGGTTGAATGCACCGGTCTTGAAAACCGGCAAAGGTGAAAGCCTTTCGAGGGTTCGAATCCCTCCTCCTCCGCCATTTTTTTGCTTCGTTCAAAGCAGCAACTTGCGAACGCAGCGACAAACCTTCCTGATATAAATTCTCCATCGCAGCCTGTCGATCTTGCCACATTTAGAGCTCGCTCTTTGTGCGGAGCCAATCGATTTTTCCAGTTAGCTATCCCGCCACAGCCGAAACCAAGCATTTTTTCAATAGAAGTATCGATTAGTCTTGCTATTTAGGAGTCTTAAGAGTATTGATAATCATTCGCATTTCTGGATCTGAAGTTTGAACAGCTTAACAAGTGAGAAATGAATAGCCTGATCACGTTACCGGCGTTCGTTTGGACCTCGGAATGTTTGACGAGTAAGCAATATATTTTAGGAGCCTTAATGACCAAATAGGGTGCATTTAGTTTGGTGTTGACCTCTGTTGGTGCTTTCAAATCTCTTATATCAAATATGTTAGTTTACTTGGTATTGTGACTTACTGATATTAATACATATTTTAAACATGGCATGGACGTTGCTGCCATTACAATGTTCCAAGTAAGAAGCGGAGGATAAGTTGTATTCGCGTCTTTGTTTTTTGGAATGCTATTGCCGCGGAAAGAGAAAATTACTTTTTTCTGTCGCTGCGGCAGTAGCCCCAACTAAATAGTGGCTTTAGACACTCAACTGTACTTTATAAGGAGACCTCATGAAAACGACTACATTAGGCATTTTTTTCTTACTAGCGGTGAACAACGTACTTGCTCAAGGTCAGCATGCCCTCCACACGTTTTACTTCTTTGATGTTACCAGTCCCGCTGGTGTAGTAGCTGCAATGGATAAATTTAGAGCCTCCAGTTGTGGCAGTCAGATGCCGGCAGACATTGGGTTGATGGCAGAGACTATTAACGGATCTGCAAGCTCAACTCATTTTATCATTGCTTCTTATGAGTCAATGGCTGACTTCAGCGAAGGGCAGAAGTTAGTTCAGTCATGCGCAGACGCTGCAACGTTCCTTCAAGACATGAGCAGTGCAGCGACGCCAGTTACGGAGTACGCAATTATTCCTGCGATTGAAGTCGGGGACTGGACCCAAGACTCGGTCTTTATGAAATTCGACATAAAGGTCAGCGACGAGGAAGTTTTCGCATCGGCATGGAGTGAATTGATGGATGCAAGTGTTGAAAATGGGAGTATTTCTGATTCTTATGGTTTGAACAGAATATTTCTAGGAAACAGCGACGCCAGTCACTTCGTTTATATTGGAGCACAGGATTTTGAGTCCCTCGTTGCTCAGGATACGGCGATTCAGGGATCAAGTGATTTTGCAAGATATCTGAGAAAAGTAGGGGGAGTGCGCGAAATACTGAATACGTCTTTAATAACACCAGTGACGAGCTGGCCTCGACAATAGCTTCGCCTAAGTCAGTGATCTTATAATCAAGACCCGCAAATATTTTTGCGGGCTCGCTTAAAGAAGGTTTCATAGGAAAACCAAAAAGCAATAGAAAGAGGAAAAGATAATGTCAGAAAAAATTGATGATTTTCGGTTTAAACATGTTTCGAACGTCTATTCACAGAATGATGCGGGACAATTAATTACACAGGCAAGTTTTAAATCCGAAGCCGATATGGCAGTTTATGGTGAGGTTTGGTCAACTCTTACCTTCACTGAGAATTTTGAAACGCCAGATGCTGAAAGCGGAGAAGTATCCTTTGCAGGTGAGGCTTTTCATGCTGACGGATCAAAAACAATAGGGTTTCAAAAAGGAACGTGGAAAAAAGCCGGTGACCATATTTGGGAACTCGAAATGTCTGGCAAAGACAGCAGAGAAGGAAATCTTACAACACGCAGCAAACTCTCGTTAGAAGAATTAATTTGGGAGGGATCTGTTTATCGAGCTTAGCACGTCTACAGATACCTTAACGCCCGTCACGAGTTGGTCCAAGCCGCGACACCATTTAAGGTTACTTAATCGGCTTATGATTGGCCGTTCTTAAAAAGCTGAATCGCATAACATAAAGGGAAATTTATTATGAAATTTATGAAAACGTTAAGAGGACTGGTAATAGCATTAGGTATTGCGCTCGGCAATACATCTAGCGCACAAGAATTTGTTGGAATGGCTTATGACTTTGTAGCTACCAATCCTGCGGGGGTAGTTGCAGCCCTGGACAAGTATATGGCTTCACCAACGGGGCGGAACAATCCTGGGTTTCCAATTTTAAATCAGTATATTGTGAATGGCACGGATGCTGCCACGCATAATATTGTAGTTGTTTTTCCATCGACGGAAGCCATGGATCAAGCGAACCTTGCTAACGCACTTTCAGCAGATTGGGCAGTTTTTTTAAGTGAAATGGGGGACGCTACTACTTCAGCAGGAGAATTATTGTATCAATCGACTGGAGTGAGTGTTGGTAATCAGGCTGCTGTTACCTCAAGCAACTCGGTAAGTCAGTGGGTTACCATGTCAGTAGCAGAGCCGTCGGAGTACGTCGAAGCTTGGCTCGAGCTTGCGGAAGGGTACCAGGGTGATGAGGTGTTCTCTCAATTGATAGCTATTGGCGCTGATGGTAGACAGGGTGCCACTCACAACTTAGTTATCACAGCGAATAATATGACTGGTTTACTGACGGACCCACTCAATGAAAGTAGGGGTTGGTCTGAATTTATCGAGAATGTGGGAGATATCAGGAGCATAATTTCACGAAATATTGTGATGCAACTGAAGAGCTACGCACCATCAATTTAATAAGTTTGGATATAAAGTTATAGAAAGAGGATTAATATAATGAAGATATTAAAATTTTTAGTCACCATCCTTGTGGGGTTTCAATGTATAAACACTTTCGCAGATCACCATCTGGAGTCTTCACCACTTTCCACAGGTGCGATGACTATTTTGAATCTAATTGCTGATGATCCTGCGGCTTATACGGAATTCCAGAAAGGAAACTCAGACGTTTTTGCGAGTATGGGAGCAATGCTCGGTGGAGCCTGTGTAGCCGTATCCGGCAACGATTCTCCTGGAGAAATGCAGATGTTTACCTTTTTCCCAAACCTCGAGGGTGCTTTTGGCATGTGGGATATGATGGCGACTAGCCCGACGATCAAAAACATCCAGACCGATTTGCGGGGAAGCCGAGAATTGACAGGCAATCAGACGTTGCAGATCATAAATGGATACGAAGGAGAGATTTATGAGACTTGGGCTACGCGCACAGTCGAGGTGAATCCTACCAACCCGGCAGCATATCTGCAGGCCGTTAGCGCGCTTGATGCCGCATACAAGCAGAATGGATTTTCGGATATTGAATTCGATGTCTATCAGTCAATTGCAAGCGGGAATTCCGCATCTTATACTGTGATCGCAGTCGCTCCCTCATTAGCCCGTTTAGGTGCTGCCTTTGATGCGCTTTCAGCAGAGCGGTGGGCGCAAGATGCCTATGCTCTTGTGACAGCTTCTAGGAGTGCTCCGGTATCAGATAAAGCGTATCGTTGCGAACAAGTTTACTCTGCAATCTAAATTGATAAAAAGGAATTATTATGAAAAAGATACTAACAATACTTTGCTTTACGTGTCTCATCCAAACCAGTTTTGCGGAAATAGTTGAAGTATATCGCTGGGAAGCTTATCCAGGCCGGCAAGCTGACATGCTAGCAACAATGCAACAAGCAGCAGAGATTCATACGGCGTTAGGAGCAAACATTCAAATTAATGCCTTAGATATTGGTTCAACTCAAAACCTTGATTATGTTATGAGATACGATGACTTAGCTAGCTGGGGTGAGTCAAGAGACAAAAATACGGAGAGCGCTGAATGGGCTGCATTTTATGCGAGTGTAGCTTCGAATCCTGCTGGGAAACTCGTGGCAAGCTTTTCAGCCGTCAACAACGACGCAGACGCGATGGCGGACGATTTCGACGAGCAGCCAGTTTTCAATGTTAGTGTCTGGGATCCCCGTCCAGGCAGCGGTGTAGAACTGGCGCAGGGTCTTGAGATGGCGAAAGCCATGCATGAAAGGATGGGAGCTAGGGTTGAGATATACGTGGACCTATATGGTGGAACCGATAAGATGCATTACGTTATGTCTTTTGATTCTTGGACACATCATGCAGAGGTATTTGAAGCAATGGAATCTGATGAAGCCTGGTTGCAATTTATAGCCTTAAATTCAGAAAATCCAGATCCTTCAGCAGCTTTGGTAGAGCGATTTGCAGGTCGGGTTTTAGCAAATTTCTAGAAGTGTTTTTTAGCCAGCTATAATAAAGGGAGTTTATGGCTCCCTTTTTTTAATTTTGTGATACCTTCATTTGGTTAATCATCGGAAAACCTTTGTTTCGAATTTTTATCTGCCGAATTGGCACCTATTAATGCTCTCGGCTATTTGCTATAAAACAGGTCGATTAAATAGCTTAAAAGCAAATAAGAAGAGCCTATATTATGGAATCTGTCGACAACACTAAGAACCAAACCCCTAATCCTTATTTAAGTTCAAAAGCACGCAACTATGCGCTCTTTGTCCTCACGGTTGGCTACTGTTTCAATTTCGTTGACAGGCAATTACTTTCCATACTTCAAGAATCGATTAAGAGCGAGCTTCTGCTTTCTGACGGGCAATTGGGTCTGCTGACAGGGTTCGCGTTTGCAATGTTCTACGTAACCGCTGGGATTCCTATTGCGCGTTGGGCTGATCGGGGAAACAGGCGAAATATTGTTGCTTTAGCCATTGGAACTTGGAGCTTTATGACTGCGATTAGCGGCCTCGCCCAAAATTATGCACAGCTCTTTGCTGCAAGGATTGGCGTTGGCGTAGGGGAAGCCGGTGGGAGCCCGCCGTCTCATTCCATAATTTCAGATATTTTCCCTCCGGAAAAAAGAGCAACTGCTATCTCTGTATATTCCACAGGGGTAAATATAGGTATTTTGTTTGGCTTTCTTGTTGGTGGATGGTTAAACGAATTTTTTGGCTGGAGAGTCGCCTTTGCTGTGGTTGGGGCGCCTGGCATACTTATGGCGATCCTGATTCGAACAACTCTAAAAGAACCAATTCGCGGATTATCAGAGAGTAAAGAGGTTTCCGACAACGTCGCTCCCTTCAAAGAAGTGTTAGGGTTATTATGGAGTCGGCGATCTTTTCGGTTTATGGCACTTGCAACGGGACTAAATACGTTTGCGTCTTACGCAACAGTCAACTGGCAGGCTTCTTTCTTTATCAGAAATCACGGCATGAGCACAGGCGAACTTGGCACCTGGCTTGCTTTTTCATCCGGGCTCCTGGGCGCGATCGGCGTTCTTGCCGGAGGCATCCTGGCCGACAAACTCGCTCCACGAGACAAACGATGGTACGTATGGGTCCCGGGAATTGTTGGATTTATAATGATTCCTTTCTTTATCGCGAGCTTCCTAGTGGGCAATCAATACTTAGCTTTGGTCTTAGGCTTTGTGCCTGCATTTTTGTTCAATGTATATTTAGGCAATAGTATCGCAACAGCGCACGCACTTGTCGGATCGCGAATGAGAGCGACAGCCTCAGCGATATTATTCTTTATACTTAACTTTCTTGGTTTGGGCCTTGGGCCGTCATCGGTAGGATTTTTAAGCGACTTCTTAGAACCAACCTTAGGCATCGAGTCACTCCGATACTCTATTCTAATTTTGCTTCCGGCGATGATGTTTTTTTCAGCCTGCCTGTTTTTCCTTGCGGGTAAAAGTTTGCGGAAGGATTTGGCGAATGCGCCAGACTAGTGAAAAGGATATCTCTCTTTAATCCTTTTTCTAATCAAGCAAGTGTTCCTGAAACCATTCAAGCCTCGCTGAACTGGCAGTGGCACCATCGGAGCGCCCAAACCCGTGCTTCGCTCCAGGGATAATTATTAATTTGGACGTGGTCCCTTGTTCCTCAAATTCTTCTTGCAAAGCAATAGAGTGACTTACGTGCACCAGTGGGTCAGCGTCGCCATGAATCAGGAGAGTGGGGGGGTCTAGCTCGTCTGCGAAGGTTATTGGTGAAAGCGACGCAAGTAAGCTACGGTCAAAATCAAGAGCCGGGAACCGGGAAATAAGTTCCTCTTCGGGGACTTCATTGATGATTTCATAGTTGTCTTTTCCAACTCCTCTAAAATCCGTTGGGGGATAATACGCTACCACAGCAGCCACCGAATTTTGCGATCGCATTACTGCATCATCTGAATTAGGATCCCCCTGATCAGAATCTAATCCGATCAAGAGTGACAAGTGTCCACCTGCGCTCCCCCCGGTCACGCCGATTCGCTCTGCATCAATGCCATACTGTTCTGCATTGATGTGTATATGTCTAACTGCACGGCTGACATCCTCATAAATTTCTGGAATCAGATATTTTGGGGAGCTTCCATGGTATAGAGGAATCACAGCGAAGCCCGCGTCGAGCATATCACTAAATTGACGAGCCCTAGTCTCTGGCTCTCCCCATACTGAATAATACCCTCCACTCATAACAAATATTATTCCGGCGCCATTATGATTGCTGGGCGTAAGCACGTCATAAATCATAGCCATGCCATCTTTATGACCATATACAACGTCAGCTCGGATATCTATCGCGCTTTCAGCGTTCGCTCGTATTGAGCTAATTAAAAACATTAAAAAAAGAGAAACGTATTTCATAAGTAAAAACCCTAATTCAAAAAGCTATTCTTCTAAGTTACTGTGTGATGGACGCTTGGGTGCCGATATTTTGCGCATCTCTGTTAAGTGAGATGAAATCTACTAAAATTTTTCCGCTTTCAATAAGGAGCGGGTCATCTTCATCCTCTGATTGCTCAGTGTCAACAACAGGCTCGACGTCGTCGGTTTCCGATACTGAATTGCTCGCGACCTCATCCTCTGTATTTCGGTCATTGTCGTCTTTCCACTCGCGCAGTGTTAATCCTTTCGCTTGTCTTCTAATATTGTCAGCATCAAACTCTTCTCTTCGTAAAGATTCACGCTCAGCCTTAACAAATACTTCGTTAAGTGATATTTTTTCTCTTTCCCGAGATCTTTTGGTTCGCGTGATCTGGTCTTGGAGATACTTAAAGTCGGGTGAGCTCGAAGCCCGAGCTTCATGCTTAACTTTAAGTGTTGGAAGGATTTCATCGATAGGGTTATAGCGCCTATATTCAACGGGTCTTACGGTATCCCAGGGAAGGGCGCCATCTAAACTACTTTCACCAATGTCATCATAGGCGTCATAAAAATCTGGAAAGGCAATATCAGGTATGACGCCACGATGCTGAGTGCTTTCTCCCGAAATTCGATAGAACTTTGATCGTGTTAGCTTAACCTGTCCGTACTCCATGCCGATAATTTCTTGCACTGTTCCTTTACCGAAAGTCTGTCCGCCGAGGACCAAGCCCCTTTGGTAGTCTTGAATTGCTCCGGCGAAAATTTCAGAGGCAGAAGCACTGGTTCTATTTACCAAGACTGCTAATGGACCGTCATAAGTCACCTCAGGATCATTGTCACCATAAGATCGTGTAAATCCGTTTCGAGAACCCGAATATTTAATCTGAACGGTTGGTCCAGACTCTATAAATAATCCAACAAGTTGATTAGCTTCTTGCAAGCTTCCACCACCGTCGTTCCGTAAATCCACAACAACTGCATCAACACCTTCTTCTTTCAACTCTTCGAGAAGAACTTTCACGTCCCTGGTTGAGCTCTTATAGTCTTTTTCTCCCCGAGCGGCTGCCTCAAAGTCAAAGTAAAAAGTCGGGAGGGCTATTACCCCTATCCGATAATCGGAGCCTTCATAACTTAACTCTAAAACTTCCTTTTTAGCCGACTGATCTTCAAGTTTTACGGTATCTCTAACGATGCTAATTGTCTTCGCACTTTCTTCACCAGTTGCATTAACCGGTATAACGTTTAGTCGCACCGTGGTTCCTTTTTCACCCCTAATCTTCGATACAACATCATCTAAACGCATTCCCACAACATCCACTAATTCTCCATCATCATCCTGACCTATCGATATGATACGGTCTCCTGCCTGCAGCTCTTCTCCACGCTCAGCGGGACCGCCTTTGATTAATTCTACGACTTTTGTGTATTCGTCCTCGCTCGTTAGTTGCGCGCCTATGCCCTGAAGAGATAAAGAAAGTCCCATGTTAAAGTTTTCAGAATCTCGTGGGGAGAAGTATGAGGTGTGAGGGTCCACTGATGAGGCGACTGTTGCAAGATACGCTTGAAAAATATCCTTACTATTTGTTTTCATTACCTGGGTCAGCTGGTTCCTATATCTCTTACTCAGCTTTTCTTTTATTTCGTCATTACTATCACCGGCGATGCGAAGGCTCAGGACACTGTTCTTGACTCGCTTTCTCCAGATTTCATCAGCTTCCGAAATTGAGTTAGCGAACGGCTCCTCCTCTCGGTCAATTACGATATATTCCTCGACCGAGAAATCCATATCGTCGATATGATTTTCGACACGGTTAACCGCATAAATAAGTCTTTCGAGAAGCCGCTTGTAATATATGTTGTAAATCTCAAATCCGGGCTCGACGCTGCCAGCCTTAAGGGAGTCGTCCAATCTGTAGCGGTAAACAGCTATCTCGTCTATGTCGCTTTTTAGCAAGTACAGTTTTGAACCGTCAAGATTATCAAGGTACTTGTCAAAAATTACTGATGAGAAGTTGTCATCAAAGGTTATCCCTGAATAATGCTTATCTTTGAGCTCCTTCAAGAGGTTTGCTGCGGTTTCCCCATAAACGGGTTCGCTGCTTAGCGTGCTATACAAGACCTCAACATCGAGATCAGGCAGCGCCTCAGATGCGGACCCATCTTGAGCGCCAGTTAGAGAACCTAACGCGCTCGATACAACAAAGAAGGTCCACATTTTCAGGTTTGTTACTTTAAGCAGCTCGATAAAGCCTCGCGTTAATCTAAACATCGGTGAGGTGAACTCGTTTTGTTGATTTGTCATGTGATCCTTTTGCAACTGCTTGGTATTCCGAACGCCACTATATACTCTAGATAATTTCAGAATACTAATTTAAGTCAATGGCTTATGATGTTTTACTGATAATTTACTATAGATGAGTACTCATATCTCTCTGACACCGTGATTAATAGGTTTCGCAAGATTGAAACCGAACCACTAAACCGATCCTAGTACAGACTATATAAAGATCGAACCACGTTGTCACGCTATGGTTATTGTTACGCCAAACACAACTTATTTGATCAGTTTAGCGCGCGCAGTGGCATGGCGCTCGGATTTCTCGACATCAATATAGCGGTCAGTGATAGCGCTCGAGCCATGGCCTGCATCATCTCTAACGTGCTCCCTTGGTCGATGCTTCACGTCTTCGGATATTCCAGTGTGCCTAAGCCAATGCACTGTCGCCGCTCTAAGTCGGTGCGCATCGTCACTAAAGCCTTCTTGATCCATTTTATAGATAGCTCTGTCAAAACACTCCTTTACTATTAAACGAATTTGGCGAGTACTAGTTATACCGCCGCGGCCACGCGTCTTATGTATTAGTGGAGCTGCTTCACCTGGACTAGGTAGCTCACTCAAACCTCGAGAATTTCGATACCGTTTTAGGGCATGCAACATTGCATCGCTGACCGATATCTCTCGCTCTTTGTTGCCTTTGCCGACTGTTTTAAACCACCAGTTTCCCTCAAGATCAATTTCAAAATGCCCCATACAGGGGGTCCATCTCGGCGTTTCGACTAACTCAGATATCCGTAAGTACATCGCGTACAGTGCCGTCATAATGAAAAGAGATCTTTCGTGCTTTTCAGGGTCCATATCGGTCATTTTTAGGGTTTCATCGATAACGAAATCCCATTGCATGGGTGACAACCTGCGTATATTAGAGCTCGATTGATGTTTTCTTAAAAATTTACTTTTCTGTCTCAACTGAGAGACAGGATTTGAAGAAATACTGCCTTCTTGAATCAGATAGTTAAAAAAACTGCTGAGGACTGAGAAAAGAGACTGAAGGGCGGCTTGCGACATAACGTACTCGCCACTTGCTCGAACATAAGGACGCCACTCAGGATTTGGTTGTTTCTCTCCGTCTTTGAGGATGTGTCTTGATACGTTTTTATCTCCGATCCAGGTGAGGGGAGGTTGCTGCGCAAATTCGACATAAGACTCAATATGAGTCCTAGCAACCTGATTAATAGACCTTTTTTCGATTACCCAGCACCAGAGCAAAAAGTGCTCAAGCTCTCTACGATAAGTTTTAAACGTATCTGGGCTGCCACGATAGGTATATAAAAATTCACTTGCGAGCTGGTAGTCTCCAAGCGAGTCATGAGCAAGTTGGTTTGACTCAAGCGGCATGCTGGATATGGGGTGTTTAAAAGGATTTTGCATAGCCTCCAGAGTTTCAAAAAACGCTGTGGGTGCTTTAATTTTTACCATGTCTCTCTAATTAAATGTTCGCTTTTCGTTATACTATGTATCGTTCAGGTGGTGGTTTGCTTTATTTAAGAGAGGGGGTCTACTCATACATTGGAGTTTCCACTATTTCCGGTAATCTTTATTACCGGAAATAGTGGGTTGGTTGTATAAACCAGCGGGCGTTAAACATTTTCACACATATGAAAGATGCAATAGAATAATTAACAAGTCCGAACAATATATTCAAAAGGAAAAGCCATGAAAACAGCAATCACCAAAATGTTTGATATCAAATATCCAATAATCCAAGGAGGAATGCACTACGTTGGCTTCGCTGAACTCGCAGCCGCAGTCTCAAACGCAGGTGGTTTAGGGATAATTACCGGCCTAACGCAGAAAACCGCAGCTGAATTAGGAAACGAAATCGCCCGGTGCAAGGATATGACCGACAAGCCTATTGGTGTCAATCTTACTTTTTTACCCACACTAAGCCCCCCTGATTATCCTGCATATGTAAAAGAAATAATTAAAGGCGGAATAAAAGTCGTTGAAACAGCAGGAAGGAATCCATCGCAGGTAATGCCACATCTCAAGGATGCTGGAATTAAGGTGATTCACAAATGCACTTCAGTCCGACATGCCCTCAAAGCTCAAGAAATTGGCTGTGATGCAGTATCAGTCGATGGGTTCGAATGCGGTGGGCATCCTGGTGAAGACGATATCCCAAATATGATTTTACTGCCTCGGGCGGCTGATGAGCTTGAGATCCCCTTTGTTTCCTCTGGCGGTCAAGTAGATGGCAGAAGTCTCGTGGCGTCATTAGCTATGGGAGCAGAGGGAATGAATATGGGCACCCGTTTTATTGCTACACAAGAGGCTCCAGTTCACATAAATGTCAAAAATGCCATCGTTGCGGCATCAGAACTTGATACTCGATTGGTCATGCGCCCCCTGCGGAATACTGAAAGAGTTTTAGCAAATGCATCTTCAGACAGGCTTTTAGATAAGGAGAAAACGCTTGGAGCAGACCTAAAGTTCGAGGACATTGTTGAAGAAGTCGCGGGGGTCTATCCTAAAATAATGATAGACGGTGAGATGGACGCGGGTGTTTGGAGTTGCGGAATGGCGGCAGGCCTTATTAACGATATCCCTACTTGTAAGGAGCTTATTGACCGAATAATGCGCGAGGCAGAAGATATAATTAAGCAAAGATTTGACTCTATGGCGGGCTAAGATTATTCAAGTTACAAGTCAATCACAATGATTTCGAAAATGATGACACGAAGTAAGATTATTGACGCAAATCTAAAGCTTCCTTATACGAAGCATTTAATGGGTGCAAGCTCGATTATTGAATATCCAAATTTTTGGTCCAAGGATTGCGCTGACAAGATCTTAAATCAGCTTTTATCAGAGCTGAGTTGGCGCACTGACTCTATAACTATTTTCGGTAAGAAGATTCCGATCCCAAGATTACAGTGCTGGATGGGTGAGTCGCACTGTTATTATAAATACTCAGGTATTTCGATGACACCCTTGCCTTGGACTCCGGCAATGACAGCGATTCGGAACAGGGTACAGCAAACTGCTGGGGCAATGTTCAACTGTGTATTAATCAACCAATATAGAAATGGTCTCGATAGTAATGGCTGGCATGCTGATGACGAAAAAATCTTAGGCAACTCCCCTGTTATAGCATCCGCCAGCTTTGGAGCAACGCGAAAATTTTTGCTTAAGCCTAAGAACGGCGAAAAAAGACAATCTTCAACTTTTCTTCTATCTCACGGAAGTCTCATTATTATGAATGCAGGAATTCAAGAGGAATGGCTGCATCAAATTCCAAAAGAAAAACAGGTAGCTGGAGTGCGCCTTAATCTTACCTTTCGTTATATCCCACCCACCCCACTCTCACATTCTGGACCCGAATAAAGTTGAGTTTTTTAATTTCCGATTCTGTCACGATTGACTCGAGGTTTTATGAGTAATAGTTCCGATGAAAATTTTGATATAACCATCGTTGGTGCTGGGGTCATTGGCTTAGCGATCGCTGCTAGCTTGTCAAACCACAAAACATTCGGCAACTTGAAAATTTTATTGTTGGAATCTAAAAAGACATTCGGCACAGGAGTTAGTAGCCGTAGCAGTGAAGTCATCCATGCTGGCCTTTATTATCCCAAGAGCAGCCTCAAAACAGCGATGTGCATTCAAGGCAATCGTCTTTTATACGAGCATTGCGATCAATTTAACGTCCCTTATAAAAAAATAGGGAAGCTGATCGTCGCACAGAAAAATGAACTGGATGCTTTTGAAGCGCTGTTTGCAAACGCGCACGATAATGGGATTTCTGACATCGAGCGTATAAGTAAACGAAAATTACGATTTATGGAGCCCAGTCTAAAAGCCGAGAACGCATTTCTCTCTCCATCAACAGGGATAGTTGATAGTCATTCTCTTATGGGAAGCTTCCTCAATCAGTTCGCTTATTATGGTCATACCTATGTGGAGCGCACAGAGGTGAAATCGATTGAACCAAGCGGTAGCAGTTTTCAATTACACCTTCATGATCTTTCCAAAAAAAAACCGAAGCCTTTCGTTATAACAAGTAAGTCCGTAATAAATGCCGCTGGGATGGGGGCGCAGAAACTAGCTGAGCAAATCATAGGCTACCCTGCTGAGAACATACCCACCCAACAACGAGCGAAAGGCAGTTATTTTGAATACAAGAAAAAAAATCCACTTAATCACTTAATATATCCTGTGACTCCGAAAAATTTCGATAGCTTAGGGATCCACGCAACTATAGATTTAGCGGGGCAATTAAAATTCGGCCCAGATATTGAGTATGTTTCAAACGAAAATTATGATGTTGCGGACAAAAAGAAAGAAATATTTGTACAAGCGATAAGAAATTATTTTCCATCGATCAAAAAAGAAAATCTAAGATCTGGATACTCGGGCATCAGGCCAAAAATAACCTCGAAACTCGGATCGACTGCAGACTTTGTAATTAAAGAAGAATCCTCCGTTCAAATGAATGGCTTGATCCAGCTATTTGGAATTGAATCTCCAGGATTAACTTCCTGTATTCCAATTGGTAATCATGTGTGTGATCTGCTAGAAAATACGCTCAGGCTCTAGCTAGAATTCTCTCTGACAAAAAAAGAACCAAGCCGCTGCCACCTCCAGATAAGTGAATCTAACAAAAGTTGTGGGTTCGGATTAGAGTTTGACTTCATGTTCTTCTGTGTCGACTCAACAGACGCAATAAAGCCTGCCAAGCTTTTTGAGAATTGTCTTTTTTTGAAGTCCGAATTCTCTTCGAAATAGATGTTTAAAATTTCTTCTTTAGACACAATTTGGCCACTTGAGAAATACGATTTTTCAACGCTATTTTTTGATTCGATGAAAAGGCTCTTGAGGATCTCCGCAGCAATCAAAAAGAACTCATCAACAGCTAAGTGGGGAGTGAGTTTTACAGCGTGTTTTTGAAGTTCAACAGAAGTTTTTTTGCCCAAAAGAGTCTCCAAAACACATTCTTGAAAATTTTGGTAATGAGAAGTTCCAAAATCCGATAATTGGGAGTCATCAACAAATGGCTTGCCTTTCGATAGCCTGAGAAATTCAGATGTGCTCCCTTTCTCTAGCTGGCTCGGCACAAAGCCTTTTATCTCTTCAAACGTGGGCAAGCGCATCTTAATTCGCTGTACTCTGCTTCTAACAGTAGCACTCAGCCTCCCAGGTTCAGAAGAAGTTAAAATGATAAAGACCTGATCTTGGGGCTCTTCAAGGGTTTTTAAAAGAGCATTAGATGCGCTTATATTCATTAGATGTGCTTCTGGGATGATTGCGATCCTCGCGGCTCCCGAGTGGCTTGACCGTTGAGAGAAGCTAGAAAGCAATCGGATGTCGTCCACCTTTATACTAACGTGATTACCGCCACTAGCAATTTCTAGCCTATCGGGATGTGTTCCAGCATCTATCATCGAACAGCTTTGACACGCGCCACATGGAAAGCTATCCGCGGGGCTCCTGCAAAGAATCAGCTTAGCGAGGGCGCGCGTAAAATCCGTTTTACCAATGTTCCTCTCGCCATCCAATAAAAGCGCATGAGGGAGACCGTGCTTTCTAAGAGCCTTCACTAGACTCTCCCAAATCGTTTCTTGCCAAACGTATGGAGCGGTTTCAGGCATCATTCGGCAACCTAATTCTCAAGATATTTTTGAGCTCTTCCGCCACTATGTACTGACTTTTAGAGCCATCGATCACCGCGCACCGCATCGGATCTGACTTTGCGATCTCTAAGTATGCAGCTCTTACTCTCCCAAAAAAATCTAGCTCTTCATTCTCAAACCTATCTAATTCTCCGCGCGTGCGAGCCCTCTGGAGACCTGCGACCGGATCTATGTCAAAAAGGATAGTCAAATCAGGGTGAATGTCTTTGAGAACTAGCCTCTCGAGCGTCCTAATAATGCCGGGATCTAGGTTTCGGCCACCCCCCTGATATGCATAGGTCGCATCGATAAAGCGATCACATAATACGTACTTCCCGCACTCTAGCGCCGGCTTTATAACCTCCTCGAGGTGTTGAGAGCGAGCAGCAAACATGAGCAGCAGCTCAGTGAGGCCAGATACCGGTTCCTTGCGAGGGCTCAAGAGGAGTTTGCGGATTTCCTCTGCCATCTGGGTCCCGCCCGGTTCTCGAGTGAGAATGTACTCGATCCCCTCGGTTTGCAGAAAAAGCTCGATAGTAGGTATATTTGTGCTTTTGCCCGCCCCTTCTCCGCCTTCAATTGTTATGAACTTTCCTTTCACAAGACCGCCTCGATTGTCGCCTAAATCAGTTTGTACCATCTAAAAATCATAGCGCTGTATCTATTGAGCACTCATTTCTCGAAACTTTTTTACTTCCCTATTATGATCGTTGAGGGTGTTTGTGAAGACATGCCCACCCAATCCGTCCGCTACAAAATATAAGCTCTCTCCGCTAAGCGGCTTAAGCGCGGCACGAATCGATTCCCGTCCCGCCAGCGATATTGGTGACGGAGGCAATCCACTTCTGGTATAGCTGTTAAATTCAGTATCATGCCTAAGGTCTGCACGTGTAAGAGAGCCGTCATATTCATCACCCAAGCCATATATTACTGTGGGGTCGGACTGGAGACGCATGCCTTTTTCTATTCTTCTCGCAAAAACACCCGCGATTTCAGCCTTTTCGTTAATGAGACCAGACTCTTTCTCAATTATAGAAGCTATTATTAGAGCATCGTAGGGAGTCTTCCAGGGAATATTATTAGTTTTTTTGTCCCATTCCGAAGAAAGAACGTCTTTGAGACGAGCATTCGCTCGAGAAATTATTTCATAATCCGTAGTTCCGGCGGAATATTGATAGGTATCTGGAAAAAGCATTCCTTCCGTTGAAGTAGGATAGTCCGTTACACCAATCCCAAGGCCTGAAGCCGAAAAATCAACGCTGCTGGTTATAATCGCCTCACTCGAGCGTATTGCGCTCAAGGCTTTCTTAAAGGTCCAGCCTTCAATGAGCGTCACTGTGAGAGATCTTACATTTCCAACTGCTAGATTTCTAACTAAAACTCGAATGCTCGACTCTGCATTAACTTCGTACTCACCAGCCTGCATCCTGTCGGTCACTTTACCTAGGTAGGAAGCCGAAGAAAAAAATAAAGAGGATTTTAAAACTCCTGATTCGAGCAATATCTCTTTAATAAGATTGAAGCTCGCGCCTACAGGAATAACAAAGACAATATCATCTTCATCCAGGTGATCAAATTTCTTGCTTAACTCGAGGCTGTATAAAATTGATCCAGATACAGTAATTAAAAAAGCGAGCGAAGCTAATCCTAGTATTAAATTTTCGGCGGTAAAACGACTCCAGGAGTGCCCCTTACCCACTACTGGAAGGCCTTAAAAATAAGGCTACCGTTTGTTCCACCAAAACCGAATGAATTGCTGAGGACATAATTTAATGCAGCTTCCCGACCGACTTTAGGCACATAATCCAAATCACATGATTCTTCAGGGTTCTCTAAGTTAATAGTCGCTGGGATAAATTGATCGTAAAGAGCCAATATCGAAACAATTGCTTCTGCAGCGCCTGAAGCACCCAACAGGTGCCCCATCATGGATT
This sequence comes from uncultured Gammaproteobacteria bacterium, assembly GCA_913048385.1. GTDB lineage: Bacteria > Pseudomonadota > Gammaproteobacteria > Pseudomonadales > Pseudohongiellaceae > UBA9145. The sequence continues at coordinate 77,397 of CAJWVZ010000007.1, read as the reverse complement.
TCGTCGAGCTGACGGCCAGCTCGTAAGCATGTGCGGTAAATACCGTCTTAATAGCCTGAGTTTCAGCTACATCTCCGGCAACTGTTGATGTCCCATGAGCATTTATATAATCAATGCTCTCACCGTTAAGATTAGCACTTCTCAATGCGTTTCCCATGCAAGTGGCGGCGCCTGCTCCTCCAGGTGACGGTGACGTCATGTGAAACGCATCTCCACTCATTCCAAAGCCAACTAATTCCGCGTAGATTTTTGCGTGGCGCCTTTTGGCATGCTCAAGCTCCTCCAGAACCAAAACTCCCGCTCCATCACTCAAAACAAATCCATCTCTATCCCGATCCCAAGGACGACTTGCTTCTTCGGGGGCTTCGTTTCGTGTGGACAGGGCCCTAGCTGCACAGAACCCACCGAGCCCTAGAGGAGTAGTCGCCATCTCTGCGCCACCAACAAGCATTACTTCAGCTTGACCCGAGGCTATGAAGTTACCCGCAATTCCAATATTATGCGTTCCCGTTGTGCAGGCAGTTGTAACAGCAATATTTGGACCTCGAAAACCGAGCTTAATTGATAGATTTCCAGAAATCATATTAATAATAGAGCCTGGAACAAAGAATGGGGAAATCTTCCTCGGTCCCTGCTCGCTCACCGTGATCGCATTTCTTTCGATATCGTTTAAACCACCTATTCCAGAACCAACAGCGACACCAGCACGCTCAAGATTAATGGACTCTAAATCAAGGCCCGAGTCTTCAAATGCTTGGAGCCCAGCCACCATCCCATAATGCATGAAGCGATCCATCCGCCTGACTTCTTTTAGAGGGATGTGCTCTGAAACATCCAAGTTATTGATAGCCCCACCAAATCTAGTCGAAAATTCAGAAGTATCAAAGCTTGTAATCGAGGCAATGCCACTCTTCCCATCCTTTATTGCGGACCATGACTGTTCAACGTTATTGCCCAGCGGACTTAATAACCCAAGTCCAGTGATCACAACTCGTCTCGTCTTCATAGTTCATTTCTCCAAAAAAAAACCGCCCTAGGACTTTTGGGGCGGTTTTTGTAAGATATAAGATTTCTCAAAACTCTTTGGTACGCGAGAGTAACCTCAAAGGTTCTGATTTATGTAATCAATCGCAAGCTGAACAGTGGTAATTTTTTCCGCCTCTTCGTCTGGAATCTCGGTTTCGAATTCTTCTTCGAGCGCCATCACAAGCTCGACAGTATCAAGAGAGTCTGCTCCTAAATCATCGACAAACGAAGCAGAAGCTTTCACCTCGTCCTCTTTAACCCCAAGCTGCTCACAAACAATTTTTTTTACTCTCTCTTCAATGCTGCTCATATTTATTTAGCTCCCACACTTGTGTTGACATTGCTACTTAATTACTTTGTTTGTTGTTTTTGCGTCTGTACTTAAAAATACTTAGACACTCCTGCATGCTATAAGTTCCCATTTAGCAATCCTCAGTTCAGCCCCTCTTTTTGAAATTCCTCAATCCCAAGCGCGCAAGTTAACCCTTATTTTCTATCGTTGCAATGCTTAAATTGAGATACAGAAATTACTATATAAATCATGAGCTTGAATAATTCCTGTGGCGCTACTACATATACATCCCACCATTGACGTGGATTGTTTCACCTGTTATGTACCCACCATGCTCGGAGATTAAAAAAGCGACAACTTCAGCGACTTCCTCTGGTTGTCCTAACCGATTAAGGGGAATTTTACCGAGTAAATTTTTTACTTGAACTTCTGTAAGCGCGCGAGTCATATCAGTCTCAATAAACCCTGGAGCAACCGAGTTAACGGTAATTCCTCTTGACCCAATCTCTTGCGCAAGCGAGCGTGTAAACCCCTCCGCTCCGGCCTTCGATGCTGAATAATTTGTTTGGCCACCATTGCCGCTCGACCCGACAACCGAGCTGATGTTAACTATCCTACCCCACCTAGCTTTCGTCATTCCTTTTACTGCAACTTTATTGATCCTGTAAAGAGAGTTCAAATTTGTGTTAATTACGTCTAGCCATTCTGTATCTTTCATTCTTAACAAAAGATTGTCCCTTGTGATGCCAGCGTTGTTTACTACTATAAGCGGATGACCAAGTTCTTTGTTTATTAGAAGCATACAAGATTCAACGGAATTATCCTCAGAGACATCGAGCATGTAACCGCCTCCCCCTATTCCGGCCTCGCTCAAGTACTCCGATATCGAATCGGCACCATCTTGAGTCGTTGATGTCCCCGCTATACGAATTCCCATTCGACCCAGATTTAATGCTATCGCTTTTCCTATGCCACGACTTGCACCGGTAATTAACGCTATCTTTTCAGAGTTACTCATATAATAGATCCATAAACACAAGTATGTAGATTGCTAAGCTTTTCAGTGAATGATTAATTATTTTGACAATGGGCAAGTGCAATTGAAATGCTGGATAAATCATGGGTTGGGAGGGATGACATGGTCGGCTCTGATCTTTTCGTTAACCCGGACAAGATTTTACCTGGACCGCACTCAACAAGACTTGTACAACCCGCGTGTCGGAGTACTGCTAAACATTGAATCCAAAGAACTGGTTTAAATAATTGGTTAATTAATCTATCTTTAATTGCACTGGCGGAATCGGATCTTTCTGCATCAACATTTTGAACGATTGGTATCCGTGGTGTTTGAAATAGAGTCGTATCCAGAACATGCTTTAACTTATCAGCTGCAGGCTTCATTAGTTCACAATGTGACGGAACACTCACATTAAGCTCTACTATTCGCTTCGCTCCGGCTTCAGTACATAATGCCGAGGCTGTATCGACCGCCTGTGCATCGCCGGCAATTACTATTTGGCCTGGAGAATTATAGTTAGCAATAGAAGCCACACCATATTGCTCTGATTGATTGCAAGCCGTCTCGATTGACGCGGCGTCAAGACCAAGAATTGCTGCCATTTTTCCGACCCCGGCAGGGACGGCCTCTTGCATGTATAGTCCTCGCTGATGTACGAGTTTTATCGCATCGGAGAATGAGATGGCTTCAGCGCATACCAATGCGGAATATTCCCCGAGACTATGGCCTGATAATAAAGCAGGATTAAGACCTCCTTGCATCTGCCAAAGCCGCCAAATGGCAACTGACGCAGTCATCAACACCGGCTGCGTGATTGAAGTATCGTTTAGCTCATTGTTTGGATTGTCTTGCGCAATGGTCCACAGATTCTTACCCAAAACATCACTGGCTTCTATAAAGGTCTGTTGGATTATTGGGTATTTACGAGCTAAATCTGACAGCATTCCGGGATGCTGGGACCCTTGACCGGGGAAAACGAATCCAAAATCATTCATATGAGATCCTACACAAAAAGAAAAGGGTGGAATCGGCAAACTGGAAACACCAGCCCACAATCCCAGCTGAAGATGCTCAGGCTCCCTAAAATAGCCTCAAGATGATGTAAGGCTCGAAGGAGCTAATCCCCTCCGAGCTCGAGAACTTTCTTCCCTTTGTAGAATCCATCGCTTGTAATATGGTGCCTGCGATGAACTTCTCCAGTAGTTTTATCTGTAGATAAAGTCGGCTCTGAGAGTTTATCGTGTGTGCGACGCTTTCCCCTGCGAGAGCGCGTAACCTTGCTTTTTTGAACTGCCATTTCTTCACCTTATTGAAATTTCTACAACAGAGTTTTTAGGACATCGAATGGATTTTCCTTAAGCTCTCGATCGGAATCTTCTACCATTATACCATCTATTATATCATTTGAGCATTCCCCTTCATCATGAAAGCTAACAATAGGCATGCTAAGTAGTACTTGCTCTTCTATTATTTCTGAAGGGTCTAGATATGTGCCATCGATTATCCAGGGGTCTAAGCCTGATTCTAAATTTGTTAGTTCACCTTCACTTTCAAGTAGAACTAAGTTGATATCGTCATGTATCTTCAACACTAAAGGATTTAAGCATCGCTGGCAGTAGACACTTATCACACCTTTGACAGCACCAGAAATTCTACGAAAATTGTTATCGTCACGAAAAACTCGCAAGCTAGCGTCTACTTCTAGCCTGCCCGGCTGTGCCATGACCTCTACAAGTCTCAACAGTCGTTTCTTGTCCACACGGCCTTGAAAAGACATTCCCTGATCGAAAGCTTTTCGGGTATCGATATAATTCGGAAATTGCATGAATGATTCAGTATTTGTCGTTTAGTCATTTTTTGACGGCAAGATGATAGGCGTCCGTAGCGATTCTGTCAAAGACTTAAGGCGTTATTAACATTAAATAAAGCTTATTAAACCTCGTTAAGATGTTTCAACAGGTCGGAAAATGATTCATCCATGGGAGCTGTAATTCGTATACTCTCCCCTTCAAACGTGGTGGGGAACGTTATCGCATGAGAATGAAGATAAAGACGAGAGGCCTTACCTAGCCTGTTGTCATGCTGTTTTGACTTATACTTCCTGTCGCCAACGATAGCGTGACCAGAATACTGGCAGTGAACTCTGATTTGATGGGTTCTACCAGTTTCCGGCACGGCTTTGATAAGACTTGCATACCCGAAGCTCTTTTTAAGATGAAACTCAGTTTTAGCGAACTTTCCATTTTTGTTAACACGAACAATGGCCTGACCAGAATTTTCTTTATCCTTCTGTAGGGCCGCTTGCACTGTGACACATGTGTCGAGCCAATCACCATGAACAACCGCGATATATTCCTTACGCAGCGCTTGTGTTCGAAACTTATCTTGAATAAATCTTAGGTACTGGTTGTTCTTACTAATTATAATGCATCCAGATGTGCCCCGATCAAGCCTATGGGCCAGTTCCGCTTTTGCCCAATCCGGCTTAACTTGTCTTACGCCTTCTATTAGCCCCAGATTAACGTCGGTGCCAAGGTGAACAGCAAGACCCGATGGTTTGTTCAAAACTATGCAGTCGTCTGTCTCAAACAATATACTGTTAAGAAGCGTTTCTTTTAATATTGTGCCGATATCAGGAATATTACTGCTGCTTACTCTAACAGGGGGGACCCTGACGACTTCACCAACGCATAGTTTGTAATCTGGTTTACATCGTTTTTTATCTACACGTACTTGCCCTTTTCGTATCAAACGATATATGTGCGCTCGGGGAACTGATCTAAAAAAACGCATTAAGAAATTATCTAATCGCTGGCCAACCTGCGCTTCTTCCACAGCGACAAAGTTTACCTTGCTCGCTTGCATTTCTGAATTTTCATCTGTAGTTAACACGCTACTTCAATTCCTAGTCACCACCTCAGGGTATTTTACACCATATGGCCCTGTTCTTTAGTGTACAATATCGTTTTCTATTTTTATGTTTTATGCAATGAAAAGTCTTAAAGACACTATAAGCGCTGCAGTCCTTCGAGCTCTTTTAAAAGCTACAGGCACTGAGTTGATAGAAGCAGGTGTAAACCCTTCTTCGCGAAAAGAATTCGGCGACTATCAAGTCAATGGCCTCATGGGTCTTGCTAAAAAGCTTAACCAAAATCCACGAGACCTGGCATTAAGTGTTGCCACGTTACTCAACGCCGAAGAGAAGACAGTAATCGCAAATGCTGAAGTTGCCGGTCCTGGGTTTTTGAATTTAACTATATCGAACGACTTGATTATTAGTCGAGCTAGAGAACTCCTGGCTGACCCGTCAACCTTTGTCTCTCCAGCATCACCCTCGTTACGTGTTGTAGTGGATTACTCATCACCGAACTTAGCGAAAGAAATGCATGTCGGGCATCTCCGTGGAACTATTATTGGGGATGCGATTTCAAGAATTCTTGAACGCAAAGCTCATGAAGTGATAAGACAAAACCATGTAGGGGATTGGGGTACTCAGTTCGGCATGTTGATCGCATACTTACGCGAGATCACGAAAAACGAGTTAGCCAATTCGATAGGCGATTTAAGCGATTTGGAAAACTTTTATCGAAAAGCAAAGCATCGCTTTGATCAGGATGAGGCGTTTGCTGAAGAATCACGGCGATGCGTAGTGCAACTGCAGGCGGAAGATCCAGAGCACATGATCCTTTGGGGAAAGTTTATAGAAAAGTCTCTCGAGCATTGCCACGCCCTTTATGAAAGATTAGGCGTAGGTCTTGATCGAAGCCACCTCAAGCCTGAGAGCGCATACAATCACATTCTTGGAAAAATTGTCGATGACATAGAAAATGCGTCACTCTTATCAACATCTGACGGCGCTAAATGCGTTTTCCTACCTGAGTTTACTGGGAAAAATAAAGAGCCACTGCCTGTGATTGTTCAAAAGAGTGATGGTGGTTTTTTATATGCAACAACAGACCTTGCCGCAATTGATTACAGGGCAAATGCCTTGCAAGCAGACCAGGTTCTCTATGTTGTTGACGCCAGACAAACGCTACATTTTCAGCAAGTATTTGCCGTCGCAGCAACTGCTAAAATAAAATCTGAAAAAGTCTCTCTGGTTCATATCCCTTACGGCACCATGATGGGCTCTGACGGAAAGCCCTTTAAGACACGCTCAGGTGACCTAGTCAAACTTAGTGAGTTAATCGACGAGGCTGAATTACGAGCGCTCGAGCTCGTAACAGAAAAAAATCCCGAATTGGATGATAAACAAAAGGGGCATATTGCTGAGGTAGTAGGTGTTTCGGCAGTAAAGTACGCTGATCTTTCGAAAAATCGCGCGAGCGATTATGTTTTTAATTGGGAGACTATGCTTTCTTTTGATGGCAATACCGCTCCGTACTTGCTGTATGCATACGCCCGCATTCAAAGTTTGATCGTAAGATATGAAAAACGTTTTAACTGTAATGACAACAAAATCATTAGCATCAGTTTTTCTGAAGAGCGCACTTTGTTGATAAAGATACAACAGCTTGATGAAGCTCTTGACAGCGTTTCAAGAGAACTAGCCCCAAATCTGCTGTGCAATTATCTATACGAATTGGCTGGAACATTCATGAGTTTTTATGAGGCTTGTCCGATTTTAAACGCGCTAGAGGACACACGTCGAACCAGGCTGGCGATCGCAGTACTAACGGCTGAAGCATTAAAGCAGGGACTTGAAATGCTCGGCATCAACCCCCTTGACAAAATGTAAGCCTAAAGGGGCTCGAACGTTATTTATGAGAATTAGTTAATCTGTAAAAGCAGTTTGTTTAATTTGGAAGTGAAGTCCGCAGGATCAGACAATTGCCCTCCTTCGGCGAGACTTGCTTGACCAAAAAGCACCACCGCAATATCACCAAACCTTTCCTCATCCTGCTCTTTGTCCAACCTTGTTACCAGCGGATGTGACGGGTTGAGTTCAAGGATAGGCTTAGTTTCTGGAACTGACTGTCCTGAAGCCTCCATAATTTTTCTCATCTGCAACCCCATATCATTATCGTCCACTGCAAGACAAGAAGCAGAATCGGTTAATCGATGGCTAACACGAACCTCCTTAACTCTTGAGTCGAGAAGCTTGCTAACCCGTTCGACTAGGCTCGCATACTCTTCTTCAACACTTTTTTGTTTGCTCTTTTCCTTTTTACTGTCTAGCTTGCCTAAATCAAGTTGACCTCGAGCAACATCCTGGAATTGCTTGCCATCAAATTCTGTCAGATGACCCATCAACCATTCGTCGATACGATCAGTCATTAGAATGACTTCAATGCCTTTCTTTTTGAAAATCTCCAAGTGGGGGCTACTTTTTGCGGCACTCAAAGACTCGGCGACAAGATAGTAGATCTTGTCTTGGTCTGCTTTGCATCTGCCAAGATAGTCTTCGAGACCCTGGTCCTGCTTGTCTTCTTTCGACTCGGTCGTGTTAAACTGCAAGAGTTTTGCGATCTTGTCTTTATTCCCAAAATCCTCACCAGGTCCCTCTTTAAGAACTTGGCCAAATTCACTCCAAAATTCCGTGTACTTCTCGCGATCTTTTTTCCTAAACTTATCCAGCATATCAAGACTGCGCTTTGTTAGGGCAGATCGCATACTATCGACGACAGGGTCTTTTTGAAGAATTTCACGTGAAACATTTAGCGAAATATCATTTGAGTCTACAACCCCTTTTATAAATCGCAGATAAAGAGGGAGAAATTGCTCAGCCTCATCCATTATAAAGACACGCTGAACGTATAACTTGAGCCCTCTTGCTGCGTCCCTATTCCATAGATCAAATGGTGCGCGAGACGGCAAAAAAATAAGGCTCGTATACTCAAGCTTACCTTCAACTTTATTATGACTCCAGGTTAAGGGCTCCTGAAAATCATGGCTTATGTGCTTATAAAACTCGTTGTACTCACTTTTCTTAACTTTAGCTCGCGGCTTGGTCCACAGTGCCTTGGCATCGTTGACAATTTCATAGCCAGGATCTGTTGTCGTTGACTCGTCATTTTGGTTTTGATCTGCATCGGGAGCCTGACTTTCCGGTGCTGCTTCTACAGGCATATACACAGGAATTGCGATATGATCTGCATACTTTTTAATGACGCTTTTAATTCTAAAGCCGCTCGCAAATTCTTTTTCATCGTCTTTTAGAAACAAAGTAATTTGAGTGCCCGGCTCAGGTTTCTCACCTACCTCTAAGCTGTAGTTAGCCTCGCCTTTGCTTTTCCAAATAGTGGCCTCTTTAGCAGGCCGACCCGCGCGACGTGTCAGGACCTCAACTTTATCAGCAACAATAAATGCCGAGTAAAAACCCACGCCAAATTGTCCAATCAATTGCGAATCTTTTTGTTCATCTCCCGTCAGCTTTTCAAAGAATTGAGCAGTACCTGATTTCGCTATAGTTCCGAGATTATTGATAACCTCTGCGCGAGACATTCCGATACCAGTATCCGATATCGTTATAGTTGACTTGGCAGTGTCGAAGTCAATGTACACACTTGGTTCTTCGTTCCCCAGCAACTTAGGATTGGAAAGTGCGGCAAACCTGAGCTTGTCGGCCGCATCCGAGGCATTTGAAATTAACTCTCTAAGAAAGATCTCTTTATTGCTGTAGAGAGAATGAATCATTAAATGCAGGAGTTGTTTTGCTTCTGTTTCAAACCCTCGAGTTTCTTTTTTCGTTTCTTGTGCTTTAGCCATTAACATTCCCTATATACTTACAGCTGAAAATTGGATTAGACGTCTCAAAGACATTTACTGATTCTTTCAAGAAATGGGGGCCCAGTTTTATTTTTCAAGGGAAAGGCGACCCTAATTTAGCCTGCTTGGCCGAGCAAGGATCGTTACTAAGGGAGACACGGAGGCCAATAGCCTGTGGTAATAAATGTTTCTAGCTTTATTGGCGCGCAAACTAACTAGTCGAGTGGTGGATAGCCGCGATAGAAATCTATCGCATCGGCTTTGCGCTGAGCGATTGTCGTATAGAAGCTTCGCCTACCTTCGATCAGTCGTACAAAGTCTCTAGCGCTTTTAATAACTCGTTCATCTGTTGACTCACCAGCTTCGTTCGCTGCCTCGAGCGCAGAGTCGAACTCTTGCAGCGCCAATTCAGACCTAGCTAAAAATAATAAAGTGTCATTTTTGTCACTTAGCTCGCCCTTTTCAAGTGCATTATTGAATGCTTCACTTGCAAGCTCATAGTTATTCATCACGTAATGTATATAACCTAGGGTGTCGTAGCTGTTGCCTGTCTCGTCAAGTTCTGCAGCTTGTGTGGCCGGCTGAACAGCTTCTTCAACCTCGTTAGAGATCAACAACATTTGCGCAAACGTTGTAACATTATCCACATCTGCCTCAATAATCTCTCGATCGATCCCCTCGGAAATTATCTTCGCACCCGAATACGGCGCCTCTAAACCTGCCATTGACTGCCCCAAATTGAGGTAGCGTGTTTCGTCATCCATGAGACCTTTAAGATAATAAAGATTGAGGGACTGGACTCGCCGAGGTTCGTCCTCCAGAGTCGCATATATTGCACTTAAATTCTGCCAGTCCGTTGGATTATCGAACTTGACGATCATCGTCTTTGTAAGATCTAAGGCGCTCTCGAAATCCTCAAGAGTGAAATAAAGGCCGTTAAGATAGGCATAATCATCCCTACCTAACTCCTCCCCCTCCGTAAGCACAATATCCATATAACTGAGCCAGAGAGGCAGCGACTCCGGATATTGCTCTAGTTGATAGTAAGCGTAGGATAGGCCACGGAAGACCAAGTCATCCTCTACTAACGATAGGTCCCGCCACTCTTGATAATAACGAATCGAGTTGTCCCAATTCTCTTCAGCGGCATACAGCTGCCCCAATGAACGCAGCGTCCGAAGTCGTGTATCCTCTCTGAGCGTTTCTATGGTGAGTATTTCCTCAAAAATACCAAGAGCGCCCGAATAATCTTCAATCGTTAGATAATAATTGGTAAAAAAGCTCAGTACTGTAGACTTTTCAAAATCATTCATTCTTTCATATCGACGCTCGTAAAGCTCATCAAGCGCCTCTTTGGCTCCCGAAAGGTCAGGCTCGTCTTCCTCGTCTTCTGGCGACATCATCTCTTGAATCTCGCTTACGGCGCGCATAACCTGTGGCCCAAGGGTGCCTGAGGTCCTAGCTGCAGGCGGTTTCCTCTGCTCTTCACCAGCGAGTCCTATTGACAAAAAAACGAAAGTTGCCAAAACAACTATAAAAAGCCGTGCTATGACACCTTTAATAAAGAAGAACATACTTTTAATCCTCTAGCTGGTACCTAAAAAGGTACTGAACTCCCGGAACATCTACTCCAACGCCATCAATTACGCGAGGCTGAAACTTAAATCGCGCAGCTGCTCTCTCGGAAGATCTATCAAAAATTGATTGCGGTTCCGCATCAACAACTTCAATGGTCTCTTCAACGACATTACCCAATCCGTCAACAGTAAAGCTCACAAGACACCAACCTTGGATTCCGCGCTGAGCAGCTCGTGTGGGGTATTGAGGCGCAATCGCGACCAATGGGAGATAATCTCCATCTGTAGCCGAAATAGAGGCATTACTCAGCTCTAACCCTGTGTCAATTTCAATACCACCCCGATCAATGTTAATTGCTGGACCTTCAGACAGGTTTATTTGCCTCTCGGGTGCCTCTTCTGGAACTTCGGTATTGTCTTCAATGGGTTCAGGTTTATCTATCTCTTCAACAACCTCCATCGCGATATCAGGCATCGTTGCGTCTACAATTTTTACAATAGACAGATTTTGCTCCAAGTCTCCCCCCGTAGCGATCAGAGCCTGCATGAAGTAGAACAAAGCAAGCGTTATTCCACACGCCATTGCCATCGATAAGGACCATCTCATTACAATCATCTTTACCCCTCCGCTGAAATCGACACGTCACCAATATTTGCCTCTCGCGCTGCCGCGAGAATCAGCATAACCTGTTCATTATCGGCGTTTGCGTCAGCTTGGATTATGACCGCAGAATTGGGCGCATCAACTAACCTTAATTCAAAACGGGCCCTTATAAATCTGGGATCAATTTGATCTCCGTCGATCCAAATGTCACCATTTTGACCGATGGCAATTAAGATCAAATCCCCTGAGGTAGCCTCTGCAGTGGAAGCTTCAGGTCGCGTAACCTCAATGCCCGCCTCAGTCACAAACACTGATGTAACAATGAAAAATATCAGAAGAATAAATACAACGTCTAACATTGGGGTTAAGTCGATTTCACCCGCCTCTTCAGCGTCTCTCTTCTTCATTAAACCTTGTTTCATTGTCTCAACCCTTGGTTTACTAGTTACTTAACGGCATTCGGTCTTCAAGCAAGTCCAAATCGCGATCCACTTTGGCTCGCAGATAATTGGAAGCAAATATTCCAGATATCGCTCCGACCATTCCCGCCATTGTTGGTATCGTTGCCTTCGAAACTCCTCCGGCCATGGATTTCGCATCCCCACCACCACTTACAGCCATGACGAAGAACACTTCTATCATTCCGGTAACGGTACCTATTAGCCCCAAAAGTGGACAAATAGTTACCAAGACTTCAATGATTGGCAGAGTGTTCCTTACGTCTAAAGAGATCTTAGATATCATCATTGTCCTGATCTGATGAGCGCTCCAAGACTTGGTGTCCGTTCTAGCACCCCATGCGGTCAAGGTTGATTTTACGTTCGCTTTGTGAGCCGTATTCAAGTACCAAATGCGCTCAAAAATTAAGGACCATTTGATAAGAAGGAGCCAGGCTATTAACCAAAGCACTGGACCTCCTCTGAGCATGAAATTGTTTACTGCATCTATAATGTCTAGTAATGCAAAATACATTTAAAACCCTCAGCGCTTAACGTTAGCTAGCAGCTTGTTGCTCTGCCTTTTGAGCAATCATCCCGGTTGCTTGCTCTTCAAGAATATGGATTATGTTATCCGCACGACTTTTTACCACCGTATGCATAAAGATAGTCGGAATTGCGACGACGATACCGAGCACAGTCGTCATTAGAGCAGACGAAATCCCTCCCGCCATTATAGTCGGGTCTCCAGCACCGAAAACCGTAATCTGCTGGAAAACCTGAATCATTCCAGTTACTGTTCCGAGAAGGCCTCCAAGCGGAGCGATTGTTGCGATCATCTTGATTAACGTTAAGAGGCTTTCTAACTGGGGTGTTTCCTGCAAGATGGCCTCCCCGAGCTTCAGCTCGAGCGTTTCTGTATCTGCATTGGGATTCTGATCAGCCACAAGTAAGACCCGTCCAAGCGGATTATTATCTATCGCTGCTTTACTCTTCAGCTGCCCACGCACTTTAATCGAGATAAACGTTAGCATTAACAGACGATAAAACCCCAACAAGATACCAACAATGCCAACACCAATGATTATAAATCCGATGGTTCCAGAGTTATTTTGAACTTGCTCAGGAACCGTGGGGAAATTTTTCAAATTCGCCATATAAGATCCACCAACTCCACCGGTCGGATCTATCGCGACACTCGTAAAACCCGACGTTGAATCTTGCAGGTCACCCGCTCCTGACAGGAGGTCTGAAGCAGGTTGCCTTGGTAGGATTTGTAAGTGGCCTATGTCACCGCTGTAGCTTAGGTACTGCCCATCAGCAATCGCATTAAAAGAACCAATTCTAGTGACTGGTAATTGCGCTAAGTCGCCACTTGGCGTCGCAACCTCGCCGTTATATGTGACAACTCGAGCTGATTCGGTCATTTCCTGTTGCATAAAAAACCAGAATCTCTCAATTTCAGAAATATTAAGTTGGTCTATCGTGCTGCCGGCTTTCTCAATAAAACCCTCAATCTCTTCCGAGCGACCCGAATATTGAGCGCTGATAAGGGAGTTTTGAAAGTTGCTTAAAAAATCTCCAGCCACACCTTGGAGGGTTCCAAATAATTCGTTCAAGTCGCCCCGACGGTCTCTCAAGATTTCCCGTTTGTCACTGATGATAATTTCGTTTGCTTCGAACTGATCACTAAGTTGACCCTGAGTCCTCTCTTGTTCGAGCATTCTTTCTTTAGTGGTGTCGAGAATTTCTTGTTGTCTCGCAGCATTCTGTTCGAACTCTCTTAATCTTTCCACATATTCTTCTGATTCTGCTACGCGATCATTTTCTACGAGATCGAGAAGCCCTGACAAAGACGTCGCCTCTTGGGCCGCAACCAAGTTAAAACATAAACCCAAAACAAAGCCGCTTACGGCGATACTGTATAATTTAAATAGATTTTTCACTGTACATTCTCCGGCGCGATAATTGGCATCTCAAGCATTTTGGCAGCGTCGAGTCCAGAAGCCACTTTAATAGCAGATTGTGCTGCTGTCCTGTACTGACCAGCTGGGAGCTCGACCCACTGTCGTGCATTGTTATCCCACGTTCCAGTGACCTGACGGTCAGTTGTCTGATACATCAAGGCAACACGACCGATTCTAACGATCTCTACATCTCTCGTTATTCCAGCAATCTCAATGCTATCAGCATAAGTTTCAACAGTCCGCCCATAACTATTTTCCACCTGATATATCTGGAGAACCTGTCTGAACTTTTCAGCAATCGATACGTCAGGGTTTTCTATGGCGGCCTTCGCAAAGGCCAATCTGTTGGCACGTTCGTCCACAAGAAACGGAAAATCTAACGAGATAAACTGCTCCGCACTTGAGAGCATTTTATCCATTAGTAGAGGGATTTCTCGAGTTACTACCTCAACGTTTGCGATGGACTCGTCCAGAGCCTCAATATTATCTTCTTGAATGGAGATAGATCGTCGAAATCCCGCATTTAAAACGAGAAGCGCCTCCAAGTTATCGTTCTCCGCTTTAAATTCCTCGTAAGTTGAACTAGCGGAGTTTGCTAATCTACTAATCTCTTCTTGCGTAGATGCGGATGCGGAGTATTTTGCTCCGATAACATCCATAGCCTGATCTAAGATAGAACTATCAATGAGAATCTCAGCCGCGCGTAGGCTAGGACTCGTGATCACTAGCGCACAGGCAAGACCTGAGAAAAGCAGGTTGGTAATTCGACGATTTTTCATGTGCCATCCTATATTGTTTTTAATTATATTTATCTTGATGCCTAATCGAGCTTCTTACGAGACACAAAACTTGCATAACCTATTTAGACCGCAGATTGAAATCGGCCGCTTACTTAAGCGGCCAAAAGTGATCATGATTTTGTAGGCACTTCAATCAGTTTGCTAGGAATTCTCGTCAGATATTCAAAAAGAAATCATTTACTCAAACACCCAAGGATTAAGCCATAAAAATGTTCAAAATCCAAGCTTCAAAACCCCAATTTCTGTGGGATTCGCGACCAAAGAATATCACAAAAGCACCAGATGTGAAGCGGTTTTTAATTTGAAAAAATTACCAATTTGTGATTTCTTTTAGGCCTTCACCAATCTCAGCCAAGCTGCGCACTGTCTTGACCCCAGCATCTTGTAACGCCGAGAATTTTTCATCGGCCGTTCCTTTTCCACCGGAAATAATCGCTCCAGCATGCCCCATCCTTTTTCCCGGTGGGGCTGTTACGCCTGCAATGTAGGACACAACCGGCTTAGTTATGTGTTTCTTTATGTAAGCAGCTGCCTCCTCTTCAGCGGTGCCGCCAATTTCTCCGATCATTACAATCGCTTCAGTTTGAAAATCGGATTCGAACAATTCCAAGACATCGATAAAGTTTGATCCCGGAATTGGATCTCCACCGATTCCTACACATGATGATTGGCCAAAACCGTAGTCACTTGTCTGCTTCACAGCCTCGTATGTCAGTGTTCCCGAGCGAGAAACAATACCAACTTTTCCAGGCATGTGAATATGTCCCGGCATAATACCTATTTTACTCTGTCCAGGGGTGATAACGCCTGGACAATTTGGTCCGATAATACGGACACCAAGCTGGTCACAACGTGCTTTTGCTACCAACATATCCAAGGTAGGGATGCCTTCTGTTATACAAACAATTAACTTTATATTTGAGTTAGCCGCTTCAAGTATTGAGTCTTTACAGAATGGTGCCGGCACATAGATAACAGACGCATCGGCTTGAGTCTCCTCGTAGGCCTCAGCTACGGTATTGTAAACCGGAAGCCCCAAGTGCTTTTGGCCGCCTTTTCCTGGTGTAACACCTCCAACCATTTTAGTTCCGTATTCTATTGCTTGCTCAGAATGAAAAGTACCCTGGGAGCCGGTAAAACCCTGGCAAATCACTTTTGTCTCACTATTTATAAGAATACTCATTTGCTTCCACCCGCTGCTGCGACAACTTTTTCAGCTGCATCGGAAAGACTCGATGCCGCAATTATATTAAGGCCACTTTTATCTAAAACCGCTCGCCCAACGTCTGCGTTATTTCCCTCTAACCTGACAACCACAGGAACCGCAACGCCAACTTCCTTCACTGCGCCAATGACGCCCTCGGCGATCAAATCACAGCGAACAATTCCGCCAAAAATATTAACAAGGACAGCCTCAACTTTTTCATCTGACAAGATAAGTTTAAAAGCTTCAGTGACTCGCTCTTTTGTGGCGCCGCCACCAACATCAAGAAAATTAGCTGGACTTCCTCCATGCAGCTGGACGATATCCATCGTGCCCATAGCTAATCCTGCACCATTAACCATACACCCTATGTTGCCATCAAGAGCTACATAATTAAGCTCCCATTCTGCAGCCGCAGCTTCACGAGCATCCTCCTGACTTGGATCTCGCATCGTTTGCAGACCTGGCTGACGATACAGCGCGTTTCCGTCCGCGTTAATTTTCCCATCAAGACAAATTAAGTTGCCGGATTTTGAAATTACGAGAGGATTGATCTCTAGCAACGCCAGATCCAAGTCTTGGAAAAGCTGGGCAAGATTAAGAAACAGTTTCGTGAACTCTTTAATTTGCTCTTTGTTGAGCCCCAATTTAAAGGCCAACTCTCGACCTTGATAATCGGACGCTCCCGATAGCGGGTCAATCACTGCTTTCAAGATTTTCTCAGGAGATTCATGTGCAACTTTTTCAATCTCAACTCCACCCTCTGTTGAGGCCATGAAAACTATTCGGCGTGTAGAGCGATCAACTACCGCACCGAGATATAACTCCTCTGCTATGTCAGTACATTCCTCAACCAGAATTTTACTTACAGGCTGACCTTTAACGTCAGTTTGATAGGTCACTAAATTCTTACCAAGCCATCGATTCGCAAACTCTTCAGCCTCAATCGGAGAATTTACGAGCTCTACACCTCCTGCCTTGCCTCGACCACCTGCATGGACTTGTGCCTTGACCACCCACTTATCGCCACCAAGAGTTTCAGCGGCTGTTTTTGCATCCGCTGCGGCATCAACGGCAATCCCTTTCGAGACAGGTAGGTCGTAGTCTGCAAACAACTTCTTTGCCTGATATTCGTGTAAATTCATTAAAAATCCCTTGTTTAAGAAGAATATAAATAGTTCATCGTCGGAGGATTACTGCAACAATCGCTAGCGTCGTTTTCTGTTTCCAATATGAATCGCATGACCATTTGCTGCAAGCGCAGCCTCGTGAACCGCTTCAGACAGCGCGGGATGCGAAAACATCGTGAGTCCTATGTCCTCGGCACTAGCACTAAATTCCATCGCAATCACGATCTGCTGCAATAAATCGGCCGCGCTTGCACCTACTATATGGCACCCTAAAATTCTATCGGTGTTTGAATCAGCAAGAAGTTTAACCATCCCTTCAGCATCATTTGCTGCGAGTGCTCTGCCACTGGCTGCAAATGGGAATACGCCAACATTGAACTCAATTCCATCGGCCTTTAACTCTTCCTCGTTCTTGCCCACCCACGCAACTTCAGGATGTGTATAAATCACAGACGGAACGAGATCATAATTAACCTGGGTCATTTTCCCGGCAATTCGTTCTGCTACCATGACACCTTCTTCTGACCCCTTATGGGCGAGCATTGGACCTCTAGTGACGTCCCCCACTGCATAGATCGACGGCAAATTGGTTTCACAGTGGGCGTTTACTTTAATTCGGCCTCGATCGTCGAGCTCAATCCCCAATCCGTCGTCTAATAGGTCGTCTAAATAAGGCCTTCGTCCAACCGCAACTATTACCTTGTCAAATGTGATTTGGTGATCGCCCTGAGAATTTGAAAACTCAACGATCACTGTTCTATTGGCTCCACCAGAAACATTGCTCCCGGTAACACGTGATCCAAGTTGAATATCGAGGCCCTGCTTTTTGTATATTTTTAACGCTTCTTTAGCGATTTGTTTATCCGCCATTGGCAGAAATTCATCGAGCGCTTCCAAGACAACCACCTGGGAACCCAGCCTCGCCCAAACACTCCCAAGCTCTAATCCAATAACGCCCGATCCTATCACCCCGAGTCGTTTTGGAACCTCATCAAAATCGAGAGCCCCCGTCGAGTCCACTACAACCTCATTGTCAACAGGAGTTGGAGCGATGGTGATCGGGACCGATCCTGACGCAATTATTATATTTTTTGCTGAGACATTGAAAACAGTACCATCCTGGGCGGTTATTCGTATTTGGTTGTCGCCTAAAACTGTACCAATCCCAGACAACCCATCAACCTTATTGGCCCCAAACAGGCTCTTAATGCCGCCAGTAAGCTGACTTACAACTGAATTTTTTCTGTCCATCATTTTTGCGACATCAATTTTTGGCTTACCGACTTTTATTCCATGAATATCAAAGCCCTCTTGGGCTTCATGAAATTTATACGATGAATCTAGTAAGGCTTTCGATGGTATGCAACCAACATTGAGGCAGGTACCGCCAAATTTGGTTTGATTATCTTCGTCAACCCACTTTTCAACGCAGGCTGTTGTTAAACCAAGTTGTGAAGCTCGAATAGCGGCAACATAACCTGCAGGACCAGATCCAATAACGACAACATCGTAATGTTTACCCATCATTAATACCTTGTGTTACTTATTTTGAATTAAAGTTCTAAAACCAATCTAATTGGATCCTCAAGAAGCTCCTTGATCGCTACAAGAAACATTACAGCCTCCTTCCCATCGATC
The DNA here is from genome assembly GCA_913048385.1 of uncultured Gammaproteobacteria bacterium. GTDB lineage: Bacteria > Pseudomonadota > Gammaproteobacteria > Pseudomonadales > Pseudohongiellaceae > UBA9145. The sequence continues at coordinate 58,996 of CAJWVZ010000007.1, read as the reverse complement.
ATGCGATGATCATATGACAAAGCCAAGTACATCATTGGTAGAATCTTGACCTCCCCATCAACAGCCATAACCCGATCCTGAATTTTATGCATTCCTAAAATAGCAGTTTGAGGTGGATTTAAAATTGGCGTGGATAGAAGTGAGCCGAATACTCCACCATTGGAAATAGAAAAAGTTCCTCCAGTCATTTCATCAATCGAAAGCTTTCCGTCACGCGCTTTTTCTCCAAACTCACTAATTTTTTGCTCAATAGAAGCAAGCCCCAAATGATCAGCATCGCGTATAACTGGCACTACTAAACCGCGCGGAGAGGAAACTGCAATACCTATATCTTGATAACCATGATAAACAATATCCTGCTCATCTAGGGAGGCGTTTACCGCGGGGAATCGCTTGAGAGCTTCAATTGCGGCCCTAACAAAAAACGACATAAATCCAAGACGCACTCCATCATGCGCTTTCTCAAATTCACTCTTGTACCGGTTCCTGATTTCCATTACCGGAGACATGTTGATTTCATTAAATGTTGTCAACATGGCTGTTGATTGAGTGGCATGAAGCAACCTTTCCGCAACACGTGAGCGGAGCCGGCTCATTGGAACACGTTCCTCAATCCTTCCCGAGGACGAGGCTTGCGTATCACTGCTAAGTTCAGTTTTGTAAATTGCACCTAAAACGTCTTCCTTGGTGATTCTTCCACTCTTTCCGGTGCCATCTACCACATCACTTGTTAAATTGTTCTCTGCCATTAATTTTTTTGCAGACGGACTGGGCGCAGAATTTGAAATTTCCACCTGAGGTTTTTCTTCTTCATCAACCGTTTTTGAATGATCTTCGGGCTCGACGCTTGAAATATCTTGTGCAGCAACAGTAGCGATCGCTTGATTACTTACAATTGTGTCCCCAGTGACCTTGAGTATCTCGTTGAGCACCCCGTCAGTAGGCGAAACAACTTCTATTACGACCTTGTCCGTCTCAATATCAACCAAAAGCTCATCTCGAGAAACTGGATCTCCAACACTTTTATGCCACGTAGCGATCGTGCCGTCCGGGACCGATTCGGGTAGGGTCGGAGCCTTTATTTCAATTGTCATGTTGATTCCTTTTTTAATTCCTCGTCAAAACTTTGTTTCAAACCTTTCCGATACTCAAAGCATCATCGATAAACTCTTCCTGCTGCCTCAAATGAAGAGCCGCATAACCTGCTGCGGCAGCAGCAGATGCTTCACGCCCAGCATACCCCAACGTGAGCCCATCATAGGCTTCATTAACACCTCGGAAGAAATGATGTTGGCTGGAATACCAAGCGCCTTGGTTCCTTGGCTCTTCTTGGCACCAGACAACTTCCTCAACATTACCATAGCGTTTGAGCGTTTCACGATATTCGTCGTGCGGAAATGGATACAGCTGCTCGAGTCGAACAATTGCGATGTCCTTTATATTTTTTTCTCGTCTCGTCTTCAGCAGATCATAAAAAACCTTGCCAGAGCAAACAATCACCTTTCGCACCTCTTTCGGCTCAATCTCATCAATTTCATCTAAGACAACTTTAAAGCTACCTTCAGCTAAATCCTCGAGCGTGGATGTGGTTTCTTTATGTCTTAAAAGGCTTTTTGGCGACATAACAATTAAAGGCTTTCGCATGGGACACAACACTTGTTTTCTAAGCATGTGAAAAACTTGGGCCGACGTAGTTGGCAAACACACTTGTATATTATGTTCAGCACATAACTGTAAAAACCTCTCAAGCCGTGCAGACGAGTGCTCGGGACCTTGACCTTCGTACCCGTGAGGCAACAAAAGAGTTAAACCACAAAGGCGTTGCCACTTATGCTCTCCGCTGGTTATAAACTGGTCTATGACGACCTGGGCAGAATTAGCGAAATCTCCAAATTGCGCTTCCCATACAACCAACGCATTTGGCACTGTGGTCGCATACCCATATTCAAAAGCCAGAACCGCTGCCTCGGATAATAGAGAATCATAAATTCGAAATCGACTCTGATCCGATTGCAATTCTTGCAATGGAATATAAGCATCACCTGTTTTTTGATCATGGAGAACAGCATGGCGATGGGAAAATGTTCCTCGACCAACATCTTGCCCGGTGATGCGTACAGAATTACCACTTGTCAAAATAGTTGCATACGCAAGACTCTCAGCGAACCCCCAATCTATAGGTAGTTTGCCGTCAGCCATTGCAGCTCTATCTGCAATAACCTTACTGACCTGACGTTGAAGAGAGAAGTTTTTTGGGAGCTCGGTCAATTTTCGAGCAAGGGCCTTCAAGTTCTCAAGCGGCATCGAAGTGTTATAATGAGAGCTCCACTTGTGCCCAATATAAGGGCTCCAATCGATAAACAACTCGACCGAAGACTCCTTGACTAAGCTTTTTACAACGTGTTCACCGGTATCCAACGCATCACGATAGGCCTTATTCAGCTCATCAGATTCGGATTTTGTCATCAACCCAAGTTCCGCGAGCTTTTCTGCATAAAGAACTCTCGTTGACTTATGCTGCTTCACCGCATGATACATAATCGGCTGCGTTGAACTCGGCTCATCAGTCTCGTTGTGACCTCGGCGGCGGTAGCACACTAAATCAATAACAACATCTTTTTTGAAGCTGTTACGAAACTCCAGAGCTAGTTGAGTGACAAATAAAACTGCTTCAGGATCGTCAGCGTTCACGTGAAAGATTGGCGCTTGCACCATGCGCGCGACATCGGTGCAGTACTCCGTTGATCGAGCATCATCCTGACGACTGGTGGTAAATCCAACCTGATTGTTAACGATTATGTGAATAGTGCCGCCTGTTAGATAACCTCTCGTTTGCGACATTTGAAAGGTTTCCATCACCACGCCTTGCCCGGCAAAAGCAGCGTCCCCGTGAATGATAATTGGCAAGACTTGCTCACCACCAACATTTTCCCTTCGAACTTGACGAGCTCGCACAGACCCTTCAACAACAGGCGCAACTATTTCCAAATGTGACGGGTTAAATGCCAATGCCATATGGACTTCGCCTCCGGAGGTCATGATGTTTGACGAAAACCCTTGGTGATACTTTACGTCCCCCGAGCTTTCGTAAACAGCTCGTCCTTCAAATTCATCGAATAACTCTGCAGGGTTCTTACCCAGCAGATTCACCAGAACATTTAACCGTCCCCTGTGGGCCATACCCAAAACGATCTCTTTGGTACCGAGACTCCCTGCTCGCTGCACTATTTCATCAAGTGCTGGAATTAAGCTTTCACCGCCCTCAAGCCCAAACCGCTTAGTGCCCGGATACTTCGAGTCTAAATGTTTTTCGAGCCCTTCCGCAGCTGTCAGTCTTTCGAGAAGATGAAGTCGAACGTCAGACGCAAAACCAAAATAACCCCTATTTGATTCGATTCTAGACTGAATCCACTGCTTTTCTTCGAGGTTAACAATGTGCATATATTCATAGCCAATCGACCCACAATAAATCCGCTCAAGCGTATCTACGATATCTTGCAGGGACGCCATTTCGTCGGAGGAGAATAGAGAAGCAGTTTGAAACTCAGAGCCTAAGTCCAGCGATGAAAAGTCATGGAACGCAAGCTCGAGATCGGGGACCTTTTCGCGATGCATAATTCCGAGTGGGTCCAGACTTGCTTTTTGATGCCCTCTCACTCGATAGGAGCTAATAAGATGAGGTATGTTGACTTGCTTGCCGGCATGTATAGAGTCGACGGCAACCCCAGCGTCATGAGTTCGGCCTGGGGATCGATTCCTTCCAAGAGAAACAAAAAGCTCTTTGATGGCGGCATGAGAGACCTCTTCACAGTTGGCAGAGCCAACATGGTCGAGCGAGGAAAAAAAATTCCTCCACTCTTCAGAGATCTGATCCGGTCTAACTAAGAACGTTTCGTATAGTGCTTCCACATATTCAGAATTTCCACCAGAAAGGTGGCCCGTGCGCCACAGAGCTTCCATTGCTGTGTTGTCCATCGATTCCATTGCTGCGAGCTCTCCAGATTGTGCTTAACGTGAGGCGGAAATTTTATTTTCTAGTAAACCCAGTTTAAGCGTTATTTTCAATTAGCATCGATTTAATGTGACCAATAGCTCTGGTGGGATTTAAACCTTTTGGGCAAACTGAAACACAGTTCATTACTCCTCGGCACCGAAAAACGCTGAACGGGTCTTCTAAATTTGATAAGCGCTCAGTCTCAGCATTGTCACGACTATCGGCTAAAAACCGATACGCTTGCAGCAAGCCTGCAGGCCCGATAAATTTATCAGGATTCCACCAAAAAGACGGACAACTCGTTGTACAACAAGCACACAAAATACACTCGTAGAGCCCATCAAGCTTTGCCCTCTCCTCAGGAGACTGCAACCTCTCAATGGCCGGCAAAGCATCATTATTAATTAAAAAAGGCTTAACTTTTTCAAATTGCTTGTAAAAGGCAGACATATCAACGATCAGATCGCGAATAACTGGGAGCCCAGGCAAAGGTCTAAGAACCAGCGCTTTGCCCGGCTTGACAGCGTCAGACAACGGCGTGATGCAAGCCAACCCGTTCGCGCCATTAATGTTCATTCCGTCAGAACCGCAAACGCCTTCTCGGCAAGAACGTCGATACGTAATTGAGGGGTCCTGCTCCTTTGCTAGGGCGAGCACATCAAGAACCATCAGGTCTTTGCCCTCAGGGATTTCGATCTGCAAATCGACCATTCGCGGCTTTAAATCAGTTTCAGGGTTATATCTGTAAATGCTCAGTAACATGCTAGCCTTTCCTCTTTTTACAATCGCAGTCGTAAGACCTCTGCCTTACCCTTCTGCAAACAGATATAGACAACTTTCTAATAAGTTCTAGCCATCGGCTCAAACGTATCCACTTGCTTCGGTGAAAAATTTACGTCTCTTTTTCCAATACTCTTGTCTCTGGGATTATAAATCGAGTGACACAACCAATTTTCATCATCTCTTTCTCGAAAATCGTCCCGCGCGTGAGCTCCCCTACTTTCGGTCCTAGCCTCTGCTGATATAGCAGTCGCGTCTGCTACCTCCAAGAGATTTTGAAGCTCGAGAGCTTCAATGCGCGCAGTATTAAAAGTGTTAGTTTTATCAATAAGGTGCACATTCCCAATCCGTTCGCGAAGAGACTCCAGCTTCTTGATTCCTTCTTTCATAAAGTCGCCTTTGCGGAAAACTCCGAAATAATTTTGCATGACAGATTGAAGCTCTGAACGCAGAGCTGGAACACTCTCCCCATTATTACTTTCATTCAGCGTTCGCAAACGCGACATTGCTATTTCAATATCACTTTCAGTTGCAATCCGCTGCTCAACACCCTGCTCTAAAACTTCCTGAATGTGCTTCCCTGCAGCTCGACCGAAAACCACTAAATCAAGAAGGCTGTTGCCTCCTAGACGATTCGCCCCATGGACCGATACACATGCGGCTTCACCCACAGCATAGAGCCCTTGCACAGGCCGGCACGTTCCGTCTTCAGATAGAGTTAATGCCTCGCCGTTAACGTTAGTCGGAATACCGCCCATCATATAATGGCAGGTCGGAACAACCGGAATAGGTTCCTCGACTGGATCAACATGGGCGAAAGTTCGGGACAGCTCAAGAATCCCCGGGAGCTTTGCGTTCAGAACGTCTTCCCCTAGATGATTCAATTTTAACATCACGTGATCGCCCGCCTCTCCGCACCCTCTCCCCTCAAGTATCTCAATCACCATTGAACGGGCGACGACATCTCTGCCGGCTAGATCTTTTGCGTTTGGCGCATACCGTTCCATGAACCGTTCGCCATCTTTATTAATCAGGTAACCCCCTTCACCGCGACAACCTTCGGTCACTAACGTCCCGGCACCATGGATACCTGTTGGATGAAATTGCCACATCTCCATATCTTGCATTGGAAATCCTGCTCTGATTGCCATGCCAATTCCATCACCCGTGTTAATCAGCGCATTGGTTGTCGACGCGTAAATACGGCCCGCCCCGCCCGTAGCAAACACAGTAGCTTTTGATTTAATAGCAACAACTTCGCCAGTTTCGATACAAATTGCAATTACTCCAACCACGACCTGGTCCTGATTCTTTATGAGGTCGACCGCATACCACTCGTTTAAAAACTCTGTGTTATTTTTCAAATTACCTTGATAAAGCGTATGCAAGAGCGCATGCCCGGTTCTGTCAGCAGCAGCACACGTGCGAGCAGCCTGCCCGCCCTTTCCAAAACTCTTGGACTGACCGCCAAACGGACGTTGATAAATCCTGCCGTTATCATTACGAGAAAATGGTAAACCCATGTGCTCGAGCTCAAAAACTGTCTGGGGTCCTTCACTACACATATATTCAATGGCGTCCTGATCACCGATATAATCTGACCCTTTCACAGTGTCGTACATGTGCCATCGCCAGTCGTCATTAGGATCATCGCTGGCAATTGCACATGTGATCCCACCTTGCGCGGAGACCGTGTGCGATCTCGTCGGGAAAACCTTCGAAATTACTGCAGTTTTGTATCCTGACTGAGATAGTTGAAGCGCTGCCCGGAGACCTGAACCGCCACCGCCAACTATAACCGCGTCAAAAAATATGTTTCGCATTTATTTACTCCAGACGATCTGAAAACCCCAAACTAAGTAGACTAAAATCACTATGATACAAAAACCGAGGAAACTCAGTCTGAGGCTGGTTCCATGCCTACCAAAATGAGATTTGGTCAAATAGTCGGTGGCTACCGTCCACATTCCAATCCAGGAGTGAGCACACAAAGCTAATAGTGCCAAACTTGTTCCTATTTTCATCGACAGTCCATCAAATAAAAGGCTCCACTCCGCAAACTCCAATGAGGGCGAACTCACGAACACCCAACCCAAAACGAGGACATACAGTCCCAGCACCACGGCGCTTGCTCGCTGTATGAGCCAATCAGACAGCCCGGACCTGCTGAAATTAGTTGCACTACTCACCATAACCAAACCCCTGCAAGCAGACTTGAGATCGTCGCAACGGCGATGGTTGCTTGTGACGCCAAGTGCGCAGATCTCAAGTCCTCGCCAAAGCCCCAATCCATAATTAAGTGTTTCACACCAGCAACAAAGTGATAAATCAGACCTGAAACTATAAGCCAAATTAATATTTTTAAACCAGGAGACTGAAAACTGGAACGCACTAGTTCGAAACTGGATTGAGACTCAAGGGAAGCCTGGAGCAGAAAAAGTAAAACCCCGATCCCAAAAAAGACACCCACTCCTGAAACTCGGTGCAAAATCGAAGCAATCGCCACAAGCGGCCATTTATACTGGAACAAATTTAAATAAATTGGTCTATCGTCTTTCACTGGATTTGTCTCCTCGAATCCAAACACGGCCTAGTGACCTGACTAGGTCATGAGAAAAATTGCTAAGCTACATAAACTATCTGATATAATTATATTTTTTCAAATTATAAGCTTGCTGACCGCCTAATTCAACTTTCTAACCCTCTATCTTGACAATATATTACCGTAGTAAAATTGTCATCGCGACCTGCAACAAATATATACAGTCTCAGCCTTAGATTTTGAATTCAGCAAGCCAAGCGCTATACTTCAATATTGTTAAAATCACCCTCAAAAAATTTGCTTTCGATATCTTTGCGCGCTATCTACTAAAAAAGGGTCTTTGTAGGGCTAACGACTTAACGAGTAAATTAGTTTATCTGAGACATTGAATAACAAAAGACCTGTAAATTACTAATTATAATAATATTTATAATAGATTCTTGGGAACTACACATGACCAACAAAAAAGCCGAGCTACACTTCACTGACACCACCACTCCTCTCGAATTACCGGTAATCAGCGGCACGGTCGGTCCAGATGTTGTGGATGTCCGAAGCCTTGTGAGCAAAGGAATTTTTACATTTGACCCCGGATTTGTCTCAACTGCTTCATGTGAATCAGAAATCACTTATATTGACGGAGATAATGGAATTTTACTCCACCGCGGTTATCCTATCGAGCAGCTAGCTGAGAAGGCCTCTTTTCTCGATACCTGCTTTTTACTTTTAAACGGTGAACTCCCGACTGCTCGAGAAAAAGCAGAGTTTGAAAACACGATTCGATACCACACCATGGTCGATCAACAAATACATGAATTTTTTAAGGGGTTTCCCAGGAACGCTCATCCTATGGCTATGTTGTGCGGCGCGGTCGGAGGGCTCTCCGCATTCTATCACGAGAACTTGGACATAGAGGATGCTGACCACAGAAAGCAAGCAGCACACCGAATAATAGCAAAGATGCCGACGCTCGCTGCGATGGTTTATAAGCACGGAGTTGGCCAGCCATTCATGTACCCCCAAAACGATATGGGTTTTTCCGCGAACTTCCTGCATATGATGTTCGGTACTCCCTGCGAGCCACCAAAGGTAAGCAAAACGCTCTCAAAGGCCATGGATATTATTTTTACACTGCATGCTGATCATGAGCAAAACGCTTCAACCTCGACTGTCAGACTTGCAGGGTCGAGCGGCGCAAACCCCTATGCCTGCATTGCTTCCGGCATCGCGGCACTTTGGGGACCCTCTCACGGAGGTGCCAATGAAGCCGTCCTAGAAATGCTTTACGAAATCGATGACGAAAAGAACATCTCAAACTTTATCTTAAAAGCAAAGGACAAAGACGACCCTTTCCGACTGATGGGTTTTGGCCATCGGGTCTACAAAAACTTCGATCCAAGAGCAACCGTTATGAGAAAGATTTGTGATGACGTTTTAGAAGAGCTAGGCGTAAAAGATGACCCATTATTCAAAATTGCGCGCAAACTTGAGCAGATTGCACTAGAGGATGAATATTTTATAGACAGAAAGCTTTATCCTAATGTCGACTTTTACTCAGGCATCATATTGAAAGCGATTGGCATTCCCACAAATTTATTCACGGTGATCTTTGCCACGGGCAGAACGCCTGGGTGGATATCTCATTGGGATGAAATGCTCAGCAGCCCTTACAAAATTGGAAGGCCAAGACAACTATACAAAGGGCACCCGCGAAGGGATATGCCTTAGAGATTTCCAGGTTTTGTGAAAAATCGATAGATTAGCGGGAAAAAATATACAATATGGTGGAGCCTAGCGGGATCGAACCGCTGACCTCAACACTGCCAGTGTTGCGCTCTCCCAGCTGAGCTAAGGCCCCATCGTGCTTTCTCTTTTGCGAGAGCTAGTTTTGAAATTGCCCTGACTACTAATATTCTATGAAGGGCCATTCGTGCTGTCAATCAAGAATGTTTAATTCAAGCCCTTCATTCACTCATTGCTCTATATTTTTTCGTCAATGCCTTCTCATTTTTTTTCGAGAGCCCACCTAAAACTGCCATGCTCTCTCTTATTCGAGCTCTGCAAAGATCCAGTCCTAAAATCGCTAATGCTTCAATAACTGAGATAGAAATAGGCTTCCCAGTTATTGAAACAAACAGAGGGAAAAGAAACTCTTTTGGTTTTAAATTCAATTTTTTCGCAAGCGACATTAAGGAATTTTCTACAAGCCCGCGCTGCCAGTCTTCTATCTTTTCTAGCTCCCAAATTGAAAGCTGAAGTATCTCCAAGCATTCAGTCGCTGAAAGAAAGCTATGATTAAAGCTTTCACGCGAGATCGAGGGCGGATCACCAAATAAAAATCCAACGAGGGGAATAACGTCACTGAATTTTTCTACACGATCTCGCAAAAGCGGAACGATCTTTTCAATGCGGTTCTGACTAAAACTCCAATCCGTAAATTGTTCCCAAAATTCATGATCACTCAAGTCCTCCCTAAGATATCTGCCATTTAACCAATCCAACTTCTCAATATCGAATACTGGCCCGCCTAAACTCACTCTGCGGATATTAAACTCAGACACCATCTCCTCAAACGAGAATTTTTCTCTACTCCCGGGCATGCTCCATCCCATCATACCGAGATAGTTTAAAATTGATTGAGGTTGATAACCGGCATCTCTGAAATAATGAATGCTTGTAGGATTCTTCCGTTTACTTAATTTACTCTTATCGGGATTTCGGAGAAGCGGCATATGAAAGAACATCGGCGGTTCCCATCCAAAATACTCGTAAAGAAGTACATGCTTCGGGGTAGAGTTAATCCACTCTTCTCCTCGGATAACATGCGAGATGTTCATCAGATGATCATCAACGACATTTGCAAAATGATATGTAGGTAAGCCGTCTGATTTGACAAGGACTTGCATATCAATTTGAGCCCAATTAATACGAACCTCTCCTCGAAGACCGTCTTCAAATCTACACTCACCCTCGTCCGGCACCACCATCCTAATAACAGACTGCAGACCCTGCTCTAGATTTTTGCTAATTTCCTCCTCACTTAAATTCAAGCAATGACCGTCGTAACCAATTGGTTCTTTATTTTTAAGCTGTCTTTCTCTGACCTCCGCCAGACGCTCTCTCGTACAAAAACAATGAAACGCTTTCTTCCGCTCAATTAACAAATCGATGTGAGATGAGTAAATTTCGCCACGCTCACTCTGCCGATACGGACCAAAGGCCCCATCTCTATCTGGGCCCTCATCCCAATCAAGGCCCATCCAAGCTAGCGCATTTAATATATCCCGTTCCGATTTTTTATTTGAACGGTCTTGATCAGTATCTTCAATGCGAAGAATGAATTTCCCTTTATTTTGCCTTGCAAAACACTTATTAAACAGAGCAATATAAGCCGTTCCAACATGGGGATCACCAGTCGGCGAGGGTGCAATTCTTGTTCTTACCTGCGACATATTATCAACATCTTTAGAATTTATGCGATTCCCTGTATTGTACTTCAATATTTTGCTTATCTCATCTTCTCACTAAACCCTTGAGTTGAGGACAAGCTCTGATCTAATTACGTATTTCTGGAGATTTCAAATAGCCATAGATAAACATCGCTTCTCTGTAGCACCAATGATGAATTGGACAGATCGGCACGACCGAGTATTTTTGCGGCTCTTTAGTAAAAACATGTTGCTCTATACAGAAATGATTACCAGTAAAGCTTTAAAATTTGGTGACCCAAAAAAATTGTTAGCCCATAGTTCTCAAGAACACCCTGTAGCCTTACAAGTTGGGGGAAGTGAGCCAAGAGAAATGGCATACGCCGCTCAGCTCGGAGAAGAAGCAGGGTTCAAGGAACTTAATATAAACGTCGGCTGTCCTAGTAGTCGTGTGCAATCTGGAATGTTTGGGGCTTGTCTTATGCGTGAGCCGCACACAGTTGCCGAGTGTTTTCATGCGATGCAAGAAGTAGTTACTGTTCCGGTGAGCGTCAAGTGCCGAATCGGTGTTGATGAAAGCGCTGACTTTGAGAGCCTTGCAGATTTTGTAGCTACAGTTGCAAGCGCAGGATGCAGGATCTTTATAATACATGCTCGGAAGGCAATTCTAGGGGGCCTTAGCCCAAAAGAAAATAGAGAAATCCCTCCTCTAAATTACGAAAGAGTTTATGAAATAAAGAGACACTTTCCACAACTTCACATCATAATCAACGGCGGCATCACTGACCCCAAGCCAGCTTTCACAATGTTAGAAAAAGTTGATGGCGTAATGATTGGAAGAGAAGCTTATCAAAACCCTTACATACTCGCGGGTATCGATAGACTTTATTACGAAAACGAATTAAAACCGCGTTCTCGATTCGCAGTCTTAGACGAGTACACGAATTACATCGAGCAGCAACTCGCCGAAGGAATTCCCTTACAAAACATGACGCGGCATATGTTGGGTCTTTTCAAAGGCCAAATTGGCGGAAAGGCGTTTAGGAGATACCTAAGCGAGCACGCCCATAAGAAAAATGCCGGGAAAGAAGTCGTCTTAAATGCGAAAGAAATAGTATTAAACTCTCAAAGCAAATCTATGGTATACATCTAAAAACCTAGACGGTCATAAAGTCGTCGTTAGAACGAAATTTTGAGAAAAAAATCATGCTAAAAATACTGAAAGAAATGATTAAGAAAAATGAAAAAAGCAGTTCAGAAACGCAAACCAATGAAATAAAACAAACAATGAATCTAATATCTGGGGCCTTAATGGTTGAAGTTATGGCAGCAGACCATGATTTCAATTTTCAAGAGGAGCTCAAACTTAAGGAAATTTTGTTAAATCGGTTTGAAATACCAGAACATGAGATAAAAAACATTTCTAACCAAATGAAAAAAAGAGCAGATGACGCGACATCGTTATATGAGTATACAAGCTTAATAAACGAGAACTTCAATCCGACTGAAAAGCTAGAGTTAGTGCGCAATCTATGGGAAATCGCATTTGCGGACAATGTCTTGGATCGTTACGAGGACAGCGTCATTAGGCGAGTTTGTGAGCTAACATATGTATCACACAGCGATTTTATAAAAACCAAGTTAGAGACGAAAAATAACCGAAAGTAACACTTGTGTTATTCGAGACAATGCATCTTAGAATTCACTAAATCCGCCGACGCTAACGCCATCTCGGATCAAAAAATCACGCCGCTGAAAATAAGCCTCTCTTACGAACAGATAAGGACTTCCCCCTACGACGTCATCCAAAGGCAATCGGAAAGCGCGAGACTCAGTTTCTCGCAAAAAGAACAAGACAGATTTGGCAGTAAGGCCATCTAATAACTGAATTGGATTCAATGCTGTATCAATTAAAAATCCAATAGAATCCCGAACAGAGCTCGCACCAAAGATCGGTAACATAATGTACGGCCCTCGATCGATACCCCAAAAAGCAAGGGTCTGTCCAAAATCCTCAGTATTTTTACGGATTCCAATAGCTCTAGCAACATCGAATAAACCGAAAATACCTACCGTGCTATTGAGAATAATTCGAACTGAATCATTCGCTGCATTTTCAATTTTTAACTGAAAAAGATTATTTGTGAGTACATTAAAGTCATCAACGTTACCAAAGAAATTGGAAACACCTCTTCTCGCGGCGCGCGGTGAAAACCTCGAATAGCTTATAGCAATAGGCTTTAAGAAAGCCCGATCCATAAGATTATTAAATTCAAATATTGATGTGTTGAACTGACGCCAAGGATCGGTTTCGATTGATTCCTTTCCAAATAAAGGCTTACTAAAAAAAGAAAAACTAATGGCCAAAAGGAATGTTAAAACACAAGAAAATGAACCTGGATTTCTAGAAAACCGCAAACGGCCGAGTGATAAAAAATTGATAATATTCATAACATAAAGACTAGAAATTTAAATCAGTCGAGAAATTAAGCACTGGAACTTATAAACTATGCCGGATACCAGCCCTAAAATCATTCAAGCTTAACAAAAGCTTTGTCCAGCTTTTTATCTGACACAGACATTTTTGTCCGGAGATGCTGAGCGTAACAAGAGACTCTGTACTCCTCAACCATCCACCCCAGGGCAGTCACTTCTCTTCGCTTGACTAACTCGTCGCGTCCAACTAATTTTTGAAATCTTGATTGATACTGCAGAAATCGATCAGTATATTGAGCGTTTTTTGAAGATCTGGCAATAATTTTCTGTAACCTTATGAGAATCGCATTTAGGTATCGTGGATATTCTGCAAGCCACTCGAGTCCTGCTTGAGCAACGAAATTCGGACAAAAAAGATTATATATTTGCGTCTTTACGTCGCGGATATCATCCTCAGTCATTTTGTTCTCTGCTTTGGTCAGTTCATTTAGAACCTTCTTTCTCAGTAAAAATGACTCTCTAAGCTTCCGTTCAAGCTCATCGCCAGTTGTAACAAGTCGCTCTTTATTGGAAAAAAGAAGATGATCGAACGTTTCTTTTGATTTTGGAAAATCATGATTCAAATGGAAGGTCTCTAGATAACAACAACACACTGCGTCTCTTGCTATGCTGGTCAATTCTACAGGAACCATTAGCGTAAACTCTTTTACAAACTTTGCGAATTTTTTACTTAAGTAATTTTTCTGCTTTACAGTGCGCAGCATAAACAACTTCGCAAAACCGAATCGGCTTTTTTCTGTCGCCGCATACGAGTCAGCCAATAATTCAATCGCAACATACTCCCCATAATCCAAGACACAGGGATACCGTATAATTTTAAGAGAATCTCCGAGCGTGACATGATCGGGAAAATCACCAAAATCCCAATCCACAGCTCGATCACATACGATCGGATGATTAAGCTTAAAGCTTTCGTCTGACTCAGAGTCATTTCGCTGAGGGGACAGACTCCCTATAACTTCTAGATCGGTCTTCAACTGATCTACGGAAACACCAAAAGCGATTTGCTCGGCATTGTGATCGAGCACTCTTACTTTGACGCTTAAATGCGCCGGGAGCGAAACAGCATTCAAATCTTCATAAGTGAGAGTGATATTTCGATAATTCTTTGCTGCTTTTATCAACGCTTGCAAAAGAGGGCCATCTTTATAGGAAATCCCTTCGAGCAACTCCTCAACTACCCTATTAATAGGCACGAAACCCTTCCTTAATATTTTTGGTAAACCTCTTATTAAGCTCTGGCAGCGCTCAGTAACTAAACCTGGTATCGCCCAATCCAAATCTGACTGTTTTAGTTGGGGAAGAAGAGAAATTGGAACTTCAATGGTAGCGCCATCGTGGTCTGCCCCAGGCTCAAACGAGTAATTCACAGCTAAATTGTTATTCTGAACTCTTGCTGTGTCAGGAAATACACTCAGAAAACTTTTCTCTGTTTCCTCGGCCATAAAATTCGACCCACTCATGTAAAGCGATTGAGCTTGCGTATCATCAACCTCTCTTAACCAATCAGTTAATGATTTCACAGAGCAAACCTGAAGGGGAATTCGTTCCTCATAAAAGGAAAAAATATCCCTCTCATTTATGATGAAATTTGGCCTCCTTAGTTTTTCTTCAGTTTTCTCCAGCGATACAATGAGATTCTTATTATGTTCTAAAAATGGAATTGATGCTTTAACTTCAAAGTTCACTAGGGCATGTTGAATAAAAAGTGCTCGAGCTCCTGGAATATCAATTTCAGAAAACCGAAAAGCTCTTTTATGAATAAACCGGAGACCGTGGAGTGAAATCTGTTCGTACGCATAAACATCTTCCTTTTTCTTACTCCAATGAGGATCAAAGTAATTTCTTTTTACCAAGTGAATCGCAATCTCTTCAATCCATTCCGCATTAATTTTTGCGGCCAAAGAGGTAAAAATCCTCGAGGTCTCGATTTGAGGTCCCGAGACTATCCACTTTGGGTTGTTTTCTTTCAGCGACGACGAATTGAGAAGTGAAAAACGCTTATTTTGAATCCCAACATATTCATCGGCCCTATTAAGAAAAGCTATCTGATCATAAAATCCGCTGAGCACGCACTTGTGAAAGGCTTCATACCCCGCAAAAGTCGAATTAATTCTCAGGCCTGTTTTTTTAACACTCGAAAGGAGCTGCCTATATAAATCCTGCCATTCATTTAGTCTCGTATAGGATAGAAAGTAAAATTTACAAAACCGGCTCAATGAGAAATTCTCATCATGCTTTCTTTGTCTCTCCAACTCTTTCCATAGTAAAACAAAACTTAAAAAGTCTGAATTTTTATCAGATAAGTCAGCACGTCTCTTTCTTACTAGATCTCGTTTGTTTTCAGGTTCCTCTCTTGGGTCTTGAATGCTGAGTGCGCTGACTAGAATAATCACCTCTCTTAAGCAATTCATACTGCTGGAAAATATAAGCATCCTTGAAAATCTAGCATCAATAGGGAGATTTGCCATCTTCTTACCTTGAATCGTGAGCTCTTTTTTTTCCGTAATCGCATTTAATTCATAGAGTAACTTAAAGGCGGTTTTCACAGCCTTAGCCTCAGGCGGCTCGAGAAATGGAAAATCCTCAATGCGCCCAACACGATATGCCAACATTCTTAGCAAGACTGAAGCTAAATTTGTTCTTTTAATTTCGGGGTCTGTAAACTCCTGACGATTATCAAATTCCTCCTCAGAATAAAGACGGATGCATAAACCATTTGCAAGTCGACCGCAACGCCCTTTTCTTTGGTTTGCGCTCGCCTGCGAAATAGGCTCTATAGGAAGTCTTTGAACTTTGTTATTGACGTTGTAGCGACTAATTCTTGCTGTTCCTAAATCTATTACATAATTTATCCCAGGAACCGTTATGGAAGTTTCTGCGACATTAGTAGATAAAATAATACGTCTCTTCACCCCTCTTTTAAAAATTTTATTCTGTTCAGCATAACTTAATCTTCCAAATAGAGGTAAACACTCCGTATTGGTGAATTTTTGTTTTTGTAGAAAAATAAGTGTCGCTCTGATTTCTCTCTCGCTCGCAAAAAAGATGAGAATGTCTCCATTATCTGAGCTTTCTGAGTAAATAACATCGATCGCTTTTTTTACTGCTAACTTTTGGCATTCCTCACGAGTTCCAACCTCTTCAATTGGATTGTACAAAACCTCAACGGGATAGCTTCTTCCGGAAACCGATACAATCGGAGCGTTGTCAAAATGTTCAGAGAATTTTTCTACATCTATTGTTGCAGAGGTAATAATCAATTTTAAATCAGCGCGTCTAATAACGAGTTGGTGCAGGTAACCTATGATAAAATCTATGTTAAGTGACCTTTCGTGGGCTTCATCTACTATGATTACCTCGTATTTTAACAAGTCAGGATCGTTAGCTATTTCCGCCAACAAGATACCGTCCGTCATTAGCTTGAGAAAACTATTATGATCAGAAGTATCCGCAAAACGAACTTGATGCGCTACCCCGCCACTTTCGCCTAAGCTTAGCTCTTCAGATATTCTATTGGCTACAGAAATAGCCGCTAATCGGCGGGGCTGGGTGTGGCCAATCAAGCCTGCAACCCCAAAACCAGCATTAAGACAAATTTTTGGCAACTGTGTTGTCTTTCCGGAACCAGTGTCTCCAGCGACAATCAGAGTTTGATTACTAGAGAGAAGTGTCCGAATTTCATCTGCCTTTGAACTTATTGGCAAAAAAGAAGGATAAGGAATAACGCGAGGGATTAATTTCTTTCTTTGATCACATTTCCGTATTGATTTTTCGATGCTCTCTTGAATTTCAGTGATATCACGACCCACGGCATCATACGATAACTTGTCGGGCTGCTTATCAACTTTAAAGCGGGCTTTTTCGAGCAACGAGAGTAGTTTCTTTTTATCTTTAATCTGGCAATATGCCACAGCATTAAAGGCTTTTTCCAAACGATCTGAAGCTTGCATAAAAGCGGGGGTCATCGATTAGCGTAATTCTCTTCGTAGGATTTTACCTATAATAGATTTTGGTAAATCATCGACAAAAACGACCTCTTTTGGTACCTTGTAGCTTGTTAGCCCTGCTCGACAATGCTGAATAATCTCTGCGTGATCAATTGGTTGTTTACTCGCAACCACGAATAATTTAACTGCTTCTCCAGACCTCTCATTTGGAACACCGATTGCTGCACTCTCAAGAACATAAGGGTGGTTATTAACCCAGTCTTCAATCTCATTAGGGAATACATTGAACCCAGACACTAAAATCATATCTTTTTTTCTGTCGACTATCTTGATGTAACCATCATCATCGATCTGTGCATAATCTCCGGTTTTAAACCAGCCATCACTGTTAATGACCTCTCCAGTCGCCGTCGGTTGCTGCCAATATCCTAGCATCACTTGAGGCCCTCTTATCCATAGTTCCCCGGTTGCGCCCATTGGCACATCATCCTCATCCTCATCCACTATTTTAACTTCTGTTTCCGGTACAACAGGTCCCACTGTCCCCAGTTTCGCTTTTCCAGGAATATTAACCGATACAACCGGAGAGCACTCGGTAAGACCATATCCCTCGAGTATCTCCACTCCAGTTACATTAAACCATTCTTCTGCAACTGAGGTTGTCATTGCCATACCGCCAGCACCACAAAATTTCAATGTAGAAAGATCCAGCTTCTCAAAACTCGGATCTCGTAATAGTCCAAGATATAGCGTATTAATTCCAACGAAACCATTGATCGGAATTCGAGAAAAGAGCTTTATCATTCCCTTAATATCACGAGGATTTGGTATCAATAAATTGTGATTTCCCGCATAAGGCATAGCAAAACAATGCAGTAAGAAAGCATAGCTATGGTAAAGAGGAAGTGGCGCCGCTAATGTCTCAATTTGATCCTCAATTAAAAGAGCGGAGCGGGCCCTTAGCTGCATCATATTTGTTAAGATATTTCGATGCGAAAGCATCGCTCCTTTCGCCACGCCAGTGGTACCGCCCGTGTACAAGAGAACAGCAGTTTCATCTAAGCTAGTTGACAAAGATCCATCAAAGGCGCACCGGTTCTTCAAAGCTTTCGCAAAATATACGGCGCCTTTTAAGCTATAAGCTGGGACGACTCCTTTTACGTATTTCGCAATGAAATTAATTCCGAATCTAGCAACAGCTGATCTTATATCTCCCAGAGTCGCTACTATGACAGTTTCAATTTGAGTATTTGGCAGTATCTCCTCAAGCTTTTGACAGAAACTTTCAAGAATCACAATACCCTTAGCGCCACTATCTCGAAATTGATGCTTCATCTCATGGGAAGTGTATAGAGGGTTGGTGCTCACAACGACAAGCCCCGCTTTTATCGCGCCAAACAGTGCTATTGGAAACTGGATCAGGTTTGGTAACTGAATTGCGATTCTGTCACCAGGGACCAGGCTAGTCTCAGTTTGAAGATAGGCAGCAAAGCGAGTGCTTAATTCATCTATTTCGCGATAACTAAGAGTCAGTCCAGCACAGGTAAATGCAGGTAAATGCTGATGCGTAATCGCAACATAATCCAACAAGTCCTTTAAACTTTTAAATTCGGTAGGGCAAAGCGATTTCGGCAACGGCTCAAAAATATTCATTCTGGTTCATTCGGTTCCAGTTGCTTACACATAAGACTCATTTGACCAGCAACTTCATAGCATTTTCTAATCCAGAAACTGACAAAGAGAACATTCTATCCTCAAGCAATTCTTTCACTACTTCAATTGAATAGCTATGCTCCCAGTACTCCTGCGGCGTGGGATTTATCCAAACCATATTGTCAAAGTGGTCTGTTAATCGACTCATCCATGTCGCACCGGCCTCTTCATTATAATGTTCAATACTGCCTCCAATATGAGTCACTTCATAAGGAGCCATAGTCGCATCTCCGACAAAAATCACCTTATAATCTTTTGAATATTTATTAATAACATCAAAGGTAGAGGTGGTTTCGGCATGCCGACGCCTGCTCTTAGTCCAAACCGACTCGTACAAAAAATTATGGAAATAAAAATACTTTAAATGCTTAAATTCCGATCGTGCCGCAGAAAAAAGCTCTTCACAAATCTTTACATGAGGATCCATCGATCCCCCGACATCAAAAAATAAAAGCACCTTTACAGAGTTGTGTCTCTCAGGCACCATTTTTATATCCAAAAACCCAGCATTGCGCGCCGTACTTGAAATAGTATCCGTTATATCAAGCTCATCGACAGAACCGGTTCTTGCAAATCTTCGCAGTCGCCGCAGGGCCATTTTAATATTTCTAGTGCCTATTTCGACCGAGTCATCGAGGTCACGATACTCCCTTTTATCCCAAACTTTCACGGCTCTCTTATGTCGACCCTCCTGCTGACCGATTCGTATTCCTTCAGGGTTGTAACCGTAAGCTCCAAACGGTGAGGTGCCGCCTGTCCCCACCCACTTATTCCCACCTTGATGTCTCTTTTCTTGCTCCGCCATCCTCTTGCGAAACTCTTCCATAAGCTTATCAAGTCCACCAAGCGACTCAATGTTTCTTTTTTCCTCATCGCTTAACAACTTCTCAATTTCTTTGCGGAGCCAATCGTCAGGAATCTCAAGAAGAGAAAGATCATCAAACTTTTTGACTTCATCGAAATATTTAGAAAACGCAACATCAAACTTATCGAAGTTTTTTTCATCTTTGACAAAGCACATTCGGGATAACTGATAAAAGTCATCCACGCTCGCAAAGATTACATTTCGGCTCAGACATTCTAAGAGCGTGAATAGCTCAGTAAAAGAGACCGGTAATCGCTCGTTCCTCAACGCCATAAAAAAATTAATGAGCACTAACTTTTCGCTCGATGCATAAATGCCAATTTCTCAAGAAGATGAACATCTTGTTCGTTTTTTAACAGCGCCCCATACAACGGAGGGATCGAATTCTTAAGATTCTTGTCCTTTAAAATATCGTCTGGTATATCGTCTGCCATTAGGAGCTTTAACCAATCGATAAGCTCAGAGGTAGATGGTTTTTTCTTTAACCCGGGGATTTTCCTAACATCAAAGAAAGCATCCATCGCTTCCCGTACTAATTGCTTCTTAATATTCGGGTAATGAACACTGACAATTTTTTCCATAGTCTGTTCAGAAGGAAACTCAATATAGTGAAAAAAACATCGTCTCAAAAAGGCATCTGGAAGTTCCTTTTCGTTGTTGCTCGTTATAATAATAATCGGGCGCTTGGCCGCTTTGATGAGCTCTTTTGTCTCGTAAACAAAAAACTCCATTTTATCTAATTCAAGAAGCAGATCATTTGGAAACTCAATATCCGCCTTGTCAATTTCATCAATCAATAAAACACATTGCTCTTCAGATGCGAAGGCCTCCCAAATTTTTCCGCGAATGATATAGTTAGATATATCTTTTACCTTTTCATCGCCAAGCTGCGAATCACGCAATCGAGAGACTGCATCATATTCATACAGCCCTTGTTGAGCTTTCGTTGTTGACTTAATATGCCACTGAATTAGGGGGATACCAAGCGCGCCAGCGATTTGTTCGGCCAGCATTGTCTTTCCGGTCCCTGGTTCTCCTTTGATCAGCAGAGGCTTTTCTAGTTTTATTGACGCATTAACTGCGAGCTGCAATTCATCAGTTGCGATGTAATCCTGCGTGCCTGTAAAGTTCATCTATTGTATCCATTTCCGTGTTTATTAATTAAAATTTTTCTCTAGGCGGCATTACATGCCCCTACCCCTACTCAATCATTAATCCCTTTCGCTTTCTAAATATATTAAATTTTCGCCACCAAATTATACTGGCAATACCTACTAATACAAATACCGACAGTAACAGAGGTATCAACGAACGCAATGGATCACCGGCCCCGGTAATCAAATCTAGGGTAAAAATCATTAAGGCCGGTGCTAAACTCTCGTTAGCCTCAGTCACATACCATGGCGTGTACGCCGCAGCGAGGAATACAGCTCTCGTCATAGAGCTCAGAAACTTAAATCTATCTGTTTTTGTTATATGAAAAAATATAGCGCCAAAAATTGCAGACGAACTTAGGTATACAATCCAAACTAATATTGTGCTGTTCTGAGATTCATCCATGCCAACAAGCCACCATCACGAGTCTACCCAAGTCACAATGTGCTCTTCATACCCATCGGGGTGAACGAAGTCTTCATTGATGACCCGACCTCTAATTCCGATATTGAGTCTATCCATTTCATCTCGACTCCCAGAAATAAGTGGATGCCACGCAAAGAGTGGCCGTCCCTCTGCTCGAAGCCTGTAAGCACAGGTAGAAGGCATCCATTTTGCTTTTGCGATATTCATGGTTTTTACGTCCAAACAGTCTGGAACCAAATAAGAGCGATTAGCATACTGGCTGCATCGAGACTTATCTTCATCATAATATTTGCACACAACCCTCGTTGTGTAATGGATATTTGGTTCATCAGTAACACGTTTCAGACAACAGCGGCCACATCGGTCACAAAGTTTTTCCCATTGATCTACAGACAAGCTCTCAAGCGGTTTTTCCCAAAATTTGTCATCCTTCATCACGTCTCACTCATCGCCTTCCTTAACGGAAGAGCAATTATATCCGTTCTCCAGCTCGTCAGACTTTCGAACCATAATCCAGCGTTATTACTACTATGACACCTTACAAGGCTAGATAACTGTTTTTTGTTCAAGATTAGGCTCGGATCTATACCCAAATCCTCAGCTATTTTATGCACAACCTTTTGACAAACTTTCAATGCTCGCCTTTCGTTACCATTTAAAGGGATAAAGATTTCATTACGACTGATAGATTCAACCTCCGGTGGACTATTATTAAACCACGCTATTAAATCGCTCCCATAATCCTTCTTAACTCGCTGAGGCATGTCTTCTATATCTTCCATTGTGAAACATGAACCGGAATTTTTGTCAGACTGAACTTCCAGTGAAGCAACAAAATTTAAGATATCAGCATCTTTGAATATCCAACTGCGAGGTTTATTGACGGATCTCGCGGTTTTCTCTCGCCATAAAAGAAGACTTTGCAGGAATGCAAGAGGATAATCTTTCAGAGTCCAGGCTCTTTTAAACGACGCGTAAAGATATCTCCAGCGCTCAGTATTTTCTGCATCGACTGCCACTAAAAGCTGATTTTTAAATTCTAATGATGCCCAATCCAAACGATCTAAGGATTTCAGCTTCGTGGTCAACAAATCCTGCATTTTTAGTAGATAGATAACATCGGTTGCCGCATACTGACATTGCGCTGATGTTAGCGGCCGTTGCAACCAATTAGAGCGCGTTTCTTCTTTGGAGATCTCCTTCTTCAGCAATATTTCAACAAGGCTTTGGTAACTACTATTGACTTTAAATCCGCAATAGGAAGCTGCAATTTGAGTATCGAAAATTTGCCTGGGCTGAGCATTGAAAAAATACTGAAATAACGTCAAATCTTCACTGGCCGCATGCATAACAAAAACGCAATCGGATTCAACCATTACCGAAATAAACGGTTGCCAGTGCTCTATCTTTAGAGGATCAACAAGATATGCTTTCTCACCATCGAAGACTTGCATCAGTCCTAAACGAGGGTAAAAAGTATTGGTTCGAATAAATTCAGTATCTACACCAATAGCCTTTTTTTGAGCCCATTGCGAACAAAGCTCAGAAAAAACATCATCGTCGGTTACATAAGTAGAGAGCACGCCCCCCCTAATCATTTTCTTTTACCTCAATAGCTCTCCGTCCTGCGAAAGCATGGGTCAATGTTCCACCGTCTACATACTCTAATTCACCACCAACCGGAACGCCGTGAGCGATTCTCGATAGAACTGCTTTTGTTTCTCTTAATTGCTCACTGATGTAATAGGCAGTGGCATCGCCTTCAACTGTTGGGTTACAGGCTATAATTACCTCGTCAATGTCCTCTTCCGTTACACGCGCTTGTAAAGCTTCCAAACCAAGTTGAGCCGGTCCAATTCCATCAATAGGTGACAAATGCCCCATCAGTACAAAATATAACCCTCGATAAGACCCTGTATGCTCAATCGCATATACATCGGCAGGAGACTCTACAATGCAAATCAAACTCCTGTCTCGACGCGGATTGGAACAAATTCCGCAAGTGCCCTCTTCGGTAAGAATTCTGCAGCGGTCACAATTACCAACCTGCTCTGCGGCCTGCGCAAGGGCATCACTTAGGACTTTCGCTGATACACGATCACGCTCCAACAAGTGCAATGTCATTCGTTGAGCAGACTTTATTCCTACCCCTGGAAGACATCTCAATGACTCTATTAATTTTTCTATAAGTGGGCTTGAGTTCATCACTTGATCTTCAGAAAGGAAACTTAAAACCGTCTGGAAGATTAATGCCTCCCATGACATCACCAAGAAGCTCTTTTTTCCCTTGCTCAACTTTATTGCTCGCAGAATTAAAGGCAGCCGCGATTAAATCTTCAACTACAGAAAGCTCTTCTTTTAACAAAGAGTTTTCAAGCCCAACCGCCTCTACTTGATATGTACCGCTCATTTTTACGGTTACGAGCCCCCCGCCTGATTCTCCAATAACGCGAATATTCTCAGCATTCTTCTGAGACTCTTCGACTTTCCCTTTCAGTTCTTTTGCCTTTAGCATCAGGTCGTTTAAATCATTCATTTACTAATCCTTTGTTTTGATAATGGAGTCTTTTACAACAAACCCAGAAAATTTCTTCAGCAAGCTTTGCACATTGGAGTCAGACTCATAACTCGTAACACGAAGGGCATTCGCTTCATCCAGTAATCGCTTCTTATAACCTGCTGGAGTCTCGGATTCTATGTCAGAAACGAATACTTGAACATTCATTTTATAACCAAAAAATTCTCTCAAAGCAGCTTCGAACTTTACTAACAAATCCTCGTTATAAATTGCACTTTGACTGCGATCAAGACAGAATATTTCAACGCCGTCTTGATTTCTTCTGTACTCCACATTCGCGAATACTCGTTGGGCAACACCATTAAGGTTCAACTGATGAAATATATCAATCCAAGTGTCAAGACCTAGGGGTAGCTCTGTAATACTTGGCACCTGCGAGTCTGATGGAATTAAACTAACCACGCCCTCCCTAACCTGTTTGCTCTCATCCTCAATGTATCCAACCTCATTTGTTAAGTCTTTTTTTTTTGGGCATCCGGATCAGTTATCAGTGTTTCCGAAGACTCTGAGTAAGCTGGTGAAAAAAGCATCATTCTTAAAATCAACATTTCAAATGCTGAACGCACGACCGAAGCCAAGGACATTTCATTCCGCCCCTTCAAACCAAGCTGATAATATAGTTGTATATCTTCAGCAGAAAAAAGCTTAGCCAGTTGCTTAAACTCTGCCGCATTTACACCGTGCTCATTAATGAACTCTACATCCACTTGCGCAAGCATTATCTGATGAAAAGCCGCAAGCAAATTATCAAGATAATTAATATAATCTACGGCCTTGTCCTCAATCTTTTGAATGACTAAGAGAGCTTCCTTCACGTCCCTCGTCGCCATTGCACGAAGCAACACAACAACTTGTTGTGACGTCGGCACTCCTAACATTTCGCTTATGTTTTCTTCGGTAAATTTATCGGTGCAATGAGAAATCCCTTGATCAGCAAGGGTAAGTGCGTCACGCATACTTCCATTAGCGGCAGTTGCCAGCTGCCATAAAGCTTTCTTATCAGACTCTACACCCTCTTGCTCCAATACCTCGGCTAAATATTCTGTTATTTCTGCAGGAGCCAAGTTCTTCAGATTGAATTGTAAGCACCTTGATAGAATAGTGACCGGCAATTTTTGGGGATCTGTAGTCGCGAAGATAAACTTGACATGAGCTGGCGGTTCCTCGAGCGTTTTCAGGAGGGCGTTAAAGCTATGCGTTGAAAGCATATGCACTTCGTCTATGAGGTATACCTTAAAACGTGCGCGAGCCGGAAGATACTGAACGTTATCAAGTAGGTCGCGAGTATCTTCAACTTTCGTGCGCGAAGCCGCATCAACCTCAATTAAATCTACAAATCGACCCTCTTCAATCTCTGTACATGCGCTGCACTGTCCACAGGGCTCTGAGCCAACACCTAATTCGCAATTAAGACATCTCGCCAAAATTCGCGCAAGGGTGGTTTTCCCCACGCCGCGTGTACCAGCTAACAAATAGGCGTGATGAATACGATCATTGTCCAATGCCGAGATTAGCGATCTTAATACGTGCTCTTGTCCGACCACCTCACTGAATTTTGTGGGCCGCCACTTTCGGGCTAAAACCTTATAGCTCATTACACAAGCCTATCGCCAACCTCAACTCGCATAGAGAACTAAATCATCTAGCGCAGAGACAAAAAAGGGTGGCAGCGCTCACCAGACGGGCTGCGGCACATAAAAAGTTCACTACCGTTGCTCCCTTCCGGGCCTGGCGGGGTTTGCGAGTTTCTATTGCGCAGGGCCCGGTAAGGGCTACCATAACGTACTATCTATGTTAACACAGCAATCCATGCTGAATCAGCGTTTTTGATTACAACCGATTTAAAATCATAATTAGCTGATAAAACTCAAGGCAAAGCCAAAGTTATTAGCCGAGAATCAGCTCCGCCACCAACCGCAAGAGCAATGAATTGTTTGCCTGATACCGCGAAGGTCATTGGCGCGGCGGAGGGCGGCAATGGCAACTCTATTTCAGTAATCGTCTCTCCAGACGTTTTATCAAATGCACGCAGCACATTTCGACCATTGTCAGACTGAGCAAGAAATAAAAGCGTCTTGGTGACCAGTGGTCCCGTGCGGCTTGCTCCTCCAACTGGGCCGGGGTCAAGAATTCCCATGTCTATAATTTTTTTACGAATACCTTCACCATGAGGAATCATCCATTCGTGCTCTCCTGAATTTAAGTTTATCGCTGTAATTCTGCCATAAGGAGGCTTAGTCAGAGGAAGTCCTTCAGGCCCTCCAACGCTTTTCACCCCACCTCGCACGTATGGAAAATCCGAATCCGTCGACCCTCCTTCTACTAACTGCACTACAATGGGAATCGATACACTTGGGACATAATATAAGCCTGTATCGGGATCGAAACCGGCACCAGTCCACCAGCCCCCTCCTCCCCAACCCGGCAGATTTATGGTGCCACGCAAGCTAGGCGGGGTGAACAAAGCCCCATAATCAAACCTTTCGATAAGCTGCAATGCAGCGCGTCGTAACTCCGGTGTGAAATTTATGAGTGTCTCATCACTTATACCTTGAAGCGCAAAAGGAGCTGGCTTTGTCGGAAATGGCTGAGTTAGTGATAATTTCTCGCCGGGAACAGTACTCTGTGGCACCTCTTTTTCAATAATTGGCCAAACAGGTTCCCCTGTGATTCGATCGAATACATAGGTAAATCCTTGCTTAGATATCTGAGCAACAGCCTTAATCTCTTTACCGTCCACGACGAGATCAACTAAGGTTGGGGCCGCTGGAAGGTCGTAATCCCAAACTCCATGATGCACCATTTGGAAATGCCAAATCCTTTCTCCTGTCAGCGCGTCTACCGCAACCAAGCTTTCCGCGAACAAATTATCTCCTCTCCTGAGCCCTCCATACCAATCATTCGTTGGCGTACCTATCGGAATGTAAACAATACCAGCCGCATCGTCAGCGCTCATCATGGTCCATGAATTGGTGTTCCCAGTGTACTCCCAGGAATCCTCCTCCCAAGTCTCATTCCCGAACTGACCTCTTTGAGGAATCGTCTCAAACATCCACAGAAGCTCACCTGTTTCCGCACTAAAGCCACGGACGTGACCCGGCGGCATTTCCTTTTTGTTAGGAGCGTCAAAAATCACAGAATTAACAACTACAACGTCATTTGTTACAAGCGGAGGAGCAACTACCCCATACTGCAGTCTGTCTATTTCTCGGCCCAAACCTTGAGTAAGGTCTATTTTTCCTTTCCGCCCGAACTTGGGATCCGGCAATCCGGTCTCTGCATCGATCGACCAGAGATAAGAGTCGTTGGTACCAAAAAACAAACGCTTTTGACTGTTATTAGCCCAATACCCGACGCCACGCGTGTTAAATCCTAAATTAGTGGGCCGGCCACTTTCCCACGCTGCCGTGTCAAATGTCCATATCTCCGCTCCCGTTGCCGCGTTTAGTGCCGCAACCCGACCATAAGATGTCGGAATGTATAGAGTTCCATCGATAGCAATAGGCGTTGATTTAAATCCTGCCGGCATAGATCTATAATTTTCTGCCGCTATATTATCAGCAACTGTGATATTGTCTGGTGAATCCCAGCTCCAAGCGGGAACCAAGCTGCTAACATTTGTAGTGTTAATTTGGTCCAATGGCGAATACTTATGAGAGCTATTGGCACCCCCATAGCTCGACCAATCTTGGGCGTATAATTGAACACCAATCAACAGGAAAACAGTTGTAATAATTCCGTTGGAAGCCATAGTCATTTCTTTCATAAGATTGTCCTAAAAAGCTCTAAAATAAAATATAGGTTTTAATCAAAAAATAATTCAACTCCTCATCTTATATCACCTAACGCCGCAGGCACAATTGGTTAAAAAGCACTCAAAATCCCAATAAACTAAAAAATTGACCCCAGCCTTATTGTAAGCGCAATCTTCTTGAGCTATCGTTCGCACCAGTGGAAAGTTCAAAACGGTGAGGTGTCCGAGTGGCTTAAGGAGCACGCTTGGAAAGCGTGTATGCGGCAACGTATCGAGGGTTCGAATCCCTCTCTCACCGCCACTTAATATGACACACGAAGAGCGCTTTTCATGTCAAGATCGCTTACACAAGCTTATTGTCTTATTCGGCGCGGCAACATATCTAGAGTCGATATGTCCTCGCTACATCTGTAAACGTTGATATCTAACCCGCCCCTTCGCAAATAAGTCATTGCTAAGGACAACTTCCTAAGTTTGAAAGAGCGCCATAAATCATAAAAAATTCTTTCGGCGCATTCTTCGTGATAGCCCTGATGACCCCTAAATGAACACAAGTATGAGAGCAGCTCCGATCTACCGATAGGTGAACCGGTATAGCTTACGGTAACCGAAGCCCAATCTGGTTGGTTAGTTACCGGGCAGTTCGACTTAAAAAGATCCGAAAACAAAGTCTCGGAAACAGAAGCTTTCTCGATATCTTTCTGATTAATCAGCACTGCAGTATTCACAACGCAATTTTCAGAGTCTATCGGATAAAGAAGGTCCGCATCGTCAACAGACTCAGCTGCTTCGCCAGAAGAGAAAGTATGATCCTGACTATCTAGCGAATAGATAGAAACATCAACATCACCCTCACACACGCCTGACAAAACATCTTGTATTTCCCCCGCCAACGCATCAACTGACACGAACCGTTCATTATTAAGCGAATTAAGAAACAATTTAAGGGACTTAGACTCTATTATTTTTTTCGTCGTCATCGGAAAAACTATTTTCCCCATCCCAACCTTTGGCTTGCCGATCGAATCTAGCCAAGAGAGCTCGTAAGCATTCCAACAATCGAAACCAAATATTTTAATAGATTTAAATTCAGCCAAATGGAGCCGCGAACTTTCGCGATCTATGGGAAATAGAATCTCGGGGTCATAATTTGAGGGGCTCGACACATTTAATGATAGAGGGTTTTGTTTTTCCAATTTTTCACTTTCCTAAGCACGGAGGCCTGTGCCTCGATGCAGCAAAGACAGGGAAACCAAAGTTAAACCACAAACGAACAACCCAAGCATCGCGATCGCCCATAAAACATTCGTATCAGAAACGCCAAGGAATCCATATCTAAATGTATTTACCATGTAAAATATTGGATTGAGATAAGAAAGGGAGCTCCAGAATACGGGCAACAGTGAGACAGAGTAAAAGACGCCACCCAAGTAGATTAAGGGAGTCAAAACAAACGTGGGGATAATAGAAATGTCATCAAAGGTATTGGCAAAGATTGCGTTTATAAAACCGGCTAAAGAAAAGACGATCGAAGTAAGCAAAACTACAGAAACAGTAAGAAACGGATGCTGGACATCTACATTAATAAAGAATGAAGCCATTATGGTTACTACTGCACCGACAGCAAGTCCCCTGACCATGCCACCAACAACAAACCCTGCCAAAATAATAAAATTCGGAACAGGCGAAACAAGCAATTCTTCGATGCTTTTCTGAAACTTATGACTAAAAAAAGAAGAGACAACATTCGAATATGAATTCTGGATCACCGCCATCATTATTAGGCCCGGAAGTATAAATTCCATGTAGTTAAAACCACCCATATCGCCAATCCGACGCCCTACTAGATTACCGAAGACAACGAAATATAAGCCAATGGTGATAGCCGGCGGGACAAGGGTTTGCAACCAAATTCTGGAAAATCGTCGGACTTCTTTTACGACAATCGTTTCGAATGCAATATATTTATGGCTACTGAACAAGCTGACTCTCCTCCAACTTTTCAAGTTTTGTCAAAAATAATTGCTCCAATCTATTACTTTTCATACGAAGGTCTTGCACTTTCAAATCGAGCTTCTTAAACAAGTCAAAAAGAGAGCTCATACCGACGTTCGCAGATATCGTAATTTCAAGAGTTTGCGAGTCTAAAACAACAGACGAAGAGACAAGAGGTCCAAACTCAATATCGCCGGTCATTGGATCACTCAATTCGATTACGTAAGTGTGTGAATCTAACTGGGCCAACAATTTCTTCATTGAGCAATGCTCGACAATTCGACCGCCGTCGATTATTGCAATATTTCTGCAAAGCTGTTCAGCTTCCTCCAAGTAGTGTGTCGTCAATATAATGGTCGTTCCGGATTGATTTAACTCGCTAAGAAATTCCCACATAGATCGACGCAGTTCAATATCAACACCAGCGGTTGGCTCGTCAAGAATCAACAGCCTCGGCTCATGGACGAGGGCTCTAGCTATCATCAGTCTGCGCTTCATTCCCCCGGACAAGGACCGAGATCTTTCATTCCGTTTTTCCCACAGACCCAACTTTTTTAAATACTTCTCCGCGCGCGATGCTGCAACCTTACGCGTTAAACCGTAATACCCCGCTTGAGTCAAAACTATATCGCCGACCTTCTCAAATTGACTAAAATTCACTTCTTGGGGAACAACACCTAAGTCTAGTTTAGTTTCATAAACATGAGACTCAACATTCTTACCAAAAATTCTTACGTCTCCGTCAGATTTACGAACCAAGGTTGATAGAATTCCTATGGTTGTCGACTTGCCCGCCCCATTCGGACCTAATAACGCAAAAAAATCTCCCTCCTCCACAACAAGGCTTACGCCCCTGAGTGCAGTTAGACCGTTATCGTAGGTCTTACTCAAGTTACTTATTTGGATTGCCTCAGTCATAAACGCTCGCGCTTGTTAGTACAAAATCTAAGCTAATTATAAATCCGAGCGAGCAATTCTGCCAAGAAAGGTTTTCTAGGTGAGTTTATTTGCGACGGAAACCACGTTCAATATTGAAATTCAGTCAAGAAAAGTTGCTTAACAAAAATTTTGCGACGCTTTGTCGCTCTCTCATCACGAAGCCAATGAATCACAATAGGAGAGGCTAGTAAACCCTGTTCACGGTAAACTTATCGCCCTTCTTGTAAGCACAGTTCGATGCAGGAGTGCAGCTAGACACTGTCATCTCGATCTCTGTAGTACTTTTAATGTCCAACGCGTAACAGGCCTGAGGGCTGTTTACGACTGCTGAAACCATTGTACACGCATTGGCGCCATTCTTAGCATCTCGGAGCCCTAATGCCGCAGACCATTCTAAGTTCGACCCATCGAGAAATATCATGAACAGTTGACTGCTTACCTCATGAATCGTTGCATAAAGAGAACCTGCTGTCGGTGTGGAGATCGACCAAATGCCCTTGAGCTCCCCAACGGCGGCAACAGCCTGAGCGTTAACGTTTTGCAGGGGTAGCAGCATGAAAACTAAAATAAGCATCCTGGATCTCATAAACATTTCTTCCTTTTCCTGTTCCTTTTTTTGATTTAGACCTTGGTTTATTTGTATAGCGCGTAAACCAGACCCAAAATCCTCAAAATATTCGATCAATCAAAAAGCTTGCCCCTCCCGAGGAACTACAAACCGGTATCGGATCACAAATGGCGACTTTTAAAGTAGCACTACTAGTACTAATTATATCTATCTGATAACACTTGTCTTTTGTAATATTTTTACTGCTCACTTCGGTGCATACATACGCCTGATTATTTTTGCGGATACCTGCTGCAGCACCCCACGAAGGACCATCTAGAAGCACCATCATAAATCCCCCCGGTGACTCGTGAAAGGTTGCATATGCTCCATTTGGAGTCGCAACCTTCCAAATTCCCTTTAACTCGCCTACTTGCGCGATACTTTTTAGGGGGAAAAGCACAAAAACACATAAAATAATTCTGATCTTTACAGTTAGCTGAGTATTAACGCTCATTCTTTCGCCTAAATACTTTTCGTTATTCGTTTACAGCAGTTAGAAACCAATAAGAATCCACGGCACACCGTCGATTCATTTGATGACACAAGCCTGACTACTTCATATTAATCGTCAGATCGAACAAAACTTTTAAATAACTTTTACAAAGTTTAGAGGTTCTAAGTGGGTATCTCGTATGGTCGCATACTCACCCACTTACTTAACAAAATACATTTCATAGATCTTATAAATAATTATATTTATTGCTTTTTATTAGTGATCATCAACTTATTTCTTAGCTTCAGATGATGAAAGCCAGGCAATGAGTAGTCCACAGTTACCCCTGTCTCAGGGTACAATTAAACCATTACGTTATTAATTGACAGGAAACAGAGATATGAGTCAAAAGAAGCACCGGATTGCAGCCTTCATTCTGCTAAGCCAACTTTTCGCCTTTACAAACACAATAATCGCCGCAGAGTTATCCGATACAAGCCTTCGTGCACTGACAGAGGAG
Organism: uncultured Gammaproteobacteria bacterium; assembly: GCA_913048385.1. Lineage (GTDB taxonomy): Bacteria > Pseudomonadota > Gammaproteobacteria > Pseudomonadales > Pseudohongiellaceae > UBA9145. Next base: position 26,818 of record CAJWVZ010000007.1, on the reverse strand, counting down.
CTGCAAACTCGCGTCGACGAAGGAAAGCTATCAGGCGCCGTTTTGTCGGTTGCTCAAAATGGTGAAACGAAGATGATAACGGCCCTCGGGTATCAGAATGTCGAGGATCAGGTAGAAATGCAAGAGGATACAATATTTAGAATATACTCAATGACAAAGCCCGTAACTGGGACAGCATTAATGATTTTGTATGATGAAGGCAAATTTTCACTCGATGATCCTTTAGAAAAGCATCTTCCAGAACTGCAAGGCCTGACGGTTGCTACCTCTTACAATGAAGATCAGACCTGGGAAACTGTACCAACGGATAGCCCAGTCACCATTAGGCAGCTGATGAGCCACACAGGCGGCTTTGCCTACTTCCCCCCCCTCAGCAATGGTCCAATAGCCGAAGCCTACGTTAATGTTGGAATCAGCGGGGCATCAAGCAAAACACTCGCTCAAAGCATGCCGATGCTTAAAGGGATACCCTTGCTAAATCAGCCAGGTGAGGAGTGGGTGTACAGTATTTCAGTGGATATTCAGGGCTACCTCGTTGAGCAGCTATCTGGACAGAAGCTAGACGCCTTTATGAAGGAAAGAATCTTTAACCCCCTTGGGATGGAAGATACTGCGTTTTACGTTGCTGAAGAAAAGCAAGAACGCCTATCTCGGATGTATTTTCCAAGAGCAGGCGAGCTGATTCGCACAGACAATTCTTCTAACAGCCTAGGCGGATCATTTTTAGAGAAACCACAGTTCCTCTCTGGCGGGGGCGGATTAACATCAACCGTAAGCGACTACATGAAGTTTGCCCAAATGCATCTCAACATGGGAGTTTTAGCCGACACGCGCATATTATCGGAAGAAGCTGCACGTCTAATGAGCAGAAATCAACTCCCAGACTCAATTTCTGAAATAGGTAGACCCTACCCAGGGAATCAATTTGGGTTGGACTTTGCGATCGTCGATGACCCAAGTTTATTTCAAGGCGCCTCAGAAGGAACGTTTTGGTGGTGGGGAATCGCCGGCTCATGGTTTTGGATCGACCCAAAAGAAAATATAATCCTAATTGGGATGATTCAGAACAATGATATTGGACTCTCATTGCAAATTCAGCGCTCAGCGAGAGCCGCAATCTACCAATAGCAACATTATGACTTTACCGAACTAGCTGAGAAGGAAAATAGTTCGGTAAATTAACGATTAATAATCGCTTTAGCTTACGGAAATAACGCTAGCAGTGTTGCCTTATCTTGGTCGCTTGCCATGTGGTTAAAGCGGCCAATAATCTCAGCAAGCGATTTCACAGGCTCTGGCGCCCTCTGGCTGCCCTGCAACATTGTCATACTCTGCTTACCTTCCGCGTTCGCCGAGTGGCTTATATTAGCAACGGTAGCAGCGAGCATCCTTATACCTTGAGGATAGCTTTCATCACCCTCAATTGATGCGAGCGCCACTTTATTTTCCGCCGATGGAAAATGATTAATAGAGGCCACTATCTGCGCTATCTCGCGAAGAGCCTCAACGCGCGCCTCATCCTGTGCAGCGCCAATTAAAGGGAAAAGACCAATCGAAAAAGTCAAAACGATATTTCTCAAACTTCTGGTTTTCATAAACGTCTCCATTTACACTGATTAATATAGTTAGCTTAAATACTTTCCACAAAAATACCGCGAAAGCGTTCTTACAGTTTCCTTTAAAAACAGCTCAAGGATAGCAGTATTTTTAACGCATGAGTCAAAAAATATGGCCTTACTAAGAAAAATTCTAACAGTTATAACATTAAGTTCAATAATGACGGATTGTGACACACGAGACGCTGCCCCACCTCAAAATGGAAACCAAGTCACAAGTTTTATTACAAGGATGGATCCACGATTAGACGTGCTCGTTGCAGCGGACACGGAAGTAGAGAAGCTCGCTGATGGGTTTGTTTTTTTGGAGGGCCCGGTCTGGCACCAAACAACAAAACAATTATTTTTCAGTGATGTCCGCGACAACGCAACGTATGTATGGTCAGAAGAAAACGGCCTACATGATTTTATTAAACCGGTTTTTAATGGCAACTCAAATGGCAGATCCGTTGGGTCTAATGGCCTGACAATTGACAAAAATGGATGCATCATCATGCTAGAGCATGGCTATCGTCGTATATCGCGGGCTTGTCAGACTACGCTGATAAAGAGAGAAGTCTTAGCCGACAACTACGACGGCAAGCGATTCAACAGCCCAAATGATTCGACCTGGCACTCCGATGGTTCTCTGTATTTTACCGACCCCCCTTATGGTTTGACGGGCTTAGAAGATGATCCGGAAAGAGACTTGGATTTCAACGGCATATTCCGATTGAAAACCGACGGGACAATCGAGCTTTTATTTGCCGGCCAAAGTCGACCGAACGGCATCGCGCTCTCTCCTGATGAAAAGATTTTATATGTCGCGAACTCAGATTCAGCAAATAAAGTTTGGTACGCCTATGATGTTTTGAGCGACGGGAGTCTCGTTAACCAAAGGATATTCTTTGATGTCAACGATCAGGCCTCACCAGGAGCACCTGATGGAATGAAAACAGATTTCAACGGAAATATATTTGCTACCGGACCCGGCGGGGTCTGGATATTTGATCCGGATGGGACTCCTCTAGGCACAATAAGCACGGGCGAGGTAACCGCAAACGTTGCCTGGGGGGATAACGGGAGCACGCTTTATCTAACCTCAAGCACCGGCCTATATAGAGTTAAGCTAAATACCAAAGGTAAACTTCTTTAATGATCAAAACTATTTCATTTAAGACCCGGGCTATCCGGCGTTGGAATCTTCGAAATTCTCTCGAGCTAGCGCATTCTATACCACCTACCTTTTCTGAAGCCTTCCGAGCCCAGCATAACCTCTTTGATTCTCTTCATGACTCAAATAAACCTCATCGTCATATTCGTCATAGATCAGCGCCTCCCATTGATCCTCGGGCGCAATGCGAGTCATCACTCTATTGTCCCAATCCACTCCTTCGGAATTAATCGGAATCTCCCAGAACAAATTCTGCTGGCCTGAAGATGAGCTTCTCACGCTGAGTAAAAAAAGGGTGTCATTTGCCGAATTAATGTCCGCGCCTGTTACTAAAGAACTTACAGGAAGTGATTGGGCAGGATCAGGGTTATAGTGCCCAGCGAACTTTGGAAATCTATACAATTTAGTTCGCCGATCACCGCGGTTTTTTGAAAATAACCAGACCTCGTTCCCGTTAATAGCTAACGCTTCTGCATCAAAGTTATGAGACCTCATCTTACCTGACTCGTAATCGTCGTAAGTAAACGTAAGCAACTCTGCTTCGGCTTTGTTGTTCACCAACGAAGTCCAGGGGATTTTATAGATAGTAAAGCTACTTCGTCGGTTTAGATTGTTACCTGTATCTGCCACGTAGAGGTAACTCTCATCTTGTGCCAGAGACTCCCAATCTATGTTCTCAGCGTTTGAGATCTCAACTTCGTGGATTTTTGTTCCAGACTTAGAAATCTTGAAGACGACATTTGAATTCCCGCTATCATTAATAGTCCAGAAAAAACCATCGTGAAACGCCAAGCCCGAGCTTTCATCAAGACCATTCTCAAATTCCGCAATCTGAAGAATCTGAGAATTTTTCGAGAGAGAGGCGGCCCCGCTCTCTTGAATTCCAAGGCCAGAACTGAGTAAAAAGAAAAATAACAAAGCCCTCAGACTCATCACCATTCCAGTTATTTGGCTAGCGCCAAAGTTAGCTTACCCCTGACTCACGCTCTTGCATTAGTCGATAAAAACAATAACATTGTAGTTTCAATAAGGTCAGAGAACCCGGGGATAAAGAGGATGCTCGCCGCAGTAAGCGCGGCTAAGGCTAGGCAAAGGCTTATATAATTTTTTGTTGTCATCGTAGTTTCCTCAATTAACTTCGCGTGGTACTAACTCAAACACCCAAGATTCACCCGCCTCAATGCCAGCCCTTGTTGCAGAAATAGCATCGGCGCCCGGAGCAGGAACTCCTACATACTTTTGAAGTAGGCTGGCGGAAACTCCATCCAAAATATCTCCCTCGGTAATGCGTTGCAGCCTTCGAGGATAACGCACTCCATCGACCCGCAAAACCCCCTCGTTATTGCCACGGTCAGCCTCAAACGCCCATTCTTTCCATAACTTTCCGAGTACAGTTGTCATATATCCAGAAATAATGAAAGGCCTGCCCTCGGCCTCAAGAATCCATATTAGTCTTGAAGCCATCGGATTGTTCAGTTGAAGCTCTACTGTTTGAATGTCATTCGTAAACGCCCAGTCAGGCTCCGGCCCAGTATGCAAATCTCCCGAAACCATCTCCCCGCCGGGAAAAAGTATAGACGGGCCATCGGCGTTTCGATTTTCAAAACGGAGAGTCGCCATACCAACCGCGGGAACAAGAAGTATCACGCCAAACACCTGGAAGATTATTCTTTTCATAGCTGCCCCTAACAAAAGTTTATTCGCAAAACACCATAATTGAATTTAGGGCATAATGCCACCGAATGAACAACAACCCAAAAAAATGAGTAATTGACTATAACATCCGTTTCAATCAATCTGATGATAGTCTGGTTCTTTCAAGTCCCAACATCAACAGACCAGATGCTATAATAACGGTACTGCCCGCTAACATAAGCTTCCCCACCGGCTCATCAAATATAATAATAGCTATAATAAAAGCAAAAATGAGGCGCGTATATCTGAAAGGTACCACAACAGCAACATCACCCGACCTAGTAGCGAGAACCACGGCCAAATACCCAACAGAACCCGCAAAAGTACCTAAGGAAAGAACCCACAGATCTTCGAGGGCCAGCATAACAAACGAACCGAAAAATGGAGCGGTAATTAGCCCAGCAACGCAAAGAGCAAAGAACGACCAAAAAGAAATCGTCACCGCAGGTATTGCTAGCGAAATTGAGCGCGTAATCGTGTCTCTCATTGCTAAAAAAAGCACTGCCATCAGACCAAGAAGAGAAGTCGCCTGAAAACCCTCTAAACCAGGCTGCATAACCAATAGAACACCGAAGAAACCTAAAAAAATCAGCCCCCATTGGCCAAGCGTGATTCTCTGCTTGAGAAAAAAAGCGCCCGCCAAAGCAACAACAAGGGGCGTAGCCTGGAGGATCGCTGCGGAGATCGACAAGGATGCGTAGACTATAGTACTCACGAAAAATATCGCTGCAGCCAGTTCTGAAAAAGTTCTTGCGATAAATTTCTTAGTTTTAAGTTCTGCATTAAATAATGGCACGTTCTGCAATTTTGCCAGCATGCCAAAGGATAAGAGCCCTCCAAAACCAACAAGAAAAAGAATTTCGGAAATAGGCATTGAAAACGACAGTTGCTTTACAACCGCATCCTCTACAGCGAAACCTGCCATAGCCACGACCATAAAAATTATACAGCGCAAATTTTCATTTTGTTTAATCACTTGAAGCATTAGTCCGCCTAAACTTAGAGTACGTGGGATGGCAACTAAAGAAACGGTATCGTCAATTCGCTTGTAACCTTTATTACAATAGCTCCACCGCTTGTATTGGGTTTTCCACAGTCACATGTATCCTTTTACAATCTCTCGATAAAGGTGTAGTTTTTAAGAATACGAACCCAAGGGAGCAGCCGCCTCTTTCTCCCATCGCCTCTTGATAAAAAAACGAACATCAATCTCATAGCTCTCGAGAAAATATATATGAAAAACCAACACCACGTAACACACAAATTGCCAATCCTTTTTTTTACCTCACTGCTTCTGTCGTGCTCCCCGACGACACCAACTGAAGACGGAACACAGAAAGAAGTTGAGATCCAATGGACATCACACGGCATTCCCCACATTAAGGCCGACACTTGGGAGGGAATCGGTTACGGATTTGCCCATGCGGTTGCAACAAATACTATTTGTGTTTTAGCACGAGAGTTTGTGACAGTGCGTGGAGAACAATCAAAATATTTTGGGGCCAGCGAAGCCAACATTAATTCTGACGCTTTTCATCTGGCAATGCTTCACGAAGCTAAGATCGATGAATATCTCGAGGCGTCCTCATTAGATAACAGGGAGCTTGATAAAGGATACGTGCGAGGTTACAACAACTTCATCAAGACGCGTGCCGGGAGTCTGCCACTATCATGCAACGACGCACCGTGGATAACACCGATCTCAGAAAGAGACATGGTTAAGCTTAATATTGGGGTTGGCATTCGCTATGGCCTTGGAAGAGTTTCAACCGGTATCGCAAGCGCACGGCCTGGGCTTGAGCTTGCGAATATGTCCCCTCTAGACCCCTTCGTCGACCCTGAAGTCATAGGCAGTAATGCAATCGGATTTGGGAGAGATCTAACCGCGAACGGTCGAGGAATTCTTATAGGGAATCCTCATTATCCGTGGCATGGCTCATCACGCTTTCATATTTCCCATATTACGCTGCCAGGTTCTGTCGATGTCATGGGGGCAAGCCTCATTGCCACTAATCGAATTGCGATCGGATTCACAAAGGAAATAGCCTGGACTCACACCGTTTCTACCGCACTAAGATTCACTATGTTCCGTCTCGACCTCGAGGAAGGTAATCCAATGCAATATCGGTTGGGTGAAGAAACCCTCAACATTGAGCCAATTAAAGTTTCAGTGGAAACCGACCAGGGCTTTCTCGATAAAACAGTATATATGACCCATTTGGGTCCGGTCGTTGTCAGCGAAACGACACCGTGGAACGACAATCATGCCTATGTCATGCGTGACGTAAACTATGAGAATTATCGTTCGGGCGATCAGTATATGGACATCAGCAAGGCAACCGATGTCAGTGAGCTTAAGGATGCTCTTGCAACGCACCAAGGTGCCGCCTTCGTTAACACAATCGCCGTAGACACAGCCGGTGACACTCTCTACGCTGATATGTCTGCAATACCAAACGTCTCCGCCGAGTTAATTTCTCGATGCTCTGTAGACAATGAGACACCGTCCCGCATGATTACACTGAACGGTTCCGAGCCATCCTGTGACTGGGCGATTGATCCGTCGGCAGCAGCTCCCGGCCTCATGCCGCCGACTAAGCAGCCAAGTCTAATCGCCAGCGACTACGTCAATAACAGTAATGATTCACACTGGCTTTCAAATCCAAACAAGCCGCTTGAAGGTTTTTCACCAATCATTGGGGATGAAAAAAGAATACGATCTCTTCGAACCCGGGCTGGTTTAAATTTTATTAATGAAGCGCTCACAACTGAAGAAAAAATAACCCCCGAAATTGCACGCGGTATTTTATTAAATCATCGAAACTATGGAGCTGAGATCTTCCTTGATGATATTTTATCGGTCTGCGAGACAGACCCGCAACTATTAGAAGCTTGCAGCATTCTTGCAAAGTGGGACCGGCGACAGGATTTTGATAGCGTCGGTGCGATCATTTATAACCGCTTTTGGGATAGCGCTCGGAATATAGACAAACATTTTGCAAATCAATTCAATCTTGATAAACCTCTGAACACCCCATCCGGACTTAGTGTTGTTCAAGAAGAAACAAAGGAATTTGTGCTCGACGCATTACGCGAGGCTGTTAACTCGCTAACCGAAGCAAATATCCCCCTCGACAGCAAGTGGGGTGACGTTCAATTTGTTATCAGGAATGATGAAAAAATTGGGATCCCAGGCGGTTCCGGACGCCAAGGAATGTTCAGTGTTATCACAGCGCGCTTTAATCCGGACGCTGGCGGGTACAATCCGATCGCTCACGGTAATAGCTATATTCAAAACGTAACGTGGGACGACGCGGGAAGACCAATGGCAAAAGCGATCTTGACTTACTCTCAGTCTCCCGAACCCGACTCCGAATTTTATTCGGACCTGACAAAACTTTATTCTAGAAATCAATGGATAGACCTGCCCTTTACAGCAGAGGAAATCAACTCCGACCTCGTTAGAAAAGAGGTACTTAAATTCTAAACAAGCTACAAAAGGAAGTTATTAAATAATGATAATAAAAATACTGAAAAGTGATTACCTTTTGATACTGCAGAGCGCTCTCGCACTGTTTTTTTTCCTTTTTTTTACAACTCAAAGAGGAAGCGCGCAAACGCCCGAGCTAAGAAACATCAGAAACTTTGATCACCATGCCTACGAAATTATTAGTGAGCCCATGAGCTGGAGCGACGCAAAGGAATACGCGTCTGCGAAAAGCGGAAATTTAGTGAAGATAGAAACATTCCAAGAGCAGATTTTTCTGCGGTCTTTAATGAAGGATACTGCAACAACTGCGGCTGATGGTGGTGGTGCAAAATATTTCTGGCTAGGAGGCTCAGACGTTCAGATCGAAGGGAGCTGGAAATGGACAGATGGTAGCGAAATTAACGCTCCGACGATCACCACCAACGATCTTTGGGGGAAAGGCCAAGGTTTTGAAGCCGGCCTGAGTGAACCCGATAATTTTATGGACAATCAGCATTGCCTAGCGATGGGTCTTGAAACATGGCCGGCAGGCGCAACAACCGCAGAAGCATTCGGCTCGGCAGGCCAATGGAACGATATATCCTGCTCTAATAAATTAAATTTTGTAATCGAATATGACATCAGCGCAAACTACGAAGATGGCTCGCTAAATGTGAAACATTTTTCTGCCGAAAACAAAAACTATCGCGCCTCATTTCAACTATCGCCATGCGCAACGGTATGCCTAAAACTTATTTCCGCAAGCGAGACAGATCTACCCACCAGCCCATTGGCCAGCAATTACTCTGGAAACGTACTGAGCGTAAAAAAACTCGCTTTCGGCGGTCAGATGTATGAACTCGATCTAAAGCTGATAGATCCTCAAGCTCTTATATTTGAGGTAGTCAGCTCTAACCTTACCAGTTCGACGTTAAGCTACCCTACCAGCACCTGGGTCACCGCTGAACCTAAAACGGTTGGGGTGGACCTGATGAAGCTCCAGAAAGCGATAGATTACGCATTCGATGATGTGGTCATCGACGACGTTCCAACACCCCAGTACACTCAAGGATTGGTCATTGTCCGACATGGCGTTATTATCGCTGAAAAGTATGGATCAAACGCGGATAAAGAAACTATAGCAACGTCTTGGTCATCAGCTAAATCGTTCACGAGCGCATTAACGGGTATAGCGATAGAAAATGGCTCAATCGGATCGGTTGATACACCGGCAAGTGAATTTATCACTGAGTGGCGAGCCGGCGAGACCAAGGACATCACCATAAAAAACTTACTCATGATGTCATCGGGCTTACAAGAATTCGGTAATGACGCAACCACAATGTATATCGGGAGCCAAAATGACGAAGGCGCTTATGAAATTGTTGACAACGTAAAGTACAGCATCGAAAACAGACAAGCGGACCCAGATTTAGCGTCTTGGCTTGGCTCTACTTATAACTGGAACTATCAGAATGCAGACACACAAATAGTTGGGGAAAGCATTGAGAGAGCAACTGGCAAGTCACTTGCAGACTTTGCTGAAACTGAATTGTTCTCGAAGATTGGCATGGATGCTGGGTGGTGGAAAGACGGCTTTGATAATTACATGCCCTGGTGCTGCATAGATGCCACGACCCGTGATTTTGCCCGCTTTGGACTCCTTTATGCGCGTGAGGGAAAATGGCAAGGGAGCGCGGTAGTCCCTGCCGCCTGGGTAACCGAGTCGACGAAGCTAAGTACCATAACGTCACCAGCTCTGAAGGTAGGGTACGGATATTTCTGGTGGCCTCATGTCGATGGTGAATGGTTCTTCGCAGCCGGCAGTCGGAGCAATAACATATATGTACATCCCGGCTTAGATCTCGTCGTCGCTCGAAACAGTTCTCTCGAATTTCTCGGGGATGAGACTGCAAAAGATCGTGCCACGGGAGCGCACAGAACACTGTTCCCGGCGAGATGGGATCATGAGGAATTTTTTGAGCTTGTGATTGATTCAGTCAACCAGTAGCGACACCACAATTGCATCTGCCAGGCCCTCATAAGAGCTCCAACTGAGGACTTTTAATGAGAACGTTTTTGCGGGCGCGCACTCGACTGCCGTGTTTTTTAAATATGCCTTTAGACTCTTTTGCAAAACCAGTATTATTTCGCAGGGCGTACATCTTCCCAGCAGCAGCCTTCCTCGCATTCGACTCCTCAACAATAGGCGACGGATAACCGCCCTCAAGCTTCGGATTAATCCAAGGGGTATGAATAAAACTTTTCGGAGTAGAACAAAGCTCCGGAATCCATTCACGAATAAAAACACCCTCTGGGTCCTGATCGCGCGCCTGCTTTGTAGGGCTATAAATTCTTATCGCGTTAATTCCAGTTGTCCCAGCTTGCATTTGCACTTGTGGATAATGAATTCCGGGTTCAAAGTCAGTAAAAAGTGAGGCTAAGTACTCTGCAGGCCTTACCCAATGAAGCCAAAGATGATAGCTCGCAAAACTTATCAACATGGCCCTCATTCTGAAATTAATCCAACCAGTCGCCTTCAGCGCCCTCATCGCCGCATCCACCAAAGGAAACCCAGTACGTCCCTGCTTCCAAGCCTCAAAAAAAACCTCATCAAAGTCTTCCTCACGAAGCCCAAATGTGCCTCGGTGCAGGCTCTCAAACTCCATCCTTGGCTCATCGTTAAATTTTTGCATAAAATGACAGTGCCACCTGAGGCGAGACGCAAACGAGCTCATTGATCTTGCCCACGATGCATTTGAGCTTGATTTATCTTCCCGCAACTGATTCCTTTTCCGCTGAATATTCTGAAAGACTTCCCTCACAGACACCGTGCCAAACGCAAAGTGAGGCGAAAGCCTTGAGCAGCTCTCAAAAGCGGTCACAGGAGAAGACATCTCTCGCGAGTAATATTGACCGCGTGTTTTCTTAAAAGAACCCAGTAGCTCAAGAGCCCGTGCTCTTCCACCCCGCTGAATATTTGGATTGTGATCGGAAGACAACCCAAAATGGCTTGGACATGGGCGAGCATCAGAACGGACCTGTAAACCACTTTGCTGAGCGTTAAGCGTAACCACGTCTCCCAACATAAAGTTATGCCAACGCTTTGACCAAGTATCTCTATTGCTGAGTCTTTGAGTTACGCCATTCTGGGGCGCCTGCTCGAAACGAACACCGTAAGAGAGGCAGCACTCTATGACCCTGCGATCACGCTCGCGAGCCCAATGATCGCCGACCTCCTGACTGGCCCACAAACCACCTACATCGAACTCCTGAAATAAAGAGCTAAAAATACTTGTAGGATTACCGACTCGAAAAACAAGGCTGTGTCCCTGCTCAAGCAAGGAAACCTTAAGATCTTCAACTGAATCGCACAAGAACTGATAATGTCGGGCACTATAGGGTCTCCCTACCCACTGCTCTGGATCGAAGATATAGAGCGGCAGTAATTGTCCGGCTCTACCAGCCAGGGATAAACCTAGATTGTCATGAACCCGCAGATCACGTTTAAACCAAAATATATTCACCATACTTGCTCGTACGGTTATCAAACATGCTTAGATTATTACGATTCCAAACCGCAAAAAATGTTAAAAACGGAAGGTGTAGCGAAATTTTACACTCAGGTTAGACGAAAGAGTCTCAAAGGAGTTATTCCGGTCAAAATCCTGCAGACCATAATTGAGCACAATAAACCCCTCTTGTCCTGCCCTCGGAATCCATTGCAGTCTTGTATTGATGCCAACCTCTTCCGAAACATTGTCGTATTGTACCAAGCTGATCCAGTACAGATTTGGAGAGAACGCAACCTGACCGCTTACATTGATTAATCGAGTCGTAAAGGCCCCCTGTGGAAGTTCAATATCATTCCAGTCATAGCCCATTGACAGAATAAAATATCGCGATTGATTCCACGCGACCTTACCGTTTAAATTCAGACGATCACCGTTAAAAAAATTACCTTTTCGATAAGAAAAAAATCCAGAGAACTCACGTTGCCCTGCGGTGGTGATACTCGCTAACTGCTCGTTAAAGGAGTAAACGCCGGGCTCAATATACACCTCGTTACCTGCCTGACGAAAAACAGCGAACCTATTTAGAATTACTTCTTTGTTTGTTCTGTAACTGAGACTTATTCGATCTTTCGATGTGGTCTCTAACTCCAAAATACGGAAGTTCAAAACTTCTGTTTGAAGGCCTCCATCTAACAGTTCAATCCGCTGGGCATCTATTCCGCTAAATAGGTTTTGGAATGGACCATCCTTAAAAAAATATGTGTACCCTAGGTCGCCGGTGAGATCTTGAATGCCGGCGTTATTAACAAACCCCATCGCTGGATTAAAGTTTTCCTCTACTACCTTGTAACCGACTCGAGATCGGAGACCCGCGCTCGCTGGCAGAGAAAGCCCAAATCCGTAAGACCGGTCATTACCCACTAGACCCTCTGTATCTGACTCTTGGTAAAATACCGAACTCGAGACCCTTCGGTTATTTCTAAACTGGTTGTTTATATATTGAAAATCGATTCCAACAACACTGTTATCAATCTCAGATGAGGGATCGCCGTCGGTATAAATAAAACCAATGCGAGAGTCGTCCAATACATTTGCTGATACACGCGTGACGAGTAGATCAGAGCGGCCCATTTCAACTTGCTCTCCCTGACGGATCGCAAGCGTCCCAATATTAAACCTACCGACACGGCCACTAATCCTCCCACCATATTCGATATCCACAGGACCTCCGTCTGCCGCGAGGCCAATCTTTCTCGAAAAATATGGGCGAGCGTTTTCGCCACTAGCACCACCCGCCGCCCGATTTCCTCGCGCCAAACCACTAATATTGCCAAACTGAAATAAATCAGAATCGTTATTAAAGAAATCTCGTCGCTCGGGAAAAAATAGGTTAAACCGCGTCAGGTTCACCTGCCGATTATCGACCTCTACGGCAGAAAAGTCGGTATTGAGAGTCAGCGCCCCGTTTAACGAAGGAGTGAGACGATAAAACGCATCAAGCGACGGCTCTAGATTAGTGCTTGTCCGATCTGGCGCGAACCTGCGCTGCCGATTACCAGCAAAGCTTGGCACAACATCAAGTCCAAGCCCCTGATTCATTCCCTTCATTCCCGTCATTTCTCCCATAATAGTCGGATTATACTGACGGTCTAGCGAGACCCATGCCATTTCCTCGTTTTTGCGCCGGATTCCACGACCGAAATTAAAGCCCCAGCTCTCTATATTTGGATCAAAGGGCAATGACCGAAAAGGAATTTCAATTTCAGCAACCCAAGCGTCCTCTTCGACTTGAGTCGCGGCATCCCAAATTGTATTCCAATCCAAGCTAAATCGCGTTGGAGTCGTATAAAGCGCGTCGTGACGAACTGCGTTGAGGTTTGTCTCAAATCGATAACCCGCCCTACCTTGATTAAATGGATCAAGTATCACCACGAGGCGATCATCAAAAGGCAGCCCCTGTCCGTGCCTTATTGTTGGTGCCGAAATTCGTTCAGGCTCTACATCGTACATTCGAGCACCAATGTAGAGAGCCTCAGTCGTGTAAACAACGTAAAGCTCAGTAATCTCAGACGGCTCCGTACGGTTTCCGGGACGACTCTGATGGAAGTCTGTTACCTTTTGCGCGTCTTGCCAAACTGAATCATCGAGAACGCCATCGACAACTGGCGCAGCCATGACTTGAATCGCGCGAAAGCTTTTTTCCTCAACCACCTGCTCCGCAAACTCTTGCGCGGCGATTGTTACAGATAAAAATATAAGGCCCACGAGACAAACCAAATCGCAAGCTCGATTAATTGAGAAAAGCTTAACTTTTAGCACGCCAGTCACTTCCAATAATTTTAGTAGATGGTCAGTCGGCCAATCATCTAAAAACTTGTATGGAATTGGGTAATTGATACAGAAAGTTTCAAATTAGAATTACTGGATAGAGGGACTCGAAGAAAATATAGTAACAAGCCTATACCGAAAAGAAGTCTCCCACGGGAAGAAATAGACCACGAACACTTCTTGTGATGACTTGGTAAAAATAAAACAACTAAAGCCCAACTCCTTCTATTCAAAGTCGGACTCTAGCAATTCCAAATTTATTAAACTATCTTACGGCTAATCGACATTCCAAGACGCAAGCAGCATCATCATATTCGTAGACTCTACTGTTCGGATGCCTCGAACTCTTTGAGAGAAACTGTCCCAACCATCCAAATTCTGCGGCTGATTCGTTAACAACTCACCCAAAGAATTTGCCCAGTTAACCGCTACGTGAGTCGCAGGATTATTCCCAGATGCAATTGCGGCGGACAAATACGAAACGCCCTGATCGGCATTTTCACCTACGAAGTCTGTCCAAGCACTGGCGTACGTTGCTGGATCTGACACCGATATCTGATAGACCATTGCAACGCGATTCGGGTCAAGGACTGCAGCCGGGTCCCCACCCACTCCCAAGAATTGTCCCATGACCTCAGACTCAACCTGCGAAGCCTGCCCTATCTCAGAAATAAACGTCGCCCAATCGGCAGACGTTAAGTTCGCTTTTATCGTTTCGCTCATGTCCTCAGGCGAATCATAAACAACAAGAACGTTGTGAGTAGCCTGACTCTCTCCGTTCGCCATATATTGGTGCAGATAGACCCTACCGAGGTTATCCTGCGAATCAACTGATGCTTGCGCTTTATTTATTGCAGCTACAACTCCGGCCGGATTAGAAACAATTAAATCAAAACTTTGAAACACAGTCTGACCATATGAAAGCTGGCAAAAGAACCCTAAAACCAAAACCAATGTTCCACTTAATTTTTTAAGCATTATCCGTTGCTCCTGTAATTATTGAAGATCCATAGACTAAAATTTATTTTGATAGCCTTTCTCAAAGTTAAACGGTATATCGAGTGTTTGCAACCACTTGGGATTTATCTGAGCACTGTGATAATGTCTCATAGCTCAATTTTTTCACCTCTCACACTTAAACTGGAGAAATAATATGTTACGTATATTTTCAACTTTTCTTTTAACATTAGGGGTTGCGGTTAATAGTGCATCGGTAAACGCACAGATAGCGCTCGGATTTGACATAGAAGTAAGCGACCCAGCAAGATTGGTTGCTGCAATGGATAAGTACACTGAATCTCAAACCGGAACTTCAATACCAGCAACGGCGATTCTTTCTCAATACGTCGCTAACGGCACTTCAACTGCTACACACAACCTTGCCGTTTTTTACCCGTCAGTAGAGGGTATGGATGAAGCATTTTTAAGAAATGCTCTCTCCTCGGATTGGAACGAATTCATTATGGAGTTTGGGGCAGCATCCGACACCGTACTTAACGTTATGTTCGAACCAACAGGCTTGACTAATAATAATGCGGATGTAATTTCAGGCGAGCTCTACGCATCTCGCTGGATTGTTGTCGATGTCACTGATGAGGCAGCTTTTGCTTCAGAGTGGCAGCAACTTGTTAATTCTGATCCCGCAGACTGGAACGTCAACGCCTCGTTATGGCGCATAATTGCTCCCGGTAACGCGACAGGCTCGCACCTCATATCATACCAAGCAGACAACTTTTCTGAGTTGTTATCAGTGAGGAATTCTAGCCGCCCCGGACTTGCTTCCTTTCAACGCGCTGTAAATGGAATTTCAACCGCCTACTCTATCAGCATGGCTAACACGGTTAAAATTTGGACCAACCCGTGAATCGTGAACACATGGACGTACAATTTTAAAAGGAGCAGTAAAAAATGGACCGAGGTAACTTGAAATTTAACTTTAATCATCACTTAACGGCAAAGGCATGCAGTCACCTCTCAATAGTAGCTCTGATTACTAGCGGAATTGTTTTGTCTACGTTGACCTATGCAGATGACGAGAGCGACGTCATGGCAATCGTTTACGAATACGGCAATTTGGAAAATGACCTCGAAGCTCAAGCAAATTTAATGAGATCGGATCGTATCCATATTGCGAATGGAATGAGACAAACCAACGAAGCTAAAAACAGAGCAACACAAGTAGCGACTCGTAAAGCCGAAGAGGCCGTCAACGGCGGTAAAACTGAATTTGTAACGACTATCGAGAGCCCCATCGTTTCAATTCACGGAGACGTTGCGATAGCCAGCTTTACACAATGGTGGAACATATATCCGCATGAGGGCGCGCCGACAACAAGTACCCCCGCATGGGTATCCTTAGTTTTAATAAATGATGGGAATAATTGGCTAGTTAAGCATACCCATCAATCACCCCTTCGTGGAAATTAAGCACTAGTTATTAGCAGCGAGTCACTCAAATTCTCGCTGCTATTAACTTTAATTGGATCGCTAAACTATTTTAACTTTGGAGTATTAGAATATGAGTAATACAGCAGCATTGACATTACAGCCGCGACAAGATCGATCGGTAATGGATATTACCTCAATGGAAATCGGTGACGTAGAAAATGTTATTCACTTAGAGGCAACCATGGGAGCGTACGGAAAAGTCTATTCAACGATTAGGTTTAGGTTTAATGCCGACAGAAGTGGGGGTACATATCAGGGACAAGGAAGAGGCTTTATTGACGAGGACACCATGGTCGCGGGTGCAGGTGTTGGGATTTGGCGAAGAGAGGGATCCAAAGCATATTTAGAGGAAGTTGTAAGCATCAGCGACGGAACTCAGAATCTTCACCGAGGCACATTAGACATGCTTAAAAAGACCCTTGTGATCGATGCATATATCCTGACGTAATCTATTCTGTAAAAGAACTATGACTAGCAGGCCAGCAACACCTGGCCTGCTATTATATCCGCCTGCGATTCGTTGCGATTTCGCCTTAATCACGACAAAAAATCGATAACTTTCTACCGGAGCCATGAATGACTGCCGAAAATAACAAACAAACCTACTTAGAATCAGGTCAAAAAATTGAATTAAAAAAACTTTCTGGGGTACCGTACATAGACGCGCTCCTAAATAAAAGAGAGGGCGCTCCAATAAAATGGATAAGTGATCCATTTCTTACAACAGAAGAATTGGGCCAAACAACAACCGTCATCTCATATAGCTTTCCGACCGGCAGCGAAAATTCAGCAGGCTATAGCTATCCCGATGATGTCGGAGAAATAACACCCGTCCCTTTTAGCGCGCAGCAACAAGAAGACATTCGTGCTGCATTTAAAGAAATCGAAAAATATATTGATGTAAATTTTATCGAAGTCATTGAGGGCGAAGAAACCGTCGGAACGATAAGACTCGCCATCAATACAATTACCGATGAACAAGGTGTTTTCTTGCCGGGAATCGTAGGCACTGCCGATCCCCCAAACGATCGTCCGCGAGGAGGAGATATCTGGTTCAATAAGAGCTACGCCGGGTCTGACTTCTCCACTGGCCTTGTCGCGATGGCCCAAGACTCACAAAAAGTCGGTTCCCAAACTCCTATTGGGGATGTAACTGTTATGTATCACGAAATATTTCACGCGTTAGGCGTGGAGCATCCCAACGACAACCCTGACATACCTTTTCCTGAGGATAAAAACTCACGGGAATATACAGTAATGGCCGGTGAATTTTCCGCTGAACTCTCATCTCAAAAAACTATAGGAGAAAAACAATACGCGATACCCTCCACGCCCATGGCTTACGATGTTGCAGCGCTGCAATATTTATACGGGTCGAATACTTTACACAATAGCGCGGATACCTCTTACACTTTTGATCCCGACCTGCCAGAAATAAAACTTGTGTGGGATGGGGGTGGAACCGACACGCTTAATTTCAAGAACTTTTCTCAGGGCAGCAATATAAATCTTTCGCCGGGCTCATATAGCACGGTGCCCTTTAATGGTTGGAAACTAGAGAACAACTTCAGCATCGCCTTTGAAACTTACATTGAGAATGTAATTGCCGGTAGCGGAGCAGATACACTTACCGGAAATTCACTTAACAATCATCTGACAGGTGGGCCCGGGAATGATGTAATTGATGGCAAAGCAGGCGTTGACCTCGCTGTCTACACAACAGACCGTAAGGAGGCAACACTTAGTAAATTTGTCGACTATATTTCCACTGCCGAAGGCATGTCATTAGGAAGCGCTTGGAATGTTGTTACGGCCAATGACACTGACACTCTTCGAAACATCGAACGACTTAAGTTTAACGATACCTATGTGGCGTTAGACCTCGATGGAAACGCGGGAAAGACGGTGAAGCTGCTGTCCGCTATTCTAGGAACAGAAGCTGCAGTTAACAAAACTTACGTCGGCGCCGGGCTCCATGCGCTGGACAATGGTATGACATATGAAGCATTAATGTCGGGCGCCATGAGCTTCGTTTTTGGCCCGACTCCCTCGGGCTCATCGGTAGTGGATGCACTCTATACAAACCTTACTGGACTGAAGGCTCCGCAATCCATTTTAGATGAATATGGAAAAATGCTTGATCTCGGCACACTTTCGTATACTAATTTTGGAATAACTGTAGCAGAACACAGCATGAACGCATCTAACATAGATTTGATCGGCTTACAGCAAAGCGGTATAGAATATATGATTTAGGCGTAACGGCAGACAACGATAAAATTATCCAATTGAAAACAGCTTTAACAGAGACGAATATGATAGAGTTTATGGCATGAAATTAAACGTCAAACAATTTGCTCTTGCTGGCTTCTTCTCTTTCATTGCCGCGACAGGATTAAGCGCTGAGCGTCAACGCATTGTTGTCGCGGAGTTAGGTCCTCAGGTTGGAGAAACCGTCCCTAACTTCAAGTTGTCCGATCAATTTGGTGAGACACAAACTCTCGATTCAGTGATGGGGCCAAATGGCCTTATGCTTTTATTTCACCGCTCCGCCGACTGGTGACCCTACTGCAAAGCGCAGCTCGTGGAGCTGCAAGAGCAACTAGAGACTCTACAAGAGCAAGGCATTGGAGTCGCCGCAGTCAGCTATGACTCCGTTGAGGTGATTTCTGACTTTTCCGAAAGGAGGGGTATTACCTTCCCTCTTCTCGCAGATCCCGAGTCACGAATTATAGAAAATTTTGGCATCCTTAATACCGTTGCAGCAGAGGGTGTCGGAGAAAAAGCCAATGATCCGGGAGTTCAAGCCGACGTCGCAAAATATGTTTCCGCGTTCGGCGCCAACCGCCTGATCGTAGGAACGCCATATCCTGGCACATTCATCCTCGACAAGGACGGTATAGTGACTTCTCGATTCTTTGAGGAGTTTTACCGAGAGCGCAATACAACATCCAATATCATGCTCAAAACCGGAGTCGGCGTCTCTCCTATTTCAGCAGTTAGGGGGGAAACAGCGCACCTTAGTTTCACCGCCTACCCCTCAAACACTTCCGTAACCGTGGGCACCCGTTTCTCCCTGGCTCTTGATGTGATCCCCGGAGCGGGGATGCATGTCTATGCGCCAGGGGCTGATGAGAAAGGGTATAAAGTCATAGGGTTCGAGCTTGACCCAACTGAAATTGCTCGAATCGAGCCCGTTAATTATCCGGAGTCCGAAATATATTTTTTCGAACCGCTTGATGAACATGTCCCGATATATCAGTCACCCTTCACAATCCTTCAGGAGGTTGTTATGAACGGTGACGAGCAGGCCGAGAACACGATATCTTCATTGGACGCACTAACTTTTACGGGTACTCTGAACTACCAGGCCTGCGACGATGCCATCTGCTTTCTACCGCAATCAATCCCAATGTCTTTCACCGTCGACTTAGACATGCCTGATCGCAAACGGGCGAATCGATAACTTGAAATAGTAAATTCAGCTTTCCTTTAAGTCGTTATTTAAGCCTTAACTTTATGGCACCTGCGTTTGACGATTCCACTTCAAAGCTCTTGACGTCACCATCTGCCTGAAGGCCCCGAAGAGCAGCCAGAACCTCATCTCGAATTACTCCTGATCCCACTATTAAGCGGAGATACAGCTCGACGCCATTTCGTGCAGCCTCAACTTCTGCCAGCATCTTACAAAGCGCTTCATCAACTGTTTCACCCTCGTGGGCAATGTCTATCGTAGTAATCGAACCATCGTGTTGAGAATCCAAAAAATTGTCGCACTTTGGGCATCGGCTTATTCCCTCATCAATACTCATACCGCAATCTAAACAAATTTTTCCCATCCACAAACACCAACCTGTATTTAATTGAATTCTTTTAGAGGACGATGAAGCTTTTCATACAAACGGAGATAAGACTAAATCTTAACCTCTTCCGATAAGCCAGAGTTAAGACTTTATTCCGCCTCTCGAAATCTTGCCGCACGCAATATATTGGCAAACGCATAATTTCCTTCATGACAAGCAAATTCATAAATCACACCGTCTAGTCTAGAGAAATGTGTTATCCCGCGAATTTCACTTTCAAAAGTTCCTGGATCAGAAACAATAAACTCATACACCAAGGCATCCTCTCCTTTCTTTGTAAATCTTTCTATCAGTGTCATATCCTTTGCCGACCCAATGGCGATCATTCTCATAAAGATACTGGCCAACTTATCGCTAAAGTTTTTTGTCTCGACAACCAGCACGTCGCCATCCCAGCGCGCTGTTGAATTACCAGTCCATGTATCAATTTTATTGGACAGATTCGAGCGCCTACCTAACGGGATTATCCTTGGGTCATTTCCGAGCTCCGAATACAGCATCACATAATCTTTAGTCACAACAATCTGAACATTATTGTTGTAGGAATTTGCCTTTATATACGGGCCCGTCGTTTGTGGAAAAAACAAACATCTGGACGCAAGACTAAAGTCCTCTGGTCGATCACAACTCAACGCGCCGAACGAAATCCGCACCGGTCTTGATACCGAGACGATGTTATTGGTATTACAGCCATTTGCATGAGGCGGAGATAATTGAGTGGAGACCCCCACGCGTGTCGCAGGTATTCGTCCATCTTCAGGAAAAACAATAATTGAGGTGCGAGTATTTAGAAAACCATCATCATAGTCAGACCAGAAGTCGTTGTACGCTCCCGGGTTATTCGTCGGTGCTGCAATTACCCTTTCTGAGAGACCCGCTTCCTGGCGCTCTCTAGCTTTTTCAGCTACAACGGTGTTTTTAGACTTTTCTTCTAACTCAACCGAACTTAAAAACTCTCGATTCCCAAATCGCCTAGGCCTCTCAAATGGCGTTGCATCGTTAAAATTCCAAAAACCATTGATGTTAGGGTTGCCAAATTCATCTCGTAAAAAACCATTTTCCTGAGAGTTAGCCGTACCGACGACTGACAACTTTAAAATAAACAGAAAAAGAAATTTTTTCATACATTCAACTCATTGTAAGCTTTTACATCGCATTAAATATCATCCAAAGATACTTTCTTACTTCTCACAGGACATGAAAGAAACGCACAATTACGTAAAAAAAAACTAAGGGCATTCATAAATTATAAATCTGAATGCCCTTCAATGATCCTTACGATATTTTTTACGAACTTACTATTAATTGGATGCAGACCACGTTTTTACTTGCCCGAGCATATCCCTCGAAACAACGGTTCTTATTGAGGAAACTGCTTCAACAAAGTCATCCCATCCAACCAGTTGACTGTTTGTTCTACCGAGAAGAGAGGGTAAGTCGTTAGCCCTCTGAGCTATTACGTGAGTCACGTTACTCGAGCCGTCTGCCAAAATTTCAGACAACCCACTAGCCACATCAAGATCATCATTTTTATTCGTTAGGGTCTGCCAAGCCGAAGCATACGTTGCGGAATCAGAAACGTTTAAATAGATCCAGTAATTCGCGGTGTTCGGAGATGTCACCTTTGATGGATCACCGCCAGAAATTCCTGTTGCTCTATACATAACTGAATCAATCTGATCAGAAGCCATATTCAACTCGGCCAAAAAACTAGCCCAATCTTGCGACAATGCGTTTCTCGTAAAAGTTTGCTGCATCTCTTCCAGGTTGGGAAAGCTGACTAAAAATGCATGTGTGGCTGGGTTATCGCCATTTGCCATGTATTGATATAACGTCACTGACCCCGAAGCGGCTTGCCCGGTCGGCGAAGAGTAAAACTTGTCCATCGCTGCCACAACAGCCAGCGGATCCGAGGCGTTAATATCGTATTTAATACCGACCTGCGAAAGTGCAAGAGTTGAAAAAGAGAGAGACATAAAAATAGCTATGTAAAGTCTAAGTTTTAGCATGCGTTACCTTCCTTATAAAAAATTAATTAGCGACCTTAGAGTCTAATATTAAAAATCCCCAGAAACTAGCTAACCATCACGTATTTTTATACAGGCGGGAGTTTTGAAAACCCTCAAAAGCGTCGACTTTCGGACTTTCGACTTCTTTTACAAAGGTCTGCACTGCGCAAGAAAAACTCCAATCTTCCTCGTTAGCCAAAATCTATAGTATCTTCGTGACATGAACAGCGTAAGGACCGAAAAAATCAGCTTGCTTACGGCTCGAGGGCTCGTTTGCGTAATACTTTTGACGTTACGCACGACTGGGCTACCGCCAGGACACCTAAGTGCCAACGAATATCTCAATGCAGGTCGGTCAGCCAGGCCGGGATTATGGCTTGCGGGAGAAGTTTTTCGTGAGCCAGTGAGGAATTGGGACTGGGTCAAAAAGTTCAGCACAGAAATCAACCTCAATTATTGATAAATAGACACTTTTACAGACTGCTGACTTCCTTGAGGTTATTGAATCATGTATGGGACGATGTAAAATAATTCATAATTCGAGCTTCGCCGGAAAGGTAAACAACATTAGCTCGGGAGAACGAGGAAGAGAGTTCCACGCTGCAATATAACTGTAGATACTCAAGTATCCTTTATCGAGTGAGGATCTTAGTCAATAGCCCGCTACTAGCAGGAGTTTCAATCTTATGGCACGATCTAGAACCTCAGATCAAAGGAAAATACTAGTACGAAGTAATCACCGTCTTAGTAGAGAAAAATTATGAAAGGTCTAAAAGCTCTCTTCGCCATCGCTGTAATAACCCCTCTCGCCTCACTAGCACAGGTTCCAATAACAACCTTTGAAGGTGATGAGCTAAAAATTCCTAGCCTAAATCTAAACAATCAGAATTATAAAGATCTTGTGGTTAAATATCTCGGTGGCATGAATTTCGATGTTACTCAGTTTCAAGAGACCACTGAGCCATTTTTTCACTACGCTTCGAAATTTGAATCAGGAAAACTTGTAGTCAATGCTCTAGAACTTGGTGAGGAGATCTATGCCGATCTTCTATTTGATTCTGCTGGTGGTACGAGACTGAATCTAAGCAGCTTTAAAGGGCCCGTTAAAGAATTAGACTTCAAAGAAACTGACTTTTTGCTCGTTGAGCCAAAGGAATGGAAAAGCAATGAGTCAATTTATGATAGCGACAATGGCGTATTTATCACCAAGCGGGGCGCTGTTTTGGTCAGCGATTCTAAAACTTTGGATCTTGATAATGACGGTCTAAAGGATATTCTCATTGCTAGTGTCCTATTTGAAAACGATGAATTCGTTGATGAAAAAATGCCTCTACTTTGGCTGAAAAATACTGGTAATGGTTTCGAGTCGGGAGATCCGGAAATTTTCCCAGATACTCATGCACGAACTCACATACGCAGTATTCACGTCGCTGATTTCAATAATGATGGTCAGGATGATATTTTCGCAGCTTCCACCGGATATGACGGCAGGCCGTTTCCCGGCGAAGCTAATCTCCTTTTGCTAAGCGACTCACAAGGGAGTTATCAAGATGCAAGTATTGACAATTTAAACTTTGACTACTTAGGTTTTACACACGGAAGCGACATCGGCGATATCAATAATGACGGGCATATCGATATAGCAACGACGGATAATTGTGGTCCAAATGGAAGAATATCTGGAGCGAGAGTGCTAGTGAACGATGGGCAAGCTCAGTTCATTCAAGCGGCTATAAAAAACACGGAGGCTTATGATGTGCCAGCTATTTTTGGAACATTTTGTTCAGGCATTCAGGTTGCACTAATTGATTTAAATAGTGACGGGTATGACGAGCTTATAATAGGATCATATTATCGAGATCTAGCAGAAGACCGCATCTATTGGAATGATAAATCTGGCGAATTTGATCTTTCTAAGTACACAAGAGTGCCCGAATTCAAATCTTTTGATGGCAGTTATCTTTACGACACTCTAGCAATATTAGGAACAGATCTAAACTTTGATGGCAATGTAGACATTATTATGTCGAAAAGTCAGAGGTACGAAGGTATGGGATTGCAGTTTCTGATAAACAACGGAGATGAGACATTTACAGACGTAACCGACAGCTATTCGCCATGGCTGACGAGTGGACCAGTTTCTCAACAAGCCATCCCTTACTTTATAAGTGAAACCGACATTAACAGCGACGGGCTACCTGATTTAAAGCTTAGTTATGACAAGTGGGGAGACGAAAAATTTCCTCACATTTGGCTCAGGAAAAAGGATGGAGGATATGAAGAGTATCCTTCTGCAAACTTACCAAAAGTCGGGTGGTTTTGGCTCATCGATTATGATCATGATGGAGATCAGGACTTAATTAATCGGAGTCAAAGTTTTGTAAAAATCAACGGTAGTGGAGAAAATGTGCTGAACGCAGTATTTGAGTGGCGCATCTTAGAAAACGAATCGCTGTGACGCAGACACTGAATCGCCTTTAGTCAGCCTTTCCCGGCTAGTCCAGAGCTTCGTTCTAAGAGATAAGTACAGAAAAGTTGAGTTTGAGTTTGAGTTTGAGTTTGCACTGAGCACTGGAACTCTCAAATCGATGAATATTCCTCGCTTTTAACTAGCCAAACAAAGCGGATACAGGGACTTACGGAGCATCTGCGGAAATGTTCCGTTCTCTATGCTCTTGAGACATCTCTGGCAACTTTGCCCCTCAGCGAGTCAATCCTCTCAATACCTATAACCTTAATCTTCAAAAACAAGGCTACCGTCTTTTTTGGTAATTTCCATTCGACGCACCAAAGACGCGACGTACTTCTCAGAACTTACAGTATCTACAGCGATGAAGTCGGCCTGAGCCGAGGTCTGAGTTAGTACGAGTTTAATGAACCCTCTTCGAGTACAGTCGGTCCAAACCACTTCATTGTTATGCTCCGACACTAACCTGTCTATCGCCACTGCGCCTTGTGGACCGTAGCTTTCGAAATCACCTGGAGACGTGACACCGGTCGTACCTAACTCGACGCCCATCGATTCATTTGCGTTATTGAAAAGCTCGTTCGCCCAAAATGCATGACTGTCGCCGGTAAGAACAATTAAATCGTTTGCTCCAGATTCACGACAAAGATCATATAATTTCTCTCTAGCCGCGGGATATCCGTCCCAAGTATCTAGATATAGGGGGAGGTCGAGCTCGCCAAGTCGTGAGAGGTTCCTATACGAGTCTGGCAATGAATCGAGACTGGAAAAAGTATCCCGTGCGAGTCGACTGGCAACATTTGGCACGTGTGTTCTCGCCATTGGAATCTGATTACCAAGTATCCGCCAAGCTTGACCCGAATCGACAGAATCTTTTAATTTAGCTGCCAAAAAACCTTCCATTTTACTCGATAACATTGTGCGATGTGGATCTCCAAGAACTTCATCGAGAAATTGATTACGCTGGGAAAGGCCAGTAATGCCGCCCAAATGGTCGGAGTATGTTACTTGCAAACTTCGACCCGTGTGGCGTGTCTCAAGCGTCGTCATGGATGCCAGATCCCCAAAAGAAAAATGCCTCCACAATTCCTCCCTCTTGCCGTCAATTGTTGGCTCACGGACCGGCATCCATTCATAAAATGCTTGTAATGCAACCTTTCGGCGCACATGCCAATCTCCCTCTCGCTCGGGTTGATGATTTTGAGCACCGCCCACCCAAGGATTGTTTGCTGACTCGTGATCGTCCCATGTCACGATCAACGGATGCGATGCATGCATAAGACGGGATGCTCGATCCGCCTTATATTGGCCATGTCGTTGCCGATAATCAGCTAAGTTTACAATTTCATGACTCGGCAGGTGAGTCCGAGCGAGCAGCTTCCCCTGCTTGCTCCCCCAGCCTTCGGCACCGTATTCATATATATAATCTCCAAGGTGCACGACAAACTGTATGTCCTGATCAATAGCAATTTCTTCATAAGCATTGAAGTAACCAAATGGATAGTTTGAACAAGAAGCTACAGCTATTCCTAACCGGTTGAGCGGACCGACAGGCAGAGTTCGCGTTCTTCCTGGCCCGGAAGTTGTCCCTTCAGCCAAAAATCTATAGTAATAAGTTTCACCTGGTCTCAAGTTTTTTACTTCGATCTTAACCGTATGGTCAGATGCACCGTCAGTGATCGACTCACCCTGCTCGACAATATTATCGAATTCGTCATCGATCGCCACTTGCCATCCGACAGGGACCCTGCCGTTCGCGGTTATTCGGGTCCAAATTACTACTCCGCTGTGAGTAGGATCCCCGCTTGCAATTCCATGCTCGAAGACCTTACTTATCTCTAAATCATTTAAAGCAGCGAGAACTTTCGTACACCAGGCAGACAGTAATGCCCCAGATCCAAGCCCAGCAGCGAGAGCTGCCTTGATGAATTTTCGACGAGGGTAAGAATTACTCATAAAAAACCCTTTGTTTAGCACTCGTAAGCGTTGTATGAAAACTCTGTTAGTGCAAGGTCACTCCGATTCAACCAAGAGGAAATCTCCCTTCGATCTGTTTCTACACTAACCAGTCCAACGATAATCATTATCCTGCCATAGCAAATTTATAATATGCAGCGTATTCGTCTTAGGCAATCATTGCTGGTCATAATTATCTAACCCTTTATTCCAATCGCCCTTCTGCCGGCCTTCTTTGACGCTGCCACCTTAAGTTCAGTTCTTACAGCAGACGCAGGAGCAGGCTCGACATTGCTCGC
>CAJWVZ010000006.1 GCA_913048385.1 uncultured Gammaproteobacteria bacterium | reverse complement strand
CGGTGCTTACTTAAATAAAAGCGGAACACTAGTTAGAATTGACACTAATGCCATAATGCCAGCACTGCCTAAAGCCCCCGTCACTGACAATAATACAGCTACTCTATTCTGGCCATTAAGGAACAACGGGACTATAGACATGCTTTATATGGATCGTGGGCAAGTAAACGTTCCTGATTGGTGGATTCAAGAGGATGTGTTTGACGCAGGAAACTTGGGAGTTATAAGAACTAATTACTCAGTAGATTCATTGCCTACCCACACAGTGCGGGATCAGCTTGATAGGTTTGAAGCATGTGCACGCACTGCGAGTACTAATCCGGCGATAGGTTGGATATGGAACTGTGCATACTAGTCACGAGTTGAAGTATGGGTGTAGACAATAGAAACGCTTCTGGCCACTCATTAAAATCAAAGGAGATGTATAACCCTGACTTTGTTTCGTTTGTTGATTCCAGAATAATGGAGCAACCGCTTACACGATATTTTGAAAAGTATGCAGCATACTGAGAGTTAGGAAAATCTGATGAATAACTACTGGCTAGAGGCGGGAGGGTCTGGCTCTGCGGTTAATAGTTATAGTAGGCTAACCCACTTACTAAAAGTGAATTTAATAGAAGAAGATAACATGCCCGAGCCCTCTCCAGGCCCAGCCAAGTCGCCAGCTTCTCTAAAGCCTTGGAGGTACATCTACCTGCTTGTTCTCGTTTCTGCTGTCACAATAATAAGCACGCTGTATTTCTTCTCAGCGTACTTTTCAAGCTAAACCATGCATCCTCTCGACTGGTTAATCGTACTTTCCTACCTTGCTTACGTAATCTGGCATGGATTGAAGTTAAGCCGTGGCTCATTAGATTCGGAAAGCTTCTTCCTCGCGGGTAGAAGTTTGCCCTGGTGGGCGGTTGGTCTATCAGTCATGGCTACACAAATGTCAGCAATTACTCTAATAGGAACTACCGGGCAAGCTTACGAAGATGGCATACGATTCATTCAGTTCTATTTTGGCTTACCACTGGCCATGATCATTCTGTGTGTTACGGCGGTACCATTTTTCTATCGTGCCAAAGTGTTCACCGCATATGAATATCTAGAACAACGCTTCGATTCCCGCACGCGCACATTAACCAGTTTCTTTTTTTTGATCTCACGGGGATTGGGAGTTGGTGTCATTATTGCCGCTCCCGCAGTGGTTCTGTCCATAGTGCTGGGTTGGGGAGAGTTGATTACGATCTTTGCTATCGGTCTCTCCACGACTTTCTACACTATGATGGGGGGCGTGCAAGCGGTCACCTGGACCGATGTAAAGCAGATGGCAATTATAATGATTGGCTTGGCGCTCTGTGTGCTTGTTATACTTCAAGCTTTGCCCGAAGACGTGTCGTTGAAAGACGCCCTTTTTGTCGCGGGTGCAGCAGGCAAGTTGGAGACAATCGACTTCACCTTTGATTTGACCGAGCGCTATACCTTTTGGTCCGGCACAATTGCCGCTTTGTTTTTATTTCTTTCCTATTTCGGCTGTGATCAATCTCAGGTGCAGCGCTACCTAACGGCTCGTTCTGAAGATGAAAGCCGCACCTCGCTACTTATGTCAGCGTTTCTCAAAATTCCTCTGCAGTTCCTCATTCTATTTATTGGCATTCTCGTCTTTGTTTTTTATCAATTTGCTCAGCCGCCAATGGTGTTCAATGAGCTTGCCCAACAACAAGCTGCTGATGTTAATCCAGCTGTTCATCAGCAAATTCAAATTGAGTTTACGGGTGTTCATGAGCAACGACGTCTCGCAGCGCTCGATTTTATAGATGCAATAAATACAGATTTGGAAGCCACCGCACGAGCAAGCTATGTGAATGCGAATGCTGAATTTAGTGCATCTCGGCGTGAGGCTACTGAGTTTGTCAGGCAAACCAACGATGATGCTTCGTTCAATGATGTGAACTATGTGTTTCCCACGTTTGTCCTACAGAACATGCCCTTGGGAGTGGTGGGCTTAATTGTAGCGGCAATACTTGCTGCAGCCATGTCTAGTGTTGCAGCCGAACTAAACTCTCTCGCCACTACATCGACTATGGATCTTTACCGACAACATATTAACCCTGATAGCACTGAGAAAGAGCTGCTCAGGTTTGGCCGAATCGCTACATTGTTATGGGGTCTATTTGCCTGTGTCGTAGCTACCTTTGTTACCAATTTGGGTTCATTAATTGAAGTGGTGAACACCTTCGGTTCGTTCTTTTACGGTTCCTTGCTCGGGGTCTTCGTGTTAGCTTTTGTTGTTCCGTCGGCAAAATCGGCGGGTGCGTTCTACGGGCTATTATTTGGTATGGTTTCGGTCTGGATCGCGAGCTATCTTACCGATATTGCGTTTCTCTGGTTCAATGTTGTGGGCTGTTTGATTACTGTCGCAGCTGGCTATTTGATAAGTGCTTTTTCAAAAGGGGGTGTTTAATGCATTGTGCTTTAAAGTTTACCTTGTTATTGATCACGTTGTGGGTAGGCGCGTGGATGCCGGCTGATGCTCAAGTGAGTGCGATCTATGACCAAGGCAACAATGCCTTGATCAGGCAGTTAGAGCGGCTACAAACTACCGCGTCAGTTCTGCACACAGGGGCCCATCCCGATGATGAGGATTCAGCCCTGGTTGCGTATCACGCTAGGGGCTTGAATGCGCGCACGGCTTATCTGTCGCTTACTCGAGGGTCCGGTGGGCAAAATATTATCGGTGCAGAGCAGTCAGATGCCTTGGGGGTAATCCGTACTGAAGAGTTGCTTCAGGCAAGGCGGCTCGACGGCGCGCAGCAGTTCTTCACGCGTGCAAATGACTTCGGGTTTTCCAAATACAGAACCGAAGCTTCCCGTGTTTGGCCCGAGAATGAATTGTTAGATGACATGGTGCGAAGCATCAGAACTTTTCGTCCCGACGTGATCGTTTCCAGGTGGAATGGCTCGCCGGCCGATGGTCACGGTCATCATCAGTTTGCGGGTTATTTGACTCCTCTTGCGATAGAGGCAGCAGCAGATGCTTCGCAATTCCCTATGCAAATAGCAGAAGGCCTTCGAACTTGGCAAGTGCAGAGACTCTTTGTGGGGTTGCGCTCAGCCCCTGATGCTGCTGACGGGACTACGTTGAGTATTAATACTGGTGAATATGATCCTATCGCGGGGAAGAGTTTTTTTGAGATCGGCATGCAGGGAAGGAGCCAACAAAAAACCCAACAGATGGGTTCGTTGGAACTACGAGGTAGTCAGCTGTCATTGTTGCAGCTTAGTAGCTCGTCTTTTGATGTTTCAAAAGTTCAACAATCTGTATTTGATGGAGTAGACACTACGATAAGTGGTCTCTTCAGATTCGAGCCATCCCCATCATCGCTATTCTCACGGCTTGTTCTAGAATTGGAGAGCGTCACTCAAGCGCTGTTAGGTGAATTTGATGCTTTTGATCCAAGCGCTTTGACGCCTGATTTAGTTCGAGGCTCTGAGCTTGCTGAGCGCGCGCGAAATGCTGCTCAATCGCCAGAAACAAAACGCTTATTGGACGAAAAAATCACCGAGTTTGAAACGGCAATAGTGTTGGCCTCCGGGGTGAAAATAGATGCACTAATAGAGACAGAGACTTTAGTGCCCGGGAGCGCGGCCACTGTCGCGGTGCGATCATTTATGGCTGACGATTCTCCTGCGCGTGTTCTCTCTGCTCGCGTGAACGTGCCGGAGAACTGGACAGTGGCAGCTAGCCAAAGGCAAGAACTTGCGAATGAAGCTGGGAGTCGCCGTCAGGATTCGGCCGTCGCGGAGGCCTATTTTCTTGTGCAGGTGCCTAATTGGGCAGGGGTAACTCAACCCTATTGGCTTGAGCTGCCCAGGGAAGCTGCAGCCTATGATTGGAGCGAAGCTGGTAGTCAAAAAAGTCTAGCTTTCGCATCCCCCATTCTGACCGCTACCGTGGTGCTGGAGATTACAGGCAGAGAAGTTTCAGTTACGAGAGAAGTTGAATATCGGCAGCTCGACCGCATAAGAGGAGAAGTCCGTCGGCGTATTGATGTGGTGCCAAAAGTTTCGGTAGAGCCCGCAACTGATTTAATGGTGGTCCCGATATCCACATCGTCTAAGCCTATTGAGCTTTTGCTCACTGTTCGCAACAACAGCGCTGATAGCGCTAGCGGTACTGCGCAGTTTTCATTGCCCCCAAGATGGGCTCTAGAACCCTCATTCATTGAGTTCTCTCTCGATCCTGCACCGGCAACCAACACATTTTCATTTCAAGTCACAATGCCAGATAGTCTCCAAGCTGGAGAATATCAACTGAGCGCAAGCGCCTTAATAGATGGCACAGTCTATAGGCAATCCATGCAAGAGATTGCTTATCCGCATATCAGTACTCATCGCACTTATGCAGAGGCTTCTACGGAAATTGAGGTAGTAGATGTTGGCGTGACCGACGTGAACGTTGGCTATTTAATGGGTAGTGGCGATTTGGTTCCCGAGTCCCTGCGGCGTTTAGGGGTGAGTGTCAGCCTACTGTCCGATTCAGAATTAACCACCGGAGATTTATCGCAGTTCGACGTTATCGTGGTGGGTATTCGTGCCTCGCAAACACGAGCTGCTTATGTTGCGAACAATCAGAGGCTCTTAAATTATGCCGAGAAGGGCGGCACACTTATCGTGCAATATCAGCAGCCCGACTTTGTAGAGAAAAATCTCGCTCCATTTAGTGTAACTATGGACCGTAATGTAAGAGTAGTAGATGAGACAGCTCCCATCACAATTCTTGAGCCTAATCATCCGGTATTTAGTTTTCCCAATAAAATTACTACAAAGGATTTTAATGGTTGGGTTCAGGAGCGTAACAACTATAACTTCACCAGTTTTGATCGCGAGCGATATGTGCCGCTGACCGAAGCTCATGATGAGGGCGAGCCGCCCAGTGAGGGAGCCATGCTGTATTCACGCATAGGCAAAGGCCACTATGTTTACACGGCTTATTCCTGGTTCCGCCAGTTACCCAATGGTGTGCCGGGTGCTTACAGGCTCTTTGCCAATCTGTTGAGTCTGTCAAAGTCGCCTAGCCAATAGATCCCTCCAGCAATTTTACATAAATAAATTAGGAAACGAGGTATGCCAGTGAGCGAAAAATTTCCAGCGCAAGGCTATAAGGACAATGTGCTAAGTGACTGCTTTGCCGATGCGCAGCGCTATTTTTTAGATCACTATCTCGATGTAGATCGTGCTCATGTACTAATGCTCGCCGAGCAAGACATCATCACGCAAGTTGAACTAAAAACCATTCTGCAAGCGATTCAGGGTCTCGATGTTGAATCTATGCGCACAGCTGAATACGACGGTAGCGTTGAAGATTTATTTTATTTTATCCAGCGCGAAATAACCGTTGGCTGTGGCGATGCAGATGTTGCGGGAAAACTGCATACAGCAAGGAGTCGCAATGACATTGATGTCACTATCTACCGTCTCTATCTTCGCAAACAAGCGCTACAGTTAATAGAGGCCTGCGAGAATTTGCGCAGCGTATTTCTGAATTTAGCCGCAAAGCATCACGACGCCTTAATGCCGGCCTATACACACACGCAGCCTGCACAGCCCACTACACTTGCTCATTACCTTCTGGCTATGACTGAAAATGTAAGCAGAGATATTGTTCGGTTGAAGCGGGCTTATGAAAATATGAATCACTGCCCTCTAGGCGCCTGTGCAATTACAACTACCGGGTTTCCAATCAATCGACAGAGAGTGGCGCAGCTGCTCGGGTTTGATGGGCCAACGAGAAACAGCTATGGTTCAATCGCCTCGGTTGACTACTTCACGGAGCTTCTAGGTGCCACTTCGACTCTATTAATTAACATCGGAAAGTTCGGGCAAGAGTTTCTGCTGATGGCCATGATGGAATTCAATGTGATTCGTCTCCCAGATGGTTATGTGCAGGCCTCTTCCATTATGCCGCAGAAACGTAATCCGGTAGCAATCGAACATGTACGAGCTATTGCTAGCAAGGCCTTGGGTCAAACGCTTGGTGTACTGACCAGCGTACACAATACACCGTTTGGTGATATCAATGATGTGGAAGACGATTTACAGCCCCTGGTCTTTTCTGCGATTAAGGATGCAGATCGTGCCGTTTCTCTTCTAGGGCATGCCCTCGGTGCCGCCGAGTTCAATTTGGACTTGTTGCGAGAAAGAGCTGAGGCTAATTTCATAACGGTAACCGAGCTTGCTGATGAAATCGTTCGCCGTGAGCGCCTGCCGTTCAGTATTTCCCACAAAATAGTTGCTGCCTGTGTTAAGAAAGCCACAGAATCAAATTGTACTATCAGCTACAGCATGCTTCAGGAAGCAGCGAGACAGGAAAGCAGCCGAGATTTAGAGATGTCGGAGTCTGAATTTTCAAATGCCCTTTCTGCAGAAAATTTTGTTGCTGTACGCACAATCTATGGTGGCCCATCGCCTATTGAGACGAAGTCAGCACTGGCGGAGCAACGTGAAGCTGCGAAGAAAGATACACGGTGGCACTCTAATGCATCTCGCCTGTTAAGGAATGCAGAAACTAACTTGAAAGAAAGTATCGACAAGGTGCTTAAGGATTAGTTAAAAACCTAAATACTGGCTAATCCGTTTGTCCGAGGCTCGAGTCCTCGTGGGCCCACCGTTTAAAAATAGAGGCTTGGTTAAAGCTCTCTAACGCGTAAATTTTTCAGAAATACTTTGTCGCCATGATCCTGAACGCCCAAATGTCCTCGTTCATTTTTTCCGAAACCCGGCGAGACATTAAACTTGCTTCCCGCCACGATCCGGTCCCACTCTCGGCTACCCATGACGATATCCACTGTCAAGAGCTCGTTCTGCCATACTTTAAGATACCTGTTCTCAACCAGTATACGTAAGCTATTCCATTCACCAGCAATTTTTTGTGACGCTGGAGGCGAGGCAATGAGATCATACAGTGATCCCGACCTGTGATTTTCGAGCTTACGATCCGGGTGCCTCTCATTGTCCAGCAGTTGAACTTCCGGTGAGTTGTAGTAAATCTTATCTGGCGTTTCATCAGCTAAAAAGAAGATACCGCTGTTGCCGCCCTCCTCTATTTTCCAGTCGAGCTTAAAATCAAAGTTTTTGTATTGCTTACGACTAATCAAGTCTCCAGCGCCATCACCTGCAAGTATTATCATTCCTTCTTTTACAGCCCATTGCTGACGAATATCCTCACGCTGATAATTACGCCAATGGTCGAGGCTTTTTCCATCAAATAATAAATCCCAGCCTTGTGATTTTTCTTTTGCCGTTAGGGAGTTATCTGCCAACACGTTGCTGCTCAAAAATGCGACGGCTGCAACACTAGCGCTAATAATCGAAATTAAGCTATGTAATCGCATTTTCGTTGCAGCATACAGTTTGACGCTCGCGATAAAGCGGTTTGAGAAAGATATTTTGAAAGTTAATGGAGAAGGCATAAGTATGGGTACCTCGCACGGGATAATCAAAGGTCTATTCGTTAACAAGTATGGTAGTGCTTTAATTCACCGTCATCTATCGGTGTGAATATTTAATCTTTCGATCATACTACACCAAGTCGCTAGCAATCGGGCAATAATTGATCCTTGATAGCGCTTGGCGAAAGTCGACATTGTTGGTATGTTTTGTCTGAACATTAAGTGGAATATCATCGAGCGAATGTTGCAAGATGCTCGATAACGTTTAGGGAATATCATGAACGAATACCAAGGTTTTGGCTACGATGTCATAGTTGTCGGATCCGGTGCTGGTGGAGGCATGGCTGCCTATACGCTGACAAAAGCAGGGCATCGAGTATTGATGCTCGAAGCCGGACGGGATTATGACCCAACCACAGAGACGCCAATGTTTGAAACCGTCCATCAGGCCCCTCTACAAGGCGTTGGTACGCCCGATAAAGATTTCGGTTTTTACGACGCAACCGTCGACGGCGGATGGACTGTTCCCGGTGAACCTTATACGACGGGGGACGATTCAGAATTTTTGTGGTGGCGAGCGCGGATGCTTGGTGGCCGCACCAATCATTGGGGACGAATATCGCTCCGGTTTAGTCCATACGACTTCAAGGGCTATAGCATGGACGGACTTGGCTCCGATTGGCCAGTAGACTACGAAGAAATGGCACCATGGTATGACAAAACAGAGAAGCTAGTAGGCATATCTGGTAATAATCCCGGCCTGGATGATGTGCCGGATTCAGCGCCCGGGGTTCTACAACCTACTTTTAAACCCCGAATTCCAGAGCTATTACTGCAGGCCGCCGGTAATAAATTGGGCATACCCGTCGTGCCAATGCGAAGAGCAATCCTATCCAGGCCGATCGACAATAGACAAGCCTGCTTCAATGCCACGAGTTGCGGCAGAGGATGTAGCATTGGAGCCGCATTTCAGACAACAACATCATTGTTACCTCTGGCAAAGGCGACTGGAAACCTAAAAATAGTGACAGATGCTATGGTGAAAACTGTCGAGACCGACAGCAACGGCAGAGCAACAGGTGTAACATTTATTGATCGAACTAGTCGCGGGGATGTGACATTAAAAGCTCGGGTGGTTATCTTAGCTGCAAGCGCCTGTGAAACAGCGAGGCTTCTGCTCAATTCAAAATCTGATCAATTGCCAAACGGTGTCGCTAACTCCAGCGGTCAAATCGGAAAAAATTTGATGGACTCAACCGGTGCTGGCATCGCTGGACTGGTGCCCGGACTGTCTGGCCGTCCCCAATATAACGAAGATGGCAATACTGGTGCTCATGTTTATGTTCCATGGTGGGGACACAAGCAACAATTGGCGGGTAAATTAGATTTTCCCCGCGGATATCATTTCGAGTATGGAAGCGGATTCGTCTCGCCACGAATGCAGTTAGGAAACTTCGCCCGAGGCTATGGAAAAGAGCTGAGGGACAGCGTAAATCAAGTTTACGGCGCCTACGTGGCTCTTTCCATTCGAGGTGAAATGCTGCCCAATGCAAATTGCTACATGGAAATTGACGACAATACAAAAGACCAATGGGGAATACCTGTTCCCAAATTTCATTGGAAGTGGTCTGAACACGAACTCAATCAAATCAATCACGGGCTAGCCACTGCCAAGAAGCTGATTGAAACAATGGGAGGGTATACCCTCGGCGACCCACCGCCTCCCGAAAGAGCGATCAAAAAAGGTGGTGAAATCATTCATGAGGTCGGCACGACTCGCATGGGGTCATCCGCAAAAGATTCTGTTACTAATCAACATGGTCAATGTTGGGACAGCAACAACCTGTTCATTATGGACGGTGGAATATTTGCCTCGAATCCCCATAAAAATTGCACCTTAACGATCATGACTATGACAATGCGTAACGCCAGTTGGCTAGCGACAGAGTTGGACAGGGGCGCACTATGACAAGTAATAGCGACATCATTTTTAGCGCCATAAACGACAGCATCGAAAATCGCATCCTTGCAAAGCACGATAATGAGACCCACAGAATTAGCCGTCGGGAAACGCTAAAATGGTTGAGCGCGGTTTCCGCAACACTGACGATACCATTGACAACCCCAACCTTCGCCGCGGAAAAAAATGTCACGACGAGTGCTTTAGCTCGATCATTCGCTCCTTGGCCAAAGCTAGATATCAAACCTATCGAGGCAGAGGGCTATGGAAAGGACCCAAAACTCGTCAATCCTGATGGCGATCCTTGGCCTCTGACGTTGACGTCTGCAGAAAAAGTAAAGCTTATTCGGCTGTCAGACATTCTCATTCCCGAGAACGAAAATTTTCCATCTGCATCAGCAATAGGTGTACCCGAAATGGTCGATGAATGGGTTAGCGCACCGTATCCTCGGCAGCAGCGAGACAGATCATTGCTGATATCCGGTTTAGAATGGCTAGATCACGAAGCAAAGAGAAGATTTGATGAATCCTTCGCTGACTGTTCAGATAGCCAACAAATAGAAATAGTTGACGATATAGCCTATTCATCGGAAGACACTCCTCTCGAATTGGAGACGCCGACTAGTTTCTTTGCAGGACTGAGGCAGCTGGTCGCTGGGATATATTATTGCACCCCTGAAGGCACCAGTGATCTGGGTTATACCGGCAATGTGCCTATAGTTGGAGATTATCCAGGACCTACGTCTGAGGCATTGACCCACCTCAATAAGTTATTGGATGAGCTAGGCCTCACTGCATAGCTCTGCGGCAATTTTCTGCAAAAGGCCAAACACTTACGTTCCACAAAACTAAAAATTGCGCCTTTGAAATTAGCTTCATTACCGCTGCTCATGAGCAATATTTTTATGCAAATAAAATTTAAAAATGAAATAAATTTTCCATCATAAAATCTATTCTTTATCCGATTTTTTAGATCCTCTCGATCAAATCCGCCCGAAGCGTAACCCCCAAGCCAGGACCCTGCGGAACTTTAATGGAACCATCGTTCTCGAGGACTGGCGGGTTCTCAAAGACCTGCCAACCCTCAAAGATATCCGCATGCGGCGGTTCGTGTATAAACTCCGTTATCGGGGCGTTTGGCATGGACGCAATGAGATGGATCCCACAGATATTCACTAGTCGCCTTTCAAACGGCGCCGAATGTGGCGAGACTTGTCTGTTGTACGCTGCTGCGAGAGTTCCAACAGTGCGGGACATTAGGGGCCCTATGTCGCCTATCTCTGGCATAAGAACATCGAAACAACCTTGCTCCAGGAGCCACCTAAATTCGTGGATACCCCAGTTTGATTCACCGCCTGCCATCGGCATCGCGATAAGCCGGTTGAGCTCCGCCAACCGCTCGTAGTCATATCGAGGCAATGGCTCTTCGAACCAATATACATTGAGCTGCTGGTATTCCCTCGCCGTGTCATACGCGCGCTTAAAGTTCCACAGCGTCGGGTCCTCTCCCAAAGCGTCCGCGTTGCCCGGCGCCTTGTTGCCGTCGCAAAGGATGTGAAAATCATCTCCCACCGCTTCCCTAACCAGTTCCACGACACGCACATCCTCCTCCAGCGACCTGAAACCCGAGCGCAACTTAAGCGCGCGCCAACCGTCTTCCTTTAACCCGACGGCGATTTCGACTCGGTCTTCCACGGTGCCGATACCCCACATGGCAGCATAGGGGAGAACCTTTTCGCGCGATCCGCCCCAAAGTTTGTAAAGCGGTAAATCCGTTGCTTTGCCTAAGAGATCCCAGAGCGCGATCTCTACCGACGCGCCCCATCTGCGCTGCGGGCGATATAAGGCCGCTGCATGCTGGTTAATCTCGAAGGGATCCTTACCAACAAGCAATTGTTTAACATACTCGATGTTCTCTGGAGGGATCCCAGGACCAATGCCTACTAACCCCTGATCAGTATGCACTTCCGTCACGGTAAAATTGCCAATCTGAACGTGTAACCCTCCGCGTGGAGTATCCACGCGTCGAGCGAGGATACCCTTGTCTTCGATCAACCTAATCTTTATCAAACGGATATCCGTGATCTTCAGTCGCGCCGCCTGAGCAGCCTTCGCGACATGCGGCAGCATCAAGGGCATTGTTACAAGGCCCGGTAACTTGGTTAAGAAATCTCTTCTTCGCATCGCAGCTTTCGTCCCATCGTCAAATTAGATTGTTTACCATATGGTTTTTATAATGCGCGTTCAACTCCCGCGATAATTTTGACCCTAATAGGTCGACCCTCGAATCAACACAAATTTTATCGACCGTCTTCAGTAAGGGTGATGCTAAACTCTCTCGCATTCCCCCGACATTACCATGATCAAATCACGAATCCAAAGAGCACTCCGGACACCATTCGCCCTTCCTGATCACGTTTGGGGCCGCTTCCCAGGTATGGCCCTTATCGCATTCCCACTCAAGCTTTGTCGACGTATTCACATATCGATCAGACAAACATTTACCACCACGCTCACTGGCAATCTTTTGCATGGCTTCGATTGTAAACTGAGTCCCAGCGCACTCAACGCACCATTTGCCTTTTTTTATAGCTTGCGGGGTCGCTTCCCAAACATGGCCTAAAGCACACTCCCACTTAAGTTTTGTCGAAGAATTCACATATTCTGTCGAGAGACATCTACCACCGCGCTCCGCGGCAATCTCTTGCATACCATCAATTGTTAAACGTTTTGCGCCTGCGCACTGAGGACACCATTCGCCCTGCTCTATCGCGTTCGGTGTCGATTCCCAAACATGACCCTCTCTACACTCCCATTTTAATTTCGTTGCAGAATTAAGGTACTCTGTAGACAGACATTTACCTCCCCTCTCGGCTGCAAGTTCAATCATTCCCTCTATAGTAAACCGTCTGGCGCCTTCACAATCAGGACACCACTTGCCTTGCCCTACTTCGTTTGGCGTTGCCTCCCAGATATGACCCTCTCGGCACTCCCATCTGAGCTTGGTCGAGGAATTAATATAAGTATCCGAAAGGCATTTGCCGCCTCTCTCCAATGCCATTTCCTGCATACCCTCTATAGTTAGACCTTTAGATTCCTTGCACTGGGGACACCAGTCGCCTCGCCTTATAGCGTGTGGCGTTGCTTCCCAAACGTGTCCAAGATTACAGGCCCAAGTTAGGTCAGAAGAAAAATCAACATACTTTTCCGATAAACACCGACCGCCTCTCTCAATCGCAAGCTCCTGCATTCCCTCTATAGTCAACTGTTTCGCCGTTGAACACTCAGGGCACCACTTTCCTTCCTTTATTTCATTTGGTGTCGCTGCCCAAGTATGGCCCTCACGGCATTCCCATTGAAGTTTAGTCGCAGAATTCACGTATTTTTCTGAGAGGCAACGCCCCCCATTTTCAGCTGCTATTTCCTGCATAGCTTCTATGGTCAGACTTTTCAATCCCGCGCATTGAGGACACCAACGGCCTCGTTTCACAACATGCGGCGCAGCCTCCCAAACGTGACCCTCGGCACACTCCCAAGTGAGTTTTGACGATGCGCTCACATATTTTTCTGAGAGACATTTACCACCTCTTTCGGCTGCTAACTCACCCATTTTCTGAAGGTAAACTTTATGAAGCTTGAGTTTATCTGAGTAGTTTTTACCTAGCGAAACGATCAGTAATAAAATAACTCCGATTATTAGTAACGACATATTGCTCCTTCGTATGAAATCCATGGCAACAATAGCGCAGCGGTGAGGGATAAAGTTTCTAACATAAATATATTTTCAAAAATTTTAAATTTCAAGAATTACATATTGATCTAAACCATCAGCCTAAAAAACAGCAGAGGCAGAAACAAAAAAACCGAAGGGCGAGGCCTTCGGTTTTTTTTAGAGGTCAGACTTAATGCCCTCAATGAGAACTATGACGAAAGCTAGTGCGCTGCACCAACCTCAGCTCTTGCGCCAGGCAATGCCATAGCCGTCAGTTTACTCCCAGTCTGCAAGATAATGTACTGGTGTCCATCATGCTTCCATGAGCTCATACCGTATCGACTTTGTGCTGGTACTTCGATCCGACCCACTTCTTCACCAGTCTTCTTGTCAAGACCATAAAGAAGGGCTGTCTGTCCATCATGATCCATGTCAGAGTAAACCAACATGTTAGCAGTACTAACCATAGTCACCGCATTGCCGGTGCCCGTATCTCCCACGTCAATACCATCCAAAGCGGGGTTATTACGGATACGGTCAGGCGTCTCACCAGTAGGAACTTGGAACGCTATTTCCCCAGTATTCATGTCATAAGCGGTAATAGTGCTGTAGGGCGGCTTAAAGTAAGGCAACCCAGACCTGAGTCGCGGCGCTCGCGGACGCGGTCCATTAGCATAAGCTGCAAATGTACTTCCCGTCGGCATGTCGATTCGGGCATCTGCTTCATCTCCCGGAATAATACGTTGCCAACTGCACGCCTTCCTCGAAGCTACGTATAAGAACCCTGAGGTAGGATCAGCTACTGGTGGATTATTGATATTCGCACCACCCCCATCTCCCGGGCACATTGCCGAACTTATCTTACCTGCGGCGTTTTCTGAATGTATCGGCGGATTGAAGAGTGGGCCCATATCGTAATTAGTCATTACCTCCAATGCCTCTCGCCGAAGCTCGGGTGTAAAATCAATTAAATCCTCTTCGCTAAGACCTTGCATCTCAAACGGGGGCGGCAAAGTTGGAAATGGTTGAGTCGCAGAAAGTTTTTCACCCGGAACCTCCGAGGCTGGGACCGCCCGCTCCTCCATCGGCCAAATTGGTTCTCCAGTCATCCGATCAAAAGCGTAAACAAAGCCCTGCTTTGTGACCTGAGACACAGAAGAAATTTTTCCTCGGCCAGGGATATTTAAATCCAGTTGAATGGGCGCAGCTGGATTATCATAATTCCAAACATCATGATGCACTGTCTGGAAATGCCAACGGCGTTCGCCCGTATCGGTATCAAGCGCAATTAAACTTGTTCCAAATAGCCCATCCCCTGGTCTGAAGCCCCCATAATAATCGATAGTAGGAGGGTTCGTAGGCACATAAACAATATTGTTTTCAGGGTCAGCCGTCAACGGTGCCCATGACGAAACGTCGCCCGTCCACTGCCAAGCGTCGTTCTCCCATGTCTCGTGACCATACTCACCTGGCTTGGGAATAACATTAAATTTCCACTTAAAGTCGCCCGAAACTCGGTCGTACGCCAAAATATCACCTGGCACATTTTCGACTCGAGCTTGCAGGTAGCCTTGCTCCGCAGAATTACCCACTACAACTGTGTCGTTAACGACAATTGGAGGAGAAGAAGTCGTAATGTATCCAACTTCAAGCGGGATTCCATCGTATGGGTCGTAAGGGTGTCCCAGATCAGCAAGCATATCGACCACGCCCGTTGCTGGGAAGCCTTCTACCGGAACTTGACCACCAAATCCATCAAGTGGGGCTCCAGTCTCAGCATCAAGGGCTACCAAGAAAAATCCGGGTGTGGATATATAAACTACGCCCTTACCATTGATTCTAGAATAACCAATACCCTTGCCGTAAGAGGCGCGCATCGAGTATTCCCAGCGGCCAGTATTAGGAAGTCGGTATGACCAAATAGTTTCTCCGGTTTTTGGATCAATCGCGACGACGTGGCGACGAGCTCCCGAAACAGTAAATAACTTTCCATCTACATAAGTTGGGGTCGAACGACCTGATTGACCGTTATAGCTAGACCCATCCCATTCCCATACAACTTCCAAATCCTCGAAATTATCAGCCGTGATTTCATCGGCAGGTGTATATCGGGTGTGCGCATAATCACCACCAAGGGTAAACCACTCGGCGGTATCATCTGTTACCAAATTTTGACCAAATCCTGCTTGGGCACATAGTCCAAGAACGACCGGAAAAAATGACATTTTCAACGAATTATGCGGCATTAAAATGGCTATCAAACTGGAACTAAATCTCATTATTATTACCTCTAAAGTCATAGTGCTGTTTAGAGCATACAACAAATAACCCAATAGTAAAAACTCCTTTGAGCGCTCTGCTAATTATAGCCGTCCACACGAAAGAATGCGTTCCAAAGATCGCAACGCCATTCAAAAATGTGTTTAATTGAAACGATCAAGCATTTAACCCAATTAAGATTTTCTCAAGCTGATAATAAATACGATACAATGCTCGTGAAAATTGTTGGCAGAAGGGGCTCAAAATGAAGTCAAAAACAAATTTTATATTTCTTTTTCTTACATCTGTCCTCTGGATTAATGCTGCTGCTCAAGAAGCCCATATTAGTCAATTAGAGGAACTTGGCCCATACGAAGTTGAAAGATACAACGATTTTCCAACAGTGCCCCAATTTGCGAACGCAGACATATACTATCCCAAGAGCAAAACTCAAATACAACGGTTTGGGGGGGTAGCTATTTCGCCAGGTTTCAGAGAGAAAAAAGAAAACTTGAGCTGGTGGGGCAAGCTCTTAGCATCACATGGCTTTGCAGTATTGATTCTCGACACTAACACCTTAAATGATCTTCCCGAAATCAGAGCTGAAGCTTTAATTGCTGGAGTCAATGTGCTTCGCTCTGAGGGCGATCGTAATGCTAGCCCGCTAAGTGGAAAAATCGAGCCCGAAAATATGGCCGTAATGGGACACTCGATGGGAGGCGGGGGCGCTCTTTTAGCAGCGCAATTATATGGTGACGAGTTAAAGGCCGCGATCCCTCTCACGTCTTGGCAACCGGACGGCCAATTTTCAAAAATTAACATACCAACGCTAGCGATCGCTGGTGAGGTTGATCGTATAGCTGATTCCAAAGTACATGCGTTTCCGCATTATCGCTCTCTTCCGGGCAACATAGCGAAGATGTACATTGAAATTAAGAACGGAAACCACTTCATTGCCAACACTGCGACAGGACAAGATCGTTTACAACCGAATATAGACGTTCATGACCTCGTTGGTAGATTCGGCATTGCCTGGTTGAAATTATTCCTAGATGAAGATGAATCTTATCGTCCACTTATATTCGGTAATATGCCAGAAAAAGATGCTACGCGGATTTCGCGATGGGAATTTTACGAGAACTAACTAAACTCAATTAAAAAGTAACACTACAAGGGAAATATAAATGTCAGGTGTATCTATCAAAGAAAAAACCGTTTTAGTCACAGGCTCGAATCGAGGCATCGGTAAAAGTTTCGTGCTTCAAGCCCTCGCAATGGGAGCA
Source organism: uncultured Gammaproteobacteria bacterium (assembly GCA_913048385.1). Lineage (GTDB taxonomy): Bacteria > Pseudomonadota > Gammaproteobacteria > Pseudomonadales > Pseudohongiellaceae > UBA9145. Next base: position 100,930 of record CAJWVZ010000006.1, on the reverse strand, counting down.
AAAAAAGTTTACGCCACTGCGCGAGACGAATCTACGTTAGCTGAGTTAGTTGAATTGAACGATTCGCGGTTGACCACACTCTCACTTGACGTGAGCAACCAAGCTCAGGTTGACGCAGCAGCTCACAATGCTATAGATGTAGAGATCCTCATCAACAACTCTGGTGTCGGTGGGGGCGGGCCGATTATTGGCAATGCTGACGAGGCTCCAAAACGGCTAGAAATGGATGTCAATTATTTCGGGCCAATGAAAATGTCTATTGCCTTTGCTCCGATCCTAAAATCAAACGGTGGCGGTGCCATCATTAACATTCTATCCATTTCAAGCCTCTGTAGTTTTGCGTTTGCACCCGGGTACTCAGCCTCTAAGGCGGCGGGCCATTCACTGACACAAGCAATTCGCGCGGAACTTGCCAAACAAGGCACTTTGGTTTGCGGCGTATACCCCGGCCCAATCGATACTGATATGGCAAAAAACTTACCCTTTGAAAAAGCTTCGCCAGACTCAGTCGCAACTCTTACCTATGAAGCGATGAGTGCCGCAGTGGAAGACATATACCCGGATCCCTTTGCCGTGGAATTCGTAAAACAGTTAAAAATTGATCCAAAGGCAGTTGAGAAATCAAACGCCAGTTCAGCCTAATCTAGGTCCGTCAATCATAGCGGGAAAAGTGTTATGATTGACGGTCAAGTTAGCAACTGTAATACTTCCACCAGTTCAACTTCAGCCACACTCTGGTTCCAGAGGCTCGCAACAACGTTGTCAACTTCTGATTACTCCATCCCAAGCCTATTCTCAAGTGAAAGAAAGTTATCTATACTTTAACGATTATAAATCCTAGACACTTGTTAATTTGATTCACTAGCAGAAAAACGGACATGAGCAAAAATATTAAAACAAGGCTTGTAGCGAGAAACTGGATACTTGCGCTTTTCCTTGGCCTCACCTATCAAGAAGTTTTCTCTCAAGACATCCCTGTTGATGACCTATACTTAGTATGTGAGGAGTTGAACGAAGATTCCACTTTTGAATATCTAAGATTTGTCCAATGGGTACTCGAAACAAAAAAAGCACATCAAGTTAGGATGCCTGTCGTGAAGGAAATCAGTAATAAAGCCGTTGATTGGGACTCGTTTATTGCTGGAAATTCCACAATATTCCGCCGAAACTATTCAGCAAATTTCGAAGTCGACTCGATCAATTTGTCTTACCTCAACGGAATGGGGACAGGTTATGAGATAAATAGATTGTCGGGCAGCATATCAATAATCGAACCACATCCTGCGCTGTCAGCGAGAGTTTCAGGAGTTTGTCAATCACTAACAAGAACGGTATTTCTGGAGAGATGGAATAGAAACACTTCGGAAATTATTCAGTTGCAGGAATCTGCTCGAGAGTCTCGCGCCTTTTAACTACACTCTTTACTTTTCACTCTTCTCTCCAAGATACAGACAAACGCTCACGATCGACACGCTCGCCCCTGATATACACGGAGTGAATATCTTCAGTTGAACGAATGTCTTCAAGTGGATTCGTATTTAATACCAACAGATCAGCACGATATCCTACTCGCAGAAGACCCGAATCGTTAAGCTTAAGATATCGAGCGGCCACACTTGTTGCTGACATTAGAGCCTGCATCGGTGTCATACCTAAACGCACATATATTTGCAGCTCTCTGTGACCCGTATAACCAAAAAAATGATCAGGCACAGCGCCAGCATCTGTTCCTAGTACGAAACTGACACCGCTGTTCACAGCGGTCATGAACCTATCACTCAGCACGCGTTCATCTATAGCCGAACCCTGCCTTTGAAGGCTCCGATTTTCATTAGTATTTCCAACTCGGTGGGCTGTTACCGCTGGCAACGTTGCCTTGAGAAAATTGTCCTCTCCAATAGCTTCACCTCGCAACTCACCCAAACCCAAATTCGGGACCACAAAAACGCCTGACGAAGCCAATAAATCTGATAACCTTAGGTCAAATTCTGAATCAAAACGACCGTGTAAAAAGCCTGCAACTCCGGCCTCTATCAAATCCTGCATGTCCGACGCTGATTGTTGATGCACAAAAACATCAACTGAACGATCTTTCGCCTCATTAGTAATCGCTCTATATACCTCAGGTGACAATTTAACTTGGCTACCACCTCGATCATCAACCCATAATTTGATGAACTGAGTTCCTGTAGCTGCAAGCTGCCTAACAATTTCTATCCCCTTATCCGCGTCAGAAACTCCATAAAGAATTTGACTATCAAACCTGCTCTCTACGTCATGCACCTCATCTAAAAATAAATTATTTGGCCCTTCATTCGGAGGGGCAATTCCAATCGCGTATAACGGTCGAGCCCCAAGGAATTTTCTTTCATTTTCTTGGGCCTTCAGCTCCTCCATTATCGGCGCGGGATCACTGCCCGCCGAAAACACAGCACTAAATCCATACCAAGCATAGCGCTCTAGATTTTCAATCAAATTTTCAAGCGTATAGTTCTCTGCTCCCCAGTCAACTCGATCTTGAAAACCAAGATGCGCATGAGCGTCAATCATCGCTGGCATGATGGTTTTTCCACTCATTGAGATCCGCGTGGCACTACCGGCAACAATCTGGTCACGTGGTCCTAGCGCAGCAATTTTTCCTTCCTGAACAAGAATTGATGCATTTTCCAATACCGATCCATCGCCAATAATAAATCTCGCATCCTCAAACACAACTGACTGGCATAATAGTTTCGCAGGAAAAAAAAGAAAAAGAGATAGTAACTTATACTTCATGATTTTTTCCCTTTAGGAAAAGCAAGAGACCAAAGGCCCAATCGTAACTCGATTAAAATTCTCTCTGTAAATCCGTAGGAAAATCAATTAACTTTGCGCGAAGGTATTCTCCCAGCGATTTTGCTTGCTTGTCTATCCGATGGCTCGATGAAACACCATCACCTAGCAAGCCGTGAATATAAAAGTTGACGGCTCGTAGGTTAGCGAATTCATAGCGATCAATCTTAAAAGTCTTCAAATCGACCGCGAGTTCTTTTAGCTTACTAACAGTAAGATACGAACAGAGGTAGGAATATTCTTCATCCGTTTTTGCCCATATTCCACAATTCGCACACCCGCCCTTATCTCCCGAGCGCGCACCGAAAATTCTACCTAACTCTATTTTCTCAGTTTTAGAATGCTTGACTCTGATCTTATTTTTTCTTGAAAATTCGGCTTTTCTTACTACATTACTCATAACTTGCGTAGGCTTAACCACAGTCTTTGTATTTTGAAAATTAACTATTTCCTCAATATGCGAACTCTCTATCAACGAGGGCCAGTAGACCAAAACCCGGGAGCCATCATATCCCGCAGCGCCTCGGCTCGTATTCCCCGGTATGTTTGCAAGACCCAGTTCAGTAATTTTCGCTTGAAGAATCCTACCAACTAGACTGGCATCCTCCGTAGTCACAGTGAGGCGCAATGAGGCATGTGACACCTCGTTTGAAGTAGGGTTATGATGGTCGCTTCGGATGAGCTGGACATCAACATCATCAAACTGATCTCTACCTCCCAAATTAAAAAAAATTGCGTCCAAATATACGTCAGCTTTTTTTTCAATATCCAAACCGGTCAAAAGAAACTCTAAAGACTGTTTGTGCGGCCCCAAAGTATTTATGCAAACTTTGTGGGTGCTCGGGGGACTACTCCCTTTACAATTGCTCACCCTAACTCGGTCGTCCCCATCCTGCGAAATATCGATGGCATCGAAATGAGCTATAACATCAGGGTTGTAATACTCAGGGGTCGAAACCTCATAAAGGAGTTGGGCCGTGATGGTGCCGACCGAAATTAAACCACCAGTTCCCGGGTGCTTTGTTATGGTAAAAGAACCATCTGACTCAAGCTCGGCGATAGGATACCCGACGTTACGAAAGCTTTTAACTTCTTCAAAAAATGCATAATTACCACCGCAGCATTGTGCGCCACATTCAATAATGTGTCCGGCGGTGAGCGCACCCGCAAGGGCATCATAATTTTCTCTCTCCCAGCGAAACTTCCAAGCAGCTGGGCCAATTACAACTGCCGCATCAGTCACTCGGGGGCAGATCACAATGTCCGCCCCTTGATCAAGAGCTTCCTTGATAGCCCACGCTCCTAAATATGTATTTGCCGTGACCACTTGATTGCGGGTGTCAGAAAGAGGCACGCCAGAATCCATATTCAAAAATTGCTGCCCTTTCTTTTGAAGAACTGGCAGTTCATTAACGATATCATCTCCATCAATGTACGCGACTTGCAATTCAATTGTTAGTTCACGCAATATCTTGCTTGTTTCCTCTGCCATTCCTTTAGGATTTAGCCCGCCAGCGTTTACTACAATTTTAATACCCCTTTCTGCGCACTCTGCCGCCACCTCTCTCACTTGCTTTAAAAAGGTACCAACATAGCCTAAGTGACCCCCTCTTTTTATTCTTTGTTCGTGGAGTATTGCCATCGTCAACTCGGCGAGATAATCTCCCGTGAGAACATCAATTCTTCCTCCCCTCACCATTTCTGCTGCTGCGGCAAGCCGATCCCCATAGAACCCACTGCAATTTCCTATTCGTATTATCTCAGTCATAGAGCGCCTTATTACCCCTCGATCAATCGGTTACCACAGACCCAAAACCTACTGCCAATTTGGTTTTCTTTTTTCCCGAAACGCACTAATTCCTTCAACACCCTCTTCCGACTTAAACATCCTGACGCTCCATTCAGTCGCAACTTCAAACGCTTTCCCAGAATCAATATTACACATCTGGCGAACCAATTTTTTTGTTTCCATAATCGCCTTCGGACCTCCCAAGGAGATCGCTTTAATCTCGTTACAAATCGCTTCTTTTAATTGCGAATCGTCCACCGCACGATTTATTAATCCTAAAGTTACTGCAGCCTCCCCAGTGAACTTCTCACCTGTAAGAAAGAGTTTCATTCCGTTTTGAATTCCAAGTTTTGGTAAGCACACAACAGAAATAACAGCCGGGATCACTCCGATCCTCACTTCGCTAAAACTAAAAACAGCTGAGTTCGAAGCAATAGCAATGTCTGAGGCACCTATTAACCCTAGTCCACCAGCGAATGCACTCCCATTAATGCAACTGATCACTGGCTTGGGACTTTCCTGGATAGCTTTTAGCACATCCGCAAAGGAGACCGATTTTACGCCTGCAATCGCTTGACCCGGCGGACTCTTTAAATCTGCTCCAGAACAGAACGAACTACCATTTCCGGTGATAACGATGCATCTTATGCTCGTATCTTCATTGGCAGTCTCAATCGATTGATAAAGTTCATTCACCAGCTCAGCAGACAAAGCATTTCGGCTTTGCGGTCGGTTTAACGTTATCCACGCAGCTCGATCGATTTTTTCATATATAACGCATTGTAATTCAGTCACTACGGGACACTCCTTTTTCCGTTATGGATTTTCTCCAACCTCAAGTTGGAGCAACAAGTGTCCATTAGCAACTTGCTCACCCTCGCTCACAAAGATGCCCGTAACATTGCCGGTTGCAGATGCAGAGATTTGATGCTCCATTTTCATCGCCTCTAACACCATAAGGACTTGACCCTCTTCTACCCTGTCGCCGGCCCGAACAGAGACCGAGACGACAGTCCCTGGCATTGGCGCATGAAGGTCTCCCCCAAACGACTCTGACTCTCGGGCTGGAAACCGAGTTAGATGCCGAATGACTACAGAACCCATCGGCCCGTGGACGTACCAACTAATCAGGTCGTTAAAAACATCTTGGTCAGAATCCAGCCTAAATTGAGCACGCCACCCATCAATCTCAACATCCACTATCCCGGGTTCTCTAGACCGCAAAAAAACAGAGGTATCGAAATCCTTGAATCGCACCCTAAAACTTCCGTCACGACGCACCGCATATTCGACGACCTCTTCTCCATACTCTACCGATTCAATCCTAAGACTCTCCAGCGGCATTACTGAGTTCCTCCAACCGCTCACTATAGTCCGAAGAGCTTTCGCTTTTTGCCGAGATCGTTCCTGGGCCTCCATAATCAACGCTATAACGGAGTTACGATACTCAGCGCGTCCAATCTCGCGCGTCAAAGTACTCATATGATTATCTATAAAATTTGTGGTGGTCAAAGCATTCAAAAATGCCTCATGCCGCAGCGTTACAACAAGAAAATCTCGATTAGTTTGTACACCAAATATTTTTGATGTTTCAAGAGCCTTCGCCAATCCTCTCGCTGCTTCGTCTCGTGTAGCCGCGTGGCAGATAAACTTTGCCAACATAGGATCATAATTAATTGAAACATGGCACCCTGTCTCAACACCCGAATCTAACCTAAGTCCTTCGTATTCGCCCGACTTTCTCACCTCATTTATCACAGACGTGGGTTCCCATAACAATATTTTCCCGGGGCTCGGTAAAAAGTTATTACGTGGATCCTCTGCGTAAAGTCGAGCCTCGATAGCGTGTCCAGTAATTTGGAGATCTTCCTGACAAAAAGAGAGAGGGCTTCCTTGCGCTATGAGAATCTGCTCCCTAACTAAATCAATGCCAGTAATTGCTTCAGTGACCGGGTGTTCCACCTGTAGACGAGTATTCATTTCTAAGAAGAAAAAATCATGACCGTCAAACAAAAATTCAATCGTGCCGGCGGAAAAATAATTTATTTTTCGCGCAGCAATCAATGCCACCTGACCCATACTCTCGCGAATTTTTTCTGACATTGATACCGAAGGAGCTTCCTCAATAATTTTCTGATGCCTTCTTTGAATCGAGCATTCTCGCTCAAAACAATGCACCAGCTCACCATATTGATCGCCAATAATCTGAATTTCTATATGACGACAATCGGGCAGCCATTTCTCTAAATAGACTGTTTCATCTCCGAAAGCATTGCGCGCCTCTCTCTGCGCACCAAGAATCGCATTTTCCAGATCATCAAAAGCATGCACTACTCGCATACCTTTCCCCCCTCCACCAGCTGAAGCCTTTACTAAGAGTGGGAACCCGATTTCCTTACTTACATCCTCTAAATCAGTTTCAGAATCAAAATTCGCGGCCGGCAACATCGGCACGCCGGCCTCTATCATTAATTCCCTCGCTGCTAACTTGTCTCCCATAGAGGCAATCGCATCGGAGGAGGGGCCTATCCATACTATTTTTTCCGAGACAACGCGCGAGGCGAAGCCGCTGTTTTCAGATAGGAAGCCATATCCTGGATGTATCGCATCTGCTTCAGCTTGAACACAAGCTTTGATGATTTTATCTTGGTTAAGGTAAGTATCTAGCGTGGTCTCACCATCCAACGAGACAGCAAAATCACACTCTTTAACATGAGGTGAGTTCACATCATCTTCGGAATAGACAGCGATCGTAACTAAACCCATTTTCTGCGCAGACCAATTGATGCGCCGAGCTATTTCGCCTCTGTTAGCGATTAATAAGCGTGAGATCTTACGAAACTTTTTCTCTAGGGGCTTGTTTACATCCTCCACGTACCATACTCCTTTGTCCCCTTAACCTCTGCATTATGAGAAACGGATAGCGCTATGGCTAAGACTTGTCTGGTATCTCTCGGATCAATCATTCCATCATCACTGACACGAGATGTTGCAAATAATCCTTTCGACCGTTCCTCAGCCCAATGTTCAACGATCTGGGATCGTTTGATATCCGCTTCCTCATCAAAGTCTATTCCTCGCCTCGCTGCAGCAGCCTTGCCTACGATACTCATAACCCCCGCCATTTGTTTAGGCCCCATTACTGCAATCTTCGCGGTTGGCCAAATAAAATTAAATCGAGTTCCAAAAGCCCGCCCGCTCATTCCATAATTCCCAGCACCATATGATGCCCCAACAACCACGCTAAAATGAGGGACTGTTGAATTAGAGACTGCATTGATCATTTTTGATCCATTTTTTGTGATCCCACCTTGCTCAAATTCGGTACCTACCAAGAAGCCTGTGATGTTGTGAAGAAAAAGAAGTGGCGTACTTATTTGATTACACAGCTGAATGAATTGCGCTGCCTTTTCTGCAGACTCTGAAAATAGAGCTCCATTGTTACCCAAAATCCCAATCGGATACCCATGGATTTTTGCCCATCCACACACTAAGGTAGGACCATAAAGCCCTTTAAACTCTTCAAAATTTGACCCGTCAACAATTCGTGCAATTACCTCACGCATATCAAAAGGCGTTTTCAAATCCTTAGAAACAATCCCCAAAAGATCCTCTTGATCATAAAATGGTGGGAGAAACTCAGCATCAGGATCAGGCCCAAACTTCTTCCAATTCAAATGCGCAACAACCTCTCGGCAAATTCTTATTCCATCCATTTCGTCATTGGCTAAATAATCCGATAACCCCGAGACAGAGCTATGCATATCTGCTCCGCCTAAACTTTCAGGATCTGCATCCTCGCCGGTTGCCATCTTGACTAAAGGGGGTCCACCGAGAAAAACTTGAGACTGATTTTTGATCAATATATTGTAATCACTCATGCCAGGTTGATAAGCTCCGCCTGCGGTCGAGGCACCGAACACCAGTGAGATAGTTGGGATACCAAGCTTTGAGAGCTCTGTTATTTCGTAAAACAACCGACCTGATTCCGCGAAATGATCGATTTCACGCTGTATGACCTCTTCGGGATCTTCTCTCTTACCGCCCTGTCCGCGGAGATCCGCACCCGCAGATTCTACAAACTGAAGGTACGGCAATCGATTCTCTCGCGCTATTTGCAACCCTCTCATTAATTTTTTCGAATTAAATTGATTGAAAGCACCTGCTCTCACTGACGGATCGTGCCCCAATATTAAACACTCAACCCCTGACACAACCCCAATACCCACCAGAAACCCTGAGCTTATAGCGAAAGGAGACCGCCAAGCAGCAAGGGGACTTATCTCAAGGAAAGGCGAATCAGAATCTAGAACATGGGAAATACGTTCGCGAATAGGCATTTTCCCTTTTGAGCGAAGTCTCTCAACCGCCTCCTCACCACCGCCCTCAGCAGCTTTTTCAAGAAGGGAATTCATTTCAGAAAGAAGCTCTGACATATCACTACTGTTTTTTTGCCAACTCTCAGAATTTCTGCTTAATTTTGATTGCAATATGGGCACTTAAATCTCCAAATCTACTTTTGGTATTTCATCTTATTCTCATAACCACGCAATCCGGTTATATCCCAACGCTTTTTGCGACCTTTTCATAATGATATTCTGCATCACCATGAGCAACCGAAGCCGCGTGGACTCTGCGAAGGTACAGATGCATATCCAAATCATCGCAAAACGAAACTGCACCATGGACTTGATGCCCTAGTTTAACCAAGCTCACTGCGGTGGAACTTGCATAGGCCTTGGCCATGGATACCTCCTTCGCCGCATTAGTGCCCTGCGATACCTTAGACATAGCGAGCCGCATAAGGCTGCGAATACTATCGACCCCAACTGCCATATTCGCACAATGATGTTGCACCGACTGAAACGAGCCAACTAGCTGACCAAACTGCTCTCTCTTTGACACATAAGATACGGTCATCTCTAAAACATTCTGCACACAACCCACAATCTCAGCACATTTCCCTACGGCAGCAATATCCTCTAATTCGCTCAAGAGCTCCTCAGCCTCTCTCCCACTGGCCAAAATTGCAGAGCTTGAGACAGAAACATTTGTAAATACGACCTCACATTGCCCGGCATAATCGAGTGTCGCAGATGGAAGCTTTTGAATTCCGATACTCTTGGCATCAACCATTACTATAGCTAAATCGCGACTTAATCGGCCAACAACTAAAAAGTAATCGACGGATAATCCATACTCGACAAAAAGCTTAATCCCGTTTATCACCAAGCGATCATCAATAGGAGCGATCTCTAAAGATATTTTATCGCGTTGATAAGCGACACCTGGCTCAGCAAAAGCATATGAAATAGTACAGTCACCGGTCACAATTTGAGGTAAAAGGTCTGCTTTTATTTCATTGTTCTTTGACTTAGACAGTGCACTTGCGCCCAGCACTGAAGTCCCAAAAAAAGGTATCGGAGCACAAGCGGCTCCCAGTTGCTCTATTACAATTGAAAGGTCCTCAAAAGAACCTCCAACTCCGCCAAAATTCTCATCAATTACAAGCCCGGTCCAACCCAAACCTGCCAACTTAAACCACAATGACCTATCGTAATCATCCGAGGTTTCGCGACGGTTGCGCATTAATTGCCTCGGACACTCTCTGTCCAAAAAAGACTTTGCGGAGTCTTTCAAAATACGTTGTTCTTCATTCAGCCTTAAGTTCATAAATAAAACTCATCAATCAACACAAAGGACCAACATACATAAACTAGGTGAAAGTTTGGAAGCTAAGATACGTAAATACGAGAGTCACCTTGGCAAACCCAATCCCCTCTGAGCTATAATATTTCGCTGCACCTCTGAAGTTCCCGCACCAATTGTTGCGGAAATACTCTCCAGGAACCCCCTCGAAACCAGGCCTCTCAGCGGCGACCGCTCAGGGCTCCCTTCGTACTGCCCGTAAGGTCCAAGAATCTCCATCGAAAGATCCGCCATATCTTTCGCCAGCTCGGTCGCCGTTAGCTTTAGAACAGAAGACTCCACGTTTGGATCCTCTCCGTTATCTAACATTTCTGCAGTTTTCCAAAAAAGCATATACCCAACTTCAATTCGCGTCGCTAACTCGGCAAGCTTTCTACGAACACTTTTTTTCTCAGATAGGATCTCTCCATCCATACTCGTGCTGTTCACAAATTCCACGAGCTCTTCAAACATCCGTTTATATTCACCAATGCCAACCAAACAAATTCGCTCAAAGTCTAACGCGGTCATCAGATTATAAAAACCTCTGTTCTTACCCCCGATTAGGTTTTCCTTCGGCACCCTTACATTATCCAAGAAAACATTATTGAACGAATGCTCACCAAGAATATTAATGACTGGATCCATCGTTATGCCCGATGTTTTATTGTCAACGATAAAAAAGCTAAGTCCTTTATGCTTCTGGGCCTGCGGATCAGTCCTCACTATCATCCAAGAGTAGTCAGCAAGATGAGCACCACTGGACCAGCACTTCTGTCCATTTAGCACGTAATGGTCATCAAACTCTACTGCTGTTGTTCGAACACTTCCCAAATCGGACCCAGCATTCGGTTCGCTATACCCTAGCCAAAATTTTATTTTCCCTGTGGCGATATCGGGCAACCATTTTTCTTTTTGCTCGCTCGTGCCTGCCCTCAATAAAACTGGCGCCACCATTCCAGTCGCGATATGTCCCAACCGAGGCGCGCGGTGGTAACTCATCCGCTCATCGAAAATTGCCTGTTGCATATTGGTATACTTTTTGTCACCAAGCGCATCATCCCAAAAAGCCGTATACCAACCCTTCTCTATAATTCTATTTACAAATGCCTCTGCCAACTTTTCATCAGCCAGATTCTCATAACCCCGAAACGCATAATCGTGGGGCCACGAAATAGGTTTCAGGGCCCAATCTGATGGTAAATTTTCTTGAATAAAAAGATCGATTTCGTCAAAGAAGGTTTTTTCAGCTTTTGAAAAATTGACATTCATTTAATCTTTCCGTTTTAGATTACCGATAATACGGTGCACTTTTGCCTTAATTTCAAGCAATCATCATGACTAATCGTGATTTTTCAGCATACGCAATAAGCCCTTTAAAAGCTAATCTACTTGTTTCCAACGATAAATGTATTTTTGGTTTATACTTGGCGGTAATTTAAAAAAATATTAGAAGATGAATCTTAATAATAAAAGCAATTCCCCAGTCCCAAATAGACAAGCACAAAAGAGCAAAAGCGCGCAAACAGCTATTTGCGATGCTGCCGTCGACAGCTTAATAAAGCTTGGGCATGCAAAAACGTCGATAAGTGGTGTTGCAAAAAAAGCTGGTCTTTCCAAAGGAGCGTTTAATATCATTCGAACTTAAATCAGGAGATTAACCATGACGCCTAAGCTTTACCACTGCAAAAGATCGCGATCGATGCGGCCGTTATGGGCCCTCGAAGAACTGGGTATTAAGTACGAGCTCATAACGATGAAATTTCCTCCCAGAGTTAATTACGAGGGATACCTTGAGATCAATTCGCTTGGCACTGTTCCAACGCTAGTTGACGGATCAGCAACGCTTACCGAATCTTCCGCAATCTTACACTTTTTAGTAGACAAATACGGGCCAACAGATCTTGCTGTTCTTCCTTCCGACAACGATTACGGAAGCTACTTGAATTGGCTACATCGGAGCGACGCAACGTTAACTTTTCCACAGACGCTTGTACTTAGATACTCCAAGCTCGAGCCTAAAGAGAGGCAAGTACCACAAGTCGTAGAGGACTATAAAAAATGGTTTTTCTCGAGACTAAGAGCTGTCGAGCAAAGCTTAGAAAACCGAGACTATCTCTGTTCTAATCGCTTCACTATTGCAGACATCAGTGTTTGCTATGCGTTAGTTCTTGCTGAATCGTTAGGATTATCAGATGGGTTTAAAATAAACACCAAACGGTACTTTGAGATGCTTAAAAAAAGACCAGCATTTGTCCGAGCTTTTGAGCTGTGAAGCCAACCGGAAGCTCAAAAGGGTTAGTACAAATCCCTATAACACCAAACTTAACTTAATTTAGCGCGAGGAAATAATTAATGACGACAATTTTTTCAAAAAGCCTTGCTTATCTTGCCATCAATTCGCAAACTCTTAATTGGGCTTTTTGGCGGATTTTAACGTCGACTATGTTCATGACACATGGCTACAGCAAACTTTTTAGCGATAAACCGCAGGCAATATCTGGTTCAGGAATGACATCTATAGAAATTTCTGGACTTATTAGCTGGCAGATACCATTTGAAGTTAACGCCCTTTTTATTGCTGGCGTCATCGAGTTTTTTGGAGGCGCATTAATTTGCTTAGGTTTGTGGACGCGCATAGCCGCGGCTATCTCTGTGTTGTTAATGATCAGCGCATATCTCATAGCACACCCCGCTTGGTTCCCAACTTCCAATGGAGGCGAACTAGCCGCAATGTACTTAGCGACATTTTTAATTCTTTTTTCTTTTGGCCCAGGAAAACTTAGTCTAGATGCCTTATCTGAGCGTTCAAATTGACAGTTTAAAAGCGTTACTCAGGGGTTAAATGAAAAGACTTTTACAATTTTTGGTTTTGACGACATCGTTAGCGGTTGGAATACTAGAAGCCCACGAAAGATCCTCGTCCATTGTTGTCTTTGATGGGGATACAAAAATAGCCGTAGCCAATCAGGATTCCTCCACTATTTCGATCGTCGATTTTAGAAAATCTTCGGAAAAAATAACCGAGATTCCCGTCGGGTCAAGGCCACAGTCAATCGGATTTGACAACACCACTAAAACGTTAATTGTCGTTAACCAAAACGAGGACGCTTTGACATTCATCGACTCAGAGTCGTACTCAATTATCGGTCAAAAAAAAACGGGCAGAGGGCCATTCGGAGTTGTAACAGATTCTTCAAAATTCTACGTCTCTAACCAACTCGATAATAGCGTTGATGTTTTCGACACAAGCACTTTTATAAAGTTAGCGACTATAGGAGTTGATGCTGAACCACGGGGGCTCGCTCTTTCAAAAGGCTCCCGTTGGCTCTATGTAACCCATTTTAAGAACGGGAGAGTCTCGGTTATAGATACGACAAACAATGAAGTTGTCAGCACGATCGATCTTGGCTCGAAGGCTTCGCTCTCTCAATCAATCGCCCTCAGTGAAGATGGAAAAACTGCTTTTTTACCCCAGACCTTTGTTAATGATGCCAATCGAAATCTGCAATTTGACACAACCGTCTTTCCGTCTCTTTCAATCGTGGACCTGGAACGCAAGGTGAATTTAAGAAACAAACGTCTCGGCCTGGACATTGTGGATGAACCTGTTGGAATCCCGATCGAAGCAATAGCGTTTAACGACACGCTCTACATTCTGAATGCAGCAAGCAATGACCTTTCAATATTAGACCTCAATACGTTCTCTGGATCGGGACATATTGAGCTAGGAAGTCATCCCCTTGGAATAACTCTTAACAGCACTGGGACAAAACTTTACGTTGATAACTCGCTTGACGGCACAATCACTGTTATAGACACACAACGAAAAAAGATAACACAGGTCATTGAAGTAACTAACATACCGCTAGAACCAGATCTACTCGCTGGGAAACGGTTGTTTAATAGCTCTAATGACACAAGGTTATCCAAGGACCAATGGATAGCATGTGCGACATGTCACTTTGACGGCGGAGCAGATCTTGCCAACTGGTTTTTCCCTGATGGCAAACGCAATACCCCAAGCCTTTATGCAGCTGGAAAAACTCCACCGTTTCATTGGGCTGGAAACCTTGACGAAATACAGGATGTAGAAGAAACAATACGCAATATTCAAGGCGGTTCTGGCTTAGCTATGGGCGACCATGGCTGCGATCCTGCCTGTGACCAAGCTCAGCCTAATAAGGGACGTTCTGCAGATCTTGATCGATTATCTGCATATGTAGAGTCCCTCCTTTTCCCCTCTAACTTTGATAATTCGAAGAAATTAAACTCATCCTCTGACCCCTTACTGGGACAACAATTATTTTTCGACGAGAAGGTTGGATGCTCCGCCTGCCACGCCCCACCACTTTATCAAGACGGCAAGCAACACAGCGTAAACCTCTCGCTCCAGCGAAATCGGTTAGCTATAAACACACCATCTCTATTAGGTTTAAGTCAATCCCCTCCATACCTGCATGATGGAAGCGCAGAATCGATTGAAGATGTAGTAAATCTCGCTTCAATCGATGACTCTCACGGCGAAGTGAGTCACCTTTCACAACATGAAATCAACAGCTTAATAGATTTTACTATGACAATTGACATTAGCGAGCTCCTTGCCCAGCCGCGTCATTACTCTGCTCTCCAAGCGCCGGCTAAAAGGACGCCACATACGAAAAATGTTTTTACAAAATTTGAAATCGACCTGAATCAGTCGGATGCACATGTCGAGCTTGATGTTAAAATTAGCGAAAGTGCCAACGTGCCCATCGATATCTACCTAGCGATCGAATTAGTCGGAGGACAATTCGCCGCTTTTATCGATTCATCGGGTATCATGGAATCTGGCACTAAAACCACTCCATTTGCAACTCACACAGATTCCCACGACCTACTCACACAGAATGTTTTGTCATTGAAGCTGAACAAGAGCGACTTAACAGCTGGAAAATATCTCCTTCACTCCGTGAGCGTGAACACCGGTACTTCTATATTTGCACGAGCACTTTGGTTAGATCATTCGACTGCAGAATTTACGATAGACCTATAGCTATACCCGAGGAGCACGTAATCACAGCGGACCGCAGTTACGAAGAACACTTAGTAAGTTCTCTCCGACAGTCTATCGCCATCAATCCGTCCCCGCTATTTGCAGAACGATATCCCAGTTGAAGCGCAGAAACCGATTTAGTTCACTGATTAAAATACGCTCCTGGTCACTATGCGCACCATAACCCAATGCTGCGTCCTCGCGATCGATCGCAGGCCCTATCCCATAGCACTCGATTCCTTTATTGCGCAGATACGCCATGTCGGTCGCCCCTGTGCTCATTGTCGGCAGAGTTACCACACCGTAGTGCTTGTTGATTCCGGCCTCGATCGCAGAAAATGCAGGTGTATTTATTCTAGCTTCACCCCGCGGACGAGTATTTCTCGCACCGAGACTCACCTCAACGGCGGAATCGTCGATCACATTCCGAATCTGATCTAAAAACGCAGGTATATCCTCATCAGGTAAAGCGCGAAAATCAATGCTTCCACGGGCATCAGATGGAATTACATTAATTCGATAACCCGCATCAATAATATTTGGTGACAGCGAAGAACGGAGCATAGAAGCATGCCGGGGCTCGTTAGCTAGAAAATACTCATCAGCCTCATTTATTGTCGCGGGATCAAGAACCGATAGGTACCTCGCCGCAGCCTCTGGTGAAGAAATTCCAGCAAGACGTTCAAAATAGGCCGCCGTTGTTTCGTTGAGACGCACCGGAGAACGCCAGTCTGCAACAGCTGCCATTGCTTTTGCCAACCGAACAACAGGGTTACTCTGTAATGGAACGGAACCATGGCCCGCAACACCGGTCGCAACAAGTTCAACCCTATAGGGGATCTTCTCCACTGACTGAATTCCAGCATATTGAACCTCTCGATTGACACGCGCTACCGAGCCTCCCTCAGCCAAACAAAATTCAGCCTCAATTTTTTCAAAGTGCTCATTGACCATAAACTCAATGCCATACTCTGTCGCACCCTCTTCGCCCGATTCGGCCAAGAAAATCACATCACGATCGAGGGCGATTTTTTGACGCTTTAGCTCCAACATTACCATCAGCGCGGCAGCTAGATTATCTTTATCATCAACTGCTCCGCGACCATATACATAACCATTGTCAACCGTTGCACTAAACGGCGGGAAGGTCCATTTGGCCGGATCGACGTTAACAACATCGGTGTGAGCCATTATCAACAAAGGGGGCTTGTTACCTGAACCCTTTAGGCGAGTAAGAACATTTGGCCTCTCTGAATCTATCGCAAGCATCTCCACGTCGAAACCTTCAGACTGAAGCACATCACGAATATATTCTGCCGCCGGCAACTCACGTCCCGGAGGATCGCTCGTATCAAATTGAAGCAAGGCACGAAAATGCTTTAGCAATTCCTGTTCCGCTAGCTGCCAATCTGGAGAGCCCCTTTGTGCTGAAGCAATCGGCCCTAAAAAAAACAATGTGAAAGTTAAAAAATAATTTACTATAGTTCTCATGAGCCTTTCCTTTGCGCTGTTAATTCTCAATCTTCACTTTTTGAAACTAACGCTTATCTAGTAATTAATCAATTTAAACGTCTTTTTTTGGTTACAAAAGTCGCATCGAAACCACTTTTTTTCAAACATAACAGTGTAAAAGCAATATTGATTAAAAGTTCTCTGGACACAAATACAAAAGCTTTCTATAGTATTCGTGACTCATGATCAAACTCATATCAAAACAACATGCTTTGGGACTTTTAGTCCTTATCAGCGCAATCAATCTCACAGCGTGCGTGGAAGTTCGTGCCTGGGAGAAAGGTTATCTTGCAAAAGACGAGATGGCATGGAAAACGGATGTACTTGAAGACGCGCTCGCAAAGCACATTTTTTTTAGTAAAGAAGCTTCATCTGGTAGCAGCAATGCTGCTGGCGGAGGATGTGGGTGCAACTAATTTGCAGTTCAGGAGTAAAAAAGAATTAAACGAACGATGTCTTCAAAAAAATGACAAATCGATATTCAAAAAGCCTTTTAGCGCTCAGTAGCACCGCCCTGACCCTGTCCTCCCTGACCCATGCAGATGCCCCTCCCCCACAGAGTACCGCGTCAATAAAATCTACTAATTACCAAGAAGACGACCTGCTAAGTAATGAAGTACTATTCGGCGAACTCTCCCGATATGATATTGACGTACACCAGTTTCAACTAATCACGCCTGTTTCACGCAACTCTTCATTTCAAATAAATGGTAGCTACGATTCATTGAGTGGCGCGTCGCCATGGTTTACAACTGCTGATGCAGAGGGCGAGCCGATCGTTAACCTAAGCGGAGCCAGCGGAATCTACGACGAAAGACGAGAACTCAGTGTCGGCGGGAGCTACTATTTTGAAAACGACACCTTGAGCGCAAGCGCCGGACGATCTGCCGAAAATGACTATACAGCTACGTTTGTAAATGTCGGCTTAGCCCATGAGTTAAAAAACAAACTAACCACGATTAGCCTCAATGCGAGCGTTTCCAATGACGATATTTTCCCAACTGATGCAAACAAGTTTAATCGAATAGAGCGCGCGAGCAAACGAAGTGTTTCTACTGCGCTATCCGTCAGCCATATAATTAACCAATTTTCCACATATCAGACTGCAATTTCAGTCACAAATCAAAAGGGCTTTTTAAGTGACCCTTATAAATTAAGAGACATTAGACCGGATACTAAATCGCAATATGCATGGACCAATTCCTTTCGCCTTTTTTTAGACGAAGCAGATGCCGCGCTTCATTTAAATTATAGACTGTATCATGATGATTTCGGTATCGGATCTCATACAGTCGATTTTGCATGGCATCAAAACTTAACAACATCTCTACCTATTGATTTTCGAATTGTGCCAAGCATTAGGTATTACACCCAGTCTTCAGCGAACTTTTTTACCAATATTGATGACTTCAGTTCTAATCCACTGATGCCACAGTCCAGCGACTACCGGTTAGCTGCATTCGGAGCAATCAGCGGTGGTATAAACATCATCGCAAATATTAACAGTTGGCGGATCACACTTGGGGCCGAGCGATATCAAGCCAAAAGCAAATATTCTTCATATAATGTTTCCAAACCGAGCACAGCCCTCGTTCGCTTCTCACGTTTCTCACTCGGCTTCGATTTTTCGTACTGAGCAATCTAGATGACAGAAAAAAAAAGCC
The DNA here is from genome assembly GCA_913048385.1 of uncultured Gammaproteobacteria bacterium. Taxonomy (GTDB): domain Bacteria; phylum Pseudomonadota; class Gammaproteobacteria; order Pseudomonadales; family Pseudohongiellaceae; genus UBA9145. Next base: position 82,410 of record CAJWVZ010000006.1, on the reverse strand, counting down.
ACTTAAAGTTTAAGGCAATGGGAAGCTCCTGTGAAATCACCCTGATAGGAAGCTCCAATGCAGACAAAATTCTAGCTGCATTACAGAGTGAGGTTTCACGTCTCGAACGAAAATACTCAAGATTCTTAAGTGAGAGCGAACTCAGTGCGATTAATGCCAGTGCTGGGGATACCAGAGGAATTTTAGTAGATGAAGAAACACTTGCAATCTTTGAGCACGCATCGGCATGCTATGAACAAAGTGATGGACTATTTGATATTACTGCCGGTCCACTTAACAAAATTTGGGACTATCGCAAAGCAGTAGTTCCAGACAAAAACACAATAAAAAAAACACTTCAAAATGTTGGATTCAAACGAATCTCCATAGAGGGTCAAAAAGTTTTTTTGCCCTTCGGCATGGAATTAGATTTTGGGGGCATTGTTAAGGAATACGCCGCAGACAGGTTAGCCACTATAGCAAGCAGAAACTCAGAGTTGGTGGGGCTCATCAACCTCGGCGGAGATTTTGCGGTAATTGGATCTGAGCAAACAAACCACGAACCGTTTAAGGTCGGAATAAGCTGTCCGAAAGACCCGGTCGTCGCTATAGCCGAAATAACACTCCATCACGGAGGCCTCGCAAGCAGCGGCGACTATCTCCGTTGTTTTGAGCTTAACGGCAAGCGTTATAGCCACTTACTGAATCCGATTACGGGCTATCCCTCCACTGGATGGCAAGCCGTTAGTGTTGCCGCCCCGTCATGTCTTTTAGCTGGGTCCATTGCGACAATAGCAATATTAAAACCGTTGCAAGAATCATCAGATTTTTTACGCGATACCGGCCTTTCTTTCGTCGCCGTCGATAACAATGGCAAAATTCAGACAAATTTGGAGTAACGTAAACTTTCCTTGCTTGATGGTTATTAAGTTCAACACTAGCCTCTGTCTCTTTCAAATCACCTAACCTCTGCACCAATCCCCAATGGCCCTGAATTCAAAATCGATTTTGACTAAATTCGGGTACTTTGCGGCATCACTACTTTGTTGTAACATTTGTTACAGAAGTAATTACTTCACCGCTGGAAGCAAAAAAAATGAAAGATACCTCCAAGACGAAAGAAATCTCGCGGCGAACAGCTTTAAAACTCGGTGCTGTCACTAGCGTATGGATTCCAAGTGAATTATTAGCGCAGCCTCCAAATCGATTACGACCTCAGCCGGGCGATCAATTAATATACGGGGACGGAGACTTCTCAGGCGATCTCATCGATCCAACATCGATTAAGTTAAATCAGCAGCCCTTTCCTGCATTAGCGAGAGAACCCGGTTCACTTTTGACTAGAGATGGCTCTAGACTTAACCGATTGATGATTACACGTATTGATCAAGAAAAGCTTTTAGAAAGGCATCAGAAAAATGCCGCAGAAGGGATAGTAGCTTTTTCAGCGATATGCACTCACACCGGTTGCGATGTTACTAACTGGAATACGGAAAAGCTGGCTATGGCCTGTCCCTGCCATGAATCTATGTTCGATATTTATAATGGAGGGACGGTTATCGGCGGGCCAGCTCCTCGCCCGCTGGCCATGTTACCGCTAAATATGAAGGATGGGATTCTGACAGTTGCAGCGCCTTTCCGAGGCAGGGTCGGCTTCACGCAACAATTTTAACTATATTTCAAGCAAGATTTTTTGCTTAGATTTCTCATATCTTAAACAGTTTAAGGAACGCTTCATGAATAAATTCAAACTTATTACCTTAGTACTGGGGTACTTGTTTCACTCCTTTTCAGTTGCGCAATCTGACAAACCTTACAACCCAGTTACTGATGCACGGCTCCTCAATCCCGAACCTGAAAACTGGCTTATGTATAGAGGCACCTATGACTCGCACGGCTTTAGCACATTAGACCAAATCAACACCGATAATGTTGCTGATCTAGAAATGGTGTGGAGTTTCTCTACAGGCTTGAGAGAAGGTCACCAAGCTCCGCCAATTGTAAATGATGGAATGATGTACGTAAGCACACCCCAGAATCACGTGTTAGCAATAGACGCACAGTCAGGTAATTTACTTTGGCGATATATTCGATACTTGCCAGATGACCTTCAACAATTCCATCCGACAAATCGAGGCGTAGCGTTGTATGGCGAGCGTTTGTACTTGGCAACGGTAGACGCAGTCCTTGTTTGCTTAGATGCAGTTACTGGAGAAACGCTATGGGAGGTGACTGTTGAAGATTATTACGACGGATATTACATGACCATGGCTCCACTAATTGCAGAAGGCAAGGTCATGGTAGGAGTCTCAGGTGGCGAACTGGGAATCCGCGGGTTTGTTGCAGCATTTGATTCTGAAACAGGGTCTCAGGCTTGGAAAACTTACACCATTCCGGCTCCCGGAGAGCCAGGATCAGAATCTTGGCCAGGGGATAGCTGGGAGACCGGAGGGGTTCCGGTATGGATCACTGGGTCATACGATCACGAACTTGGGCTGTCGTACTGGGGGACTGGTAATGGAGGCCCCTGGATGGGGGACACACGCCCCGGTGACAATTTATATGCAACATCGGTGATTGCGCTTGATGTTGAGACAGGTGAGCTTGCAAATCACCATCAATATCACTGGAACGATTCGTGGGATTGGGATGAAGTAGCAGCACCGCTTCTAATTGATTACGCCCGAGACGGTCAGAATATCAAGGGGCTCATTCACGCTGGCCGAAACGGATACCTTTGGTTTCTAGAGCGCAGCCAAAAGTCCATCGGTTTTGTAGAAGCAAAACCTTATGTCTACCAAGACGTATTTACTAGTATTGACGAATCCACCGGTCGACCCGAGTACGATATGAGTAAAAAACCCGGAACCGGTTTTGAAGCTAGCTTCTGCCCCTCCCTTTGGGGTGGCAAAGATTGGCCACCTGTCGCCTTTGACCCAACGTCACGGCTACTCTTCATACCAGCAAACGACAACGTTTGCTCAACAATGGTTGGAGAAGAGGTCCAGTACAATCCAGGGCAAGCATTTATGGGACGTGGGCAATCGGAAAATGGCGGTTTTTTTATTCGACCTGGTACAAGTCATATTGGAGAGCTGCAAGCGTGGAACGTGGATACGGGTCAACAAGCGTGGAAAACAACTTTTAAAAGCCACAATTGGGGCCCAGTTCTTGCGACCGCTGGAAACCTTGTCTTTATGGGAGGAACAAACGACCGTTACTTCAGAGCCTTCAACTCTAAAACCGGGGACCTACTTTGGGAGCAACCGACGAACTCAGGTGTCATTGGTGTTCCCGTCTCATTTGCAATTGATGGCAAGCAACATATCGCAGTTCAGAGCGGATGGGGAGTCGATGCAGAAAGGGAACAAAATCTTATCAATATGACAAGCGGATCAAACACTTACGTTCCTCAAGGTGGGGCTATTTGGGTATTTGCCTTGCCTGACTAAGGGGCATTGCTTGAGAAATCACGCCGAGGAATGTTTTGATAGCAGTAGTTAGCCGACTTACTTAAATTATTAAAGTTAGATAATATCGTTGGAGCTTCGCTTGGCGTCCCTTTTTTTTCTTTTCGTGATCTCCTTCCTAGCTGCAACGTTGTTACCTTTTTCATCAGAACTTGGCTTTCTGGCTCTACTACAAGGTGACTTATCGCCGATTTTGATTCTAGTCGCGGCAACACTTGGCAACACGCTCGGTGCAATTGCAAACTGGTTGCTTGGACTGCTGGCAGCAAAAAAAGTCCCAATAGCAAAAATATCTTGGTTTAAATTCAAAGTTGAAGAAATTGACAGAGCTCAAAAATGGTTTCGACGCTTTGGCAAATGGTCCCTTTTGATTTCTTGGTTTCCACTGATCGGGGATGCTTTAACATTTGTTGCCGGATTAATGCGCATTCCATTACTACAATTTACTATCTTGGCAGGAACTGGAAAAGCTAGTCGATATATTTTTTTACTGTATGTTTTTAATTAATTTTTCCTAATTTTTCGATAAAAGCCGAACGATTGCTTGCGCATGCTCGGCGACCTCAACCCCCAGCAACGTTAAGTATCCACCATCATTCTGAGTCAACAACCCGGCTTCAAATAAGCGTTGGGCTGACTCCACTCTTCTTGGGTTTGCTTCATGGTGGATTTTAAGGCCACCCTCAAACGCGCTGTTTAAATTATACAGATTCAAAAATTCAATATCGTGTAACAATTCCGCATTCAACTGCATATACAAACCTCTTTTAAAAAACAGCACAACCCAATTTACATAAAAAAAGGCGGTATAACCGCCTTTTAAATAGAAAAGCGCCTTCCACTACTCTGTTACATTAACTGTAACATAGCCATCGTGGTAAAGGCCTCCATCATCCGCTCGACCCCACAATACGTAAGTTCCAGGCTTCTCAAATGTGACATCCACATCGTATATGCCATCCTCGGGAATCGGAGGTGGAACCCAAAGGGCACCCCAAGGAGAATTAGCGCTCGTCCTTGTGTCTTCCCACGGCTTGGGCATCGGCGGATCAAAAGATACCGCTCCCTCCCCGCGATAAACGTTCCAGGACATAAACAGGCCATTGACCTTATCAACCGTTACTTTTATTGGAGGCCGAGACAGCCGCATTTTTGCTACAGATTCCTCATTTACAAGAGCTGCCGCAAGTGGCCCTCCAGCGAACTCTGCAAATGCGCGCGCATCTTCTACATAGTCTGAGGGGGATGGCAGGCCATCATCAACAACCAAAGTTTTCAAATTCATTGATTCTCCTACCCGGACGGTGCGAATTGCATCGCCCTGCACAGTTACTACAGGAGGAACATTAGAGCGCGATTCAGGGCTGGATGTACCAGCACCCAGTGAACCCGTCTCTGAGGCTATTACCATATTGTCCACCAAGTAATCAGGCTTTAAAGTCGCATATGCTTTTCTCTCAACCCCATTAACATTCAAAGTCCATACCAGCTCTCTGTCACCCCAGTCAGAAGGAACAGTAACCTCAAAAGTAAATCGATTTCGCCTTGGAAGAAAATGAGTCGGCTGCCCTCTGTCAGGCTCTCCTGGTGCAAACGAATTATCAGGCCCTATTGCAACGTCGGGCTCTTCTTCCCAATTTATATTCATGTATCCAAACATAAAACTAAACGTACCGTCAGCATTGGGACGCCATCCCTCATACGCTGGCTCAATGTGTTGACCCTTCGTATAACTATTCGCGAAAACACCTTGGCTTAGAATCGTAACGAACAAACTCAAGAACATAGCTAAAACGGCCACTTTCTTTTTCACACTACCCATTTTTGAACTCCCAATTAGTGACATGTAGATTGTAATATTGCTTAAATCAACTTATATACGTTTAGACTTTTTTTCCCCTCGGATTAATTAAACGCCAGGCTTTCATCAGCCCTATCCAAATCACTCGGTGCAACTAAAGGAGCAAGGCATAAAGGGCACCCAATCACATGATCATTCGGTCCGAGGTTTAACGTCTCGCGACGAGTTTGCATTTCCTCTGCGAACTGTTCGTCGTCCATTTTAACTCGCATGCCTAAATCAATAAACATATTCGTCACCGAACGATTACCCGATCCTTGCCAGTTCCTCGGATCTGGAACATTAGGATTCGTATTGGTGTTGTTCATATAACCCACGATATGCAAAATTGTTCCCTCAGGAAGCAGGGGCATCGCATCATCAGCGTAAGCATAACCTCGAACCCAATTGTGATCGTATCCGACGCAGGACAGGGTCTCCACCGTATAGCCCCATATCGCCTCCAAACACATTCTCTCGCCCGGGGCGTGGAGATGGGGCTCAAATGTGATAATTTTTGTATGCTGCTTCAGTACCGTATACGCATGAAGCTCTTGATCCCTCTGGTTTCCCTGAATACTTATGTCCACCCCATTTCCAAGACCCAAAGAAACCCGCTCATATTTTGGTTCGTAACCCTTAGGATGAAAACGGAATCCGATCTCCAAATACCCTGTGGTATCCTTCCCATTTGAATGGAGGTGAACCGAGTCAGAGACAACATAGGTACCAGCTCTTAACAATCTGCCCGCTTCTTCATCGAAAAGGTCAGCGTTTCGGCCTACTTCATGGACTGGCCAACTGGTCTGAGACTCTCTTATACGGGCTCCATTCTCATCAATGTCAGCAGTGCCCCAAATCATGTGATGGAAAATATATCGACCGCCTACCGTGTCACGCCCACTACCTTTTTGCGCGTCGACATCGTTGACTTCGACAATCTCTACAGACTTAACGTAACGGTCTTCTTTGAGACCCAAAGGTATTCTATCTATTTCACCCCACCAATCTGGGGTGCCGGCAAGCTTCGTGACCGGGTTCGTACTTACAATCAGATCTGGCTTACCCGCTGACCATTTATCGCTGTCATCAAATACAATCGGTAACGGTGCCTCGCTAGGTTCTCCCCTAGGAGCTCCATTTTGCGCCCATAAAGAAATTGCCTCAATCTCCTGATCGCTCAGGGAAGGGTCATTCTTAAAACGTTGGATCCCAATATCTTTTTCCATGTACCACGGCGGCATCGCCCCAGCTCTATCCCTCAGCTTTGTCTTATACTCAATCAATCCAGCAAAGGGAGCAACTTGTTCATATGTCAACAACGGCATCGGACCGACACCCCCTGCACGATGACAATTTTGGCAACTCCTTTGCAGTATTGGCTCTATGTCTCTGTGGAAGCTGACTTCTTGAGAGCTCACTACACCGGAGAGAAATATGAAAATAACACACAAAAGTGAATTCTTAACGCCTTCATAATGGAAAGGCACTGTTACTTTGGCTCTAGCATCCATGGCAAGTTTCTCCTCCAAACTTTGTTCATCAAACCTAATATAGATTTAAGTCTAATGCTACAACTTAAGAGCATAATTACCTTAACCAGATAGAAAAACGGGCTCTATAAAAATAAAATTTAGAGATAAAAATGGTGATTATTCGCTAAATAATCACCATTTTTTTTCAGTTCAAATTATACGCAGGATAGAGGTTACTCAGCCACAAACTCCTGCTTTTCTTCATCGGAAATTTCTTTCATGCTCAACTTTATTCGGCCCCTCGCATCCAGCTCCAAGCACTTAACAAGAACTTCTTCGCCTTCCTTCATGAAATCCTCGACTTTCTCGACTCGCTCTTGGGCTATTTGGGATATATGCACTAAACCATCCTTACCAGGCAGGATGGTAACGAAAGCACCAAAATCCACGATCCGAGCAACTTTTCCACGATAGATGCGTCCTACCTCCGCCTCTGCGGTAATCTCGTTAACCATATCTAGGGCAGCATCTCGTGACGCAGAATCTTCTCCATAAATACGAACATTGCCCTCGTCGTCAATATCTACAGAAGCTCCAGTTTGCTCAGTAATACCTCTAATAACCGCGCCCCCTTTGCCGATCACGTCCCTAATCTTATCGGGATCGATTTTAATCATTGCCATTGAAGGAGCATTTTCGGAAACCGATTCTCTTGAAGCAGAGATTACTTTATTCATCTCGCCCAGAATATGTAAACGCGCTACGTTAGCTTGCTCTAAAGCAATCTCCATTATCTCTTCAGTAATACCTTGGATCTTTATGTCCATTTGTAACGCAGTAACTCCACTTGCGGTACCCGCAACCTTAAAATCCATATCTCCAAGATGATCCTCATCGCCAAGAATATCAGTCAGAACAGCAAATCGATCTCCTTCCTTGATCAATCCCATTGCTATCCCAGCGACAGGAGCCTTTATCGGAACCCCGGCATCCATAAGCGCTAAACTACTACCACAGACCGACGCCATAGAACTGGACCCATTCGACTCTGTAATTTCAGATACAACACGTATTGCATAAGGAAAGTCCTCTTCTTTGGGCAGCACAGCCGCGATACCCCTTCGAGCCAAACGACCATGCCCAATTTCTCGACGCTTCGGACCACTCATAAAACCAGTTTCACCAACCGAATAAGGAGGGAAATTATAATGCAGCATAAATGGATCTTTACGCGACCCACCTAGATCCTCAATAATTTGCGAATCACGCAGCGCGCCCAATGTAGCCACAACAACAGCTTGTGTTTCACCACGCGTGAACAAGGCCGAGCCGTGGGCCTTTTCCAAAATCCCAGTCTCTACCTCTATACCCCTAACTTTTTTTGTGTCACGCCCATCAATGCGGGGCGCACCATCTAGAATCCTGTTACGAACAGTGCTTTTTTCTAATTTTCCAAACGCCTTTAAGACCTCTGCTTGACTGACATCAGTCTCTTCATTCACCAACGTTGCGACAGCATCGTCTGAAAGTTTTCCTATCGCTTCATAACGAGCAACCTTATCAGATATTTGATAAGCATCTACAACCTGCGCTTCGCAATGTGCTGCCACAGCCGCTTTGATCGTCGCGTTCTCAACTTGCGGTTCCCAATCCCACGCGGGCTTGCCAACCTCACTCTTTAATGCGGCGATCGCGTCAATAACGACCTGCATTTCTTGGTGAGCAAAAAGAACAGCTCCCAACATTTGGTCTTCACTGAGCTCTTTTGCCTCGGACTCCACCATCAAAACCGCACCGCTCGTCCCTGCCACAACCATATCGAGCAGCGAGGACTCGAGTTTTGAGTTTGACGGATTCAAAAAATAACCAGACTCGTGATCATATCCCACTCGCGCGGCAGCGATCGGTTCGGCAAAAGGTATACCAGAAATTGCTAAAGCCGCTGAGGCGCCAATTAGGCTTGCAATATCAGCATCCTCATCTTTATGTGCTGAAATCACAGTACAAACAACTTGCACCTCGTTCATAAAGCCTTTGGGAAACAGGGGACGGATCGGACGGTCGATCAATCGAGACGTTAAGGTTTCCTTTTCAGTCGGACGCCCCTCTCGCTTAAAAAATCCACCCGGAATCTTTCCAACTGCGTAGGTTTTCTCTTGATAGTTCACTGTTAACGGGAAAAAATCTGCGTTCGGATTAGCTTTCTTCCTCCCCACGACCGTTGCAAGGACTTGCGTTTGTCCCATGTGAACCATTACAGATCCGGTTGCTTGCCGCGCGATTTTTCCTGTCTCAATACTGACTTTTTGATCACCAAATTGAAACGTTTTTGTAACTGGATTAAACATATATTTTCCTATTTTTTTAAAAAACACCCAGCCAACTCATCAGGCCGAGCGCTAGTTAATCCTATTGAATAAGTTGATATCATATTGAAAGTTCATAGACTGTTTAACGTCGCAAACCTAATCTTTTAATAAGTGACGAATACCGATCCACGCTTTTACTCTTTAAATAGTCCAACAGTTTTCTTCGACTGTTGACCATTCGGATCAACCCTCGACGCGAGTGATGATCGTGAATATGTTCTTTGAAATGAACTTGCAGCTCGTTAATATTTTCAGTAAGCAAAGCCACCTGAACCTCAGGCGAGCCAGTATCACCCTCGCTCTGAGCATACTCTTTAATAATTCCTTCTTTTACTTCTGCTGATAACGCCATCTTTCTGCTCCAAAATATGCAATTAATAAATGAAAGGCCAATTTCACTGCCTAATTCAGCAACTCTATTACCTTACAAAACCAGCACAACCACGCATATTAATAGTCGCCTGATATCTTTCTGTGACCCACGTATAAAAGTAAACCTTTTATTTTGGGAATACTTAATTCAGCCCATCGCCCTATAAACAGACTGCATTAAACAGACTGCATTAATCTTTTTGGCGCCAGTTTCCCGTCATTATCAACAAGCCCGATACCAATGAAAATGTCCTCATCATACATTCGTACAAGCCCTCTTTCAGGTAACTTGCTGAAGTTTACAGCATGACCGTTCAAAACCCATTTCGCCGTTTCAGTTGGCAGCTTTATTTGCGGGAAATGCTCTATTGCTGAGTCTGTCGGCAACAAGCACTCCTCCACCCCTACTTGACCCTTTTGTTCCAATATTCCGCAGAGCTCTTGAAAGGTAAAACAACTTGCCTCCTGAAACTTTCCAGCCTTAAGCCTCCTCAGTGCCGTAATGTGCCCACCGCACCCCAACATCCTCCCGAGATCTTCTGCAATGCTGCGAATATAAGTACCTTTACTGCAAGAAACGATTATCTCAATTTCTTTCGAAACTAGATTACATCGTGTCAGTTCTATATCGTGAATAACAACCTGCCTTGACTGTCTCTCAACAACTAAACCTTTCCTCGCCAACTTATAGAGAGGTGTTCCCCCAATTTTTAGAGCTGAGTACATGGGAGGTGTTTGATCTATTTTTCCCTCAAACCGCTTCACAGCGGCCCTGACATCCCCTTCCGTGATATTAAAATCAAAAACCGTTTCGATAACTGTGCCGTCGCTATCTCCAGTATCTGTGCATTGACCAAGCTTTATACTAGCTCTATAACTTTTATCCGACTCCAGCAAATACTGAGATACCTTTGTGGCTTCGCCAAGGCAAAGAGGCAGAACCCCTGTAGCCAGAGGATCGAGACTCCCCGTATGCCCTGCTTTTTTTGCTTCAAACACTCGTTTGACTGCCTGTAAAGCCCGGTTCGACGTTAAACCGGACGCCTTGTCCAACAAAAAAATTCCACTGATCTCCCGGCCCTTCTTTTGTCTTCCCAAGCATCAGTCCTCGATTCTGAAGTTTTCAAAATCTGATGCCGGTCTCTGTTCTTGGTCTGCGGTTAATGCATCGTCAATCAACCCGGATAACCGCTGACCATTCTCAATACTTGCATCATAAAAAAAACGGAGTTTAGGCACAGCCCGAAGCGCTAAGCGTTTGGAGAGCAGGGACCTAAGGAATCCTGCTGCCTTATTCAGGGCTTTCACATTGTCCTGAACTTGTATCAAATCTAAGTCATCTTCCTCTGCCGATATCAAATTAGCTATCGCACCGTTAGTTGTCACCGTATCAAGGACCGTAATAAAAACTTTAGCGTGCGCAAGGTCTCGACTTAAATCGATACCCGTGATGGAAACCATCCCTACTCTTGGATCCCTCACTTCTAATTGAATTAAAGTTGCCAACTCTCTCTGAATTTGATCAGCGACCCTTTGACCTCTCGAAGATAACTCTGTCACCACCTACAGGCTCCTAGCGACTTCGGTTTTCTCATAAACCTCGATTTTGTCCCCGACTTGAACGTCCGTATAATTCTTAACCCCGATACCACACTCAACTCCGTTACGAACTTCGTTTGCATCATCCTTAAAACGCCTAAGGGACTCTAATTCTCCTTCGTAAATGACGACATCGTCTCTCAAAACTCGAATAGGTTTGCTGCGATAGACTGTGCCCTCGATCACCATACTTCCGGCTATCTGACCAAACTTGGGGGAATTAAAAACATCTCTTACTTCCGCAACTCCAACGATTTCTTCACGTATTTCCGGCGACAACATCCCGCCCATAATGGCCTTAACGTCATCTATGACATTGTAAATCACATTATAATAACGGAGCTGGAGCCCCTCATTTTCGATGATTGCTTTGGCCGATTTTTCAGCACGCACATTAAATCCAACAATCATCGCCTTTGAAGTTACGGCAAGGTGAACATCAGTCTCGGAAATGCCCCCTACCCCGGCTGTTATCAGTTTAACTTCAACCTCTTCAGTATTCAGCTTTTGCAGCGATCCAGTTAATGCTTCCAAAGACCCTCGCACATCAGTTTTTAAAATGACATTGAGCACACTGTAATTTTCACGGCCAATACCTGTAAACATTGACTCTAACATTGTTGCCTGCTGCTTCGATTGCAAAGAATCTTTTGACCGAGTTCTCCGGAATTCTGCTACTTCTTTCGCTTTTTTCTCATCGGCGACCACTAAAAAGTCATTCCCAGCCTCCGGAACACCGGTTAGGCCAAGTATCTCCGCCGGAATCGAGGGGCCTGCTGAATCAATATTCTTACCTGTCTCATCGACCAGCGCACGAACCCGACCATACTCATGACCAACAAGAACGACATCTCCGGCATTTAGCGTGCCATTTTGAACGAGCACAGAAGCCACAGGTCCGCGGCCTTTATCCAACCGAGACTCAATGACCACCCCCTGGCCTGGGACGTCTGTATAGGCTTTCAACTCGAGGAGCTCCGCCTGCAACAATATTGCTTCCAAAAGCTTCTCAATACCGTCGCCAGTTATCGCTGAAACTGGCACAAATTGCGTATCGCCTCCCCAATCCTCGGGAACAACCTCTAGCGCCGCCAATTCACTTTTAACTCTCTCTGGGTCAACACCTTCCTTGTCCATCTTGTTCACCGCGACTACCACAGGAACACCCGAAGCTTTCGCATGCTCTACCGCTTCTTGAGTTTGGGGTTTTACTCCATCATCACCAGCCACCACCAGAACAATAACGTCTGTTGCTTTAGCTCCCCGCGCTCGCATAGCAGAAAAAGCGGCATGGCCAGGGGTATCAAGAAAGCTGATCATCCCTTGATCTGTCTGTACGTTATAAGCTCCAATGTGTTGAGTAATACCCCCAGCTTCATGCGAGGCAACAGTTGCCTTCCGCACGTAGTCAAGAAGGGATGTTTTACCGTGATCAACGTGGCCCATTACAGTAACGACTGGCGCTCGAACCACCTCTTCCTCACCAACTTTTGCTGCCAACGATTCAGCTAAATTCTCTTCTAACGCGTCCTCTGAAACAAATTTGGCTCGATGCCCAAGCTCTTCAATGAGCAGGGTCGCAGTATCAACGTCTAGAACATGATTGATATTGGCCATAACTCCCATTTTGAAAAGCACCTTTATCAATTCTGCCGACTTCAGTGACATCTGCTGCGCTAGCGCAGAAAGCGAGTTTGCTTCTCCGATGGTTATGTCTTTCGCAATAAATTCCGTGGGCTTCTCGAAGGTGTGAGTGGGTGCGGATAAACGAGCCTTATTTTTTCGACCCCCGCGACGACCGCGACCGCTGTCATCGATATCGCCTCCCTCGAGGACAAAATCATCGTTTACATGGATATTTTTCTGAACTCGTTTCGCTGGCTTACCCTTGACGTTTCGAGCAGCTGACTTACGTTTCTCGTCTTGCCCATCGCCATCTTTCTTCGTTTGCGATTTAACCCGCTTAGCACCGGGTTTGTCAGCACGATCAGCCGCTACTTCCATGGGCGTCGATTCGGGCACGGCCTTCTCTGGCTCAACATTTTTCTTCATGCTACTTTCAGCGGAAACATCTTCACGCGGCGCTTCTTCAGTTGCTTGATCTGCGCCAGCCGCAGCCGGGACTCCGGCCTCTTGAAGTTTAGCATCTTCGATTACATCTTCTTGAGAACTCTCCTCGGGAGCCTCCTCTTCGACTTCACTGCGCTTGACATATGTTCGCTTTTTACGAACCTCTACATTTACAGTTTTGCCGCGACCGTGTCCGGATGCAGCTTTTAATGTTCCTACAGTCTTTCGATTTAAAGTAATCTTGCGAGGTGCGACTGCTTCCTCTCGTTCCCCGTGGCTGCTGCGAAGAAATTGAAGCAAAGTATTCTTATCTTCATTAGAAATGACATCGCCCGCTTTATTATGAGGAAGCCCTGCCTCTTTAACTTGAGACAACAACTTTTCGACCGCGACTCCTACTACCTTAGCAAGCTCGCTTATCGTTGCATCGGCCATTTAATGTACTCCCTTCAAATTACTCTTAACCAATTCAAAAAAACAGACCCAAGTTCGTCTATGTCTTTTATTCTGTTTCCTCAAACCAAGGAGCTCTCGCAGTCATAATCAACTCACCTGCTCGGGTCTCGTTCATGCCCTCAATAACTAAAAGCTCATCTATCGATTGCTCCGCTAAATCTTCCATACATGTGATATCTATCTTAGACAACGCCAAGGCGAGCACATCATCCATACCATCCATGTTAATCAAATCATCAGCAATATTCGCTTTTGATAGATCCTCCTGAGAAGCTATTGCCTGAGTAAGCAATGCATCTTTTGCTCGATTCCGAAGCTCGTTAGCAATATCTTCATCAAACCCATCGATCCCCAGAATCTCGTCCAAGGGCACATATGCGATTTCTTCCAGAGAAGAGAATCCCTCTTGAACCAAGACCTCTGCGACATCCTCATCAACATCAAGGCGATTTACAAAGAGCTCAATAAACCCGGTCGACTCTTGCTCCTGTTTTTCTCGAGCTTGTTCTAGGCTCATAACATTTATGGACCACCCAGTTAACTCAGACGACAATCGTACATTTTGACCATTCCTTCCAATTGCCTGCGCCAAATTATCCTCTTCAACTGCAACGTCCATCGTATGACTATCTTCTTCCACAATGATAGAAGCAACCTCTGCGGGAGACATCGAATTTATAACTAGCTGCGCAGGATTATCATCCCAGAGGATGATATCAATACGCTCATTGGATAATTCATTAGACACAACTTGAACCCGTGATCCACGCATTCCTACACATGCACCGACCGGATCAATTCGGCCGTCATTTGTGCTGACAACGATCTTGGCTCTCGAACCGGGATCTCGAGCAGCCGCCCGAATGGATATAATCTCTTCCGCTATTTCTGGAACTTCGATTTTGAATAACTCAATGAGCATTTGCGGCGACGTGCGGCTCAAAAACAATTGGGGGCCCCGCTGCTCTGACCGAACATCAATTAACAATGCCCTGAGCCTGTCCCCCATTCGAAATGTCTCACGCGGAATCATCTGATCTCGCGTAAGAAGCGCTTCGGCGTTACCACCGAGATCGACGACTATATTATCCCTCGTAACTTTTTTTACGACACCTGCGATCAGCTCGCCCACTCTTCCTTGATACTCTTCTATTACAATTTCACGCTCAGCGTCTCTTACTTTCTGAACTATGACCTGTTTTGCTGTTTGCGCTGCAATACGACCAAATTCAATGTTTTCAATTTTTTCTTCATAGGTGTCACCGACAGAAAGGTTCAACTTTCTCTCGTTTACTTGCTCCATGATTAACTGAGTCTCCTCTACAAGATACTCCTCGTCGGCCACTATAGCCCAAGTACGGAATGTCTCGTATTCTCCAGTTTCTCTGTCTACAACGACACGACAGTCGATCTCCTCTTCTTCGTCTCGCTTTCGAGTAGCCATCGCAAGCGCAGACTCAATCGCCTCAAAAATAACTTCTCGAGATACGCCTTTTTCATTCGAGACCGCGTCAGCGACCATTAAAATTTCTTTACTCATCATAATTGCGTCACCACACTTTTAAATCGTCTCAAAAATAAATCTGTAACCATGCTTTGTAACCACCTTACTCAATAGATCAAGTTTGCCTTATCGATATCGGTATACTGAAACTCAGCCTCGCCTCCATCTATCGACAGAACGATGCTGTCATCACCTACCCGAACAAGATCACCCTTAAACTTCTTTCTACCATCCTGCGGCTTTTTCATCCGCAATTGAATAATGCTCCCAACATATTTTCGAAATTGCTCAAGTCTAAAAAGAGGTCTTTCTAGCCCAGGCGAAGAAACCTCGAGCGTATACTCCTCAGTGATCGGCTCTTCCACATCAAAAACTGCACTTACTTGCCTACTTACTTTTTCACAATCCGATATATCAACGCCAGATTCTCGATCTATGTAAACTCTTATCAAAGAATACTTTCCCTGTCGAACCAACTCGCAACCCCACAACTCTAGATCAAGGGCAAGTACTATCGGGCTCACCAAATCGTCGATAACAGCGGAGATATTCTTCATGCGACGACTCTTCTGTCTACCATTTCAATTATCGATTCCATCCTATAATTCAAAGTTAAAACTCAAATTTCAGGCAATAAAAAAGGGCCGAAGGCCCACTTTTAAGCGTTTTCTACTGAAAGCATTCAGTAGAAAATCAGTGTGTCATCGGTGCCTATGTGCTCCTGTGAAAAAAATCAACTTCCGAAATTTCGAAAGAATATGCTGCATCAGGTAACACTAAAGCTCTCCAAGCAAGTTCCTCAATCTTCAAAGAACCGCCATATTTCCTACAGACCCTTTTTCAGCTTATCTCTGGCAGCAGCCAGAAAAGGGCTTGCATGTGTTTATTATAAGCGCCAAATGGCAATTTTTTCAATCACAATCTGAAATCGGTTAAACGTCCTGCAAAGAAATGTGAGGTGAGCGCTTTAACAGAACACTGCAACGAATGTCGTAAAGTGGTAGCGGGGGCAGGATTTGAACCTACGACCTTCGGGTTATGAGCCCGACGAGCTGCCAGACTGCTCCACCCCGCATCAAAACAATAAGCTCTTTAACTCAGCCCCTGCTTTTGGCTTTGCAAGGCACGGAACTTAAGGGAGGAGAAGTATAGGGGTGGTATCCAGAGAGGTCAAGGGTAATAGTGTGAACACCGCCCGGCTGTATAAATTTGAACCGCTTAAACAAAGAGATAACCAAGTACTCCATCAGCGTCCTCTTGTTTCAAAAACTTCTTGCGTAATCACCCTAAACTTGAGTATAAAACCTTAGTTAATCTTATTTCGCCAAAAGCAATAAAAAGGAGCCACTAGGCATGACGAAAATTCAAGATCTTGGCCGAAGAAATTTCTTAAAAACCGCCGGAATAGCGACCGTTGCCGGAGCAACAGCTTCTCTAGCGACTAACCCCGTCAATGCTGCATCCCCTGGAATGCCTAAGCTCGCTAATGGTCGATATGACTTTGATACGGTCTATAATCGAGTCGGCACGAATTGTGCGCGCTGGGACAGTGCGGCCAGACGCTACCCCGAGGGAACCTTCAAATATGGGATGGGCGTCGCCTCTCAAGATTTCGAATGCGCTCCGTGTATCACAGAGGCCCTAGCTGAGCGGGTCAACCACCATAACTGGGGCTACATGGGTGGGACTGACGACCTTCGACAAGAAATCGTGAAGTGGAATGGAGACCGCAACAATCTTGATTTAAACCCCGACGAACTCACAATCTCAGATGGCGTATACCCAGGAATGATCGCTGCAATGCGCGCGTTCGTCCCTGCAGGCGGAAAAATTCTAATTATTTCCCCCGCCTACTCTGGGTTTTACACCATGGCGAGAGCCGCCAACGTCGGCACGGTCGATAGCCAAATGGTTATAAGAAACGGGCGCTATGAGGTGGATTGGGACGATTTGGAAGCAAAAATGACCTCCGATGTAAGGCTTCTGATAGTCTGCAACCCCCAAAATCCTACTGGAAATGTCTGGAAATCTGACGAACTGCATCGAATGGGACGGTTAGCTCTTGAACACAACATCGTCGTTTTATCTGATGAAATTCACGCAGACGTAGTGAGGAAGGGGCACAAATTAACTCCATTCGCAGCGATACCTGACCAAGAGGTTGTTAATAATAGTCTTTCGTTTGTTGCCATAAGCAAGACATTTAACATGGCCGGAATGAAAAACGCATATTTTTACTCAAAGAACCCCATGCTGCTTGGCCGAGTCAATCAGTATCACTGGGCCGATCTGAACACACTTGGGGTTGTTGCGACAGTTGCGGCCTACCAGCATGGCGGAGAGTGGTTTGACCAAGCCAATTCTTATATGGACGAAAACCACACCTTTATAGAAGGATACGTCAGGGACAATATGCCCAATGTGGTTTATACCCGAAACGAAGGTACATACATGACGTTCCTAGACTTCAGCTCAACTATAGCGTCAATCGGGAATGAGGAACTCGACAACTTGTATGGCAGAAATACCCCTGAAGAAAATTTCCAGGACTGGCTCGTTTATAACTCAGGAACTTATCTGAACCCGGGGTCAAATTATGGCGCTGGCGGAGAAGGACATATGCGGCTAAACATTGCATCATCTAGAACCGTGCTCAAAGAAGTTTTTGACGCCATGGCATCGGCAATCAAGAGGGCTTAAGCGCACCTGCGCCATCGAATGATATGGCCAGCCTTAGTTGTGTAAACAATGAATAAAATAACCGGAGGCTTTATGAAAACAACCCGCCGTAGTTTTTTTAAAACATTAGGTCTGGGCATTGCTGCCAGCGCCACGGCAGGGACCATGCTGCCAAGATTTAAAGCTGAAGCGCAAACATTGGAAGCCAGTGCCACTAAAATCTTTGACAATGGAATTATTCAGCTCAATCAAAATGAGAGCGGCCGTGGTCCTGGCCCAAACACCCTAAAAGCAATTCGAGATCATGCAACAAAACGAATCGGCCGAGGATACCCGTCTGACTATGTCAACGAACTTCATGAAACCATAGCGAATGAATTTGATCTAGATAAAGGCAACGTACTCTTAGCCTCTGGCTCAACGCCCCTCCTTGACGGTTCAGTAAAAGCTTTTTGTTCTCGTACTCAACCGCTAGTTACCGCAGTTCCCTCGTTCTCAACCAGTGCAAGCATGGCTAGAAACATTGGCGCTCCGGTGAGGGAAGTCGTACTCGACGACTCAATGACCATCGACTTAGAAGGCATGGCTGCGCAAGCACCCGGCGCTGGAATGGTTTACCTATGCAATCCAAATAATCCCTCGGGGACCATACATGGGCCAGCCGCGATTGAAAAATTTGTCCGCCAGGTAATGCAAACCTCTCCCGGGACAATCATTCACATCGATGAGGCGTACATAGATTATGCCGACCCAGGCGCTATGGAAACTGCACTCCCACTCGTTAATGAATTTAAAAATGTATTCATTACCCGCTCATTTTCGAAGGCGCATGCGATGGCCGGATTAAGAATTGGATATGCTCTGGGGCACGCAGATACCATATCAGCGATCGATAACTCATGGGGCATGGGTGATGTCACTATGCTGGGTGCGGTCGGCGCATTGACCTCTTTCAAGGATAAAGCCCACATTGAATGGGAACGAAAAGAGAATGCCGAGATTAAAGCCCTTGTCACCAAAACATTTGAAGATATGGGCTTTGAGGTACCGAAGTCCCACACCAATCATCTTTTCGTCAACTTAAAGAGACCGGCTAGTGAATTTCGCGAAGCTTGTCTAAGTGAAAAAATCGCGGTCGGCAGGGATTTTCCCCCCATGGAGAATTCACACTGCCGAATTTCATTAGGAAGTCGTGAAGAGATGACCCAGGCAATTAAGGTATTTAAAAAAATACTGAGCTGAGAAATTCAAAAACTGATGTTGCACGATTTATAGCTAAACCTATTTTTAAAGAGGTGCATCGCTATAAAACTCGTATTTATTGCTCGTTTTTTCTCTGCCTTGTGGTTTCGTTCACCACTTTTCCATTCCCAAAAAAATATTGCTTAAAAACTTAATCTCTCGCAATATGATCTAACGATCGCTTTTAAGAATATTTTTTAACCTTGAGTTTTACATTCTAAGAGTTTTGATGAAACAAATAAGAGTTATCAGCCAAACCAGACGCTTCTTTCTCGGTCTCATTTTTTTTTGTTCTTTAACGGAAACACTTTTACCTGCACACAGCCAGGCACAGGCTTGGGAAAGCTATCGCGGGAACTTTGAGGGAACAGGGTACTCCCCACTGACACAAATCAATGACAGTAATGTCGATCAACTTTCATTATCGTGGAGCTACCCACTTGCGAGCCAAGACACAGAGGGATCATCGCAAGCGAATTCTCAAGCGACACCAATTTTTGTAGACGATGTTTTATATGTTCCTGCTGCTGACCGCGTTGTTGCGCTGGATCCAACCTCTGGTGAAGAAATATGGGAACACGTTCTGGGGAGTGACAGACCTTCAAGGCGAGGTATCGCTTTCTGGCCTGGTGATGAAAACAATTTACCAAGGATATTCTATACATCACGCCGGCGTCTGGTTGCCCTGAACGCAGCTACTGGCAAAATTGACAAAAACTTCGGTCAGCAAGGTGAAATTGATTTAATCACTCCCTACCTCTCTGTTCCGCTCATCTATAAGAATGTAATTGTTGTCGGTGCTAATACTCCCAGGGGAGCAGATGGCGGCATCGGAAACGCCCGTGCATTCAGCGCTGTCGATGGAGAAAAAATTTGGGAATTCGAGTCGGTTCCTCAGCCTAGCAATCCCGGCAACGAAACTTGGGAGGCCAAAAGCTGGATGGGGCGTCTCGGCGCTAATGCTTGGCCTTTTTACTTCACCGTCGACGAAGCACGTGACCTCCTCTTTATTCCACTTGCTTCCCCAATCCCATTTGCTTACGGTGGGGATCGCGCCGGCTCGAACCTCTACGCGAACTCCGTGGTAGCAGTAAATGTTTTTACTGGAAAATATCATTGGCACTTCCAGACCATTCACCATGATCTCTGGGATCACGACCCCCCCGCCCCTCCCGTCCTATTCGACATACCGTCTAATTCCGGAACTATTCCCGCGTTAGCCGTAACCACAAAATCGGGATACCTCTATATCTTAAATAGAGAAGACGGCACGCCCATTCATGGCGTAGCAGAAAGAGCGGTGCCGCAGAGTGAAGTTCCTGGCGAGAGCACATCAGCTACTCAGCCCATTCCTATCGTGACTCCCCCAATGGCCAAGGTCAGCTTTGACACAGACGATCTTGTCACGGAAGAAGATACTTCGCGAGCACATGCTACTGCTTGTTCGCAGCTCATAAGCCAAATTGGTAAGATTAATAACCAAGGTCCATTCACTCCATGGTCATACCGTCCGGGCGGGACCGGTGGAGAAACGACACTTCTTTTTCCCGGACTTACCGGCGGTCCAAACTGGGGCGGCCCGGCTTTCGACAAAGACTCGGGACTTATCTTTGTCTACGCTACAAATTTAGGATCGCTTGGCTGGATGGAAGAATCAGTCGCTCAATCAAACGTCCCGTACGCTCTAAAGACCCCAAAATCTCGGAATTTTGAGGTTACATTGAATGGCCAACGAATGCCTTGCCAAAGACCACCCTGGGGTCATCTGACGGCAGTTGACTCAGCGACAGGAACTATCGCGTGGCGGAAACCCATTGGGTTAACCACCCAACTTCCTAAAGGGAGACAACAAACAGGCAGACCAGGCAGAGCGGCGGCGATAGTAACGGCAAGCGACTTATTATTCATTGCTTCGACTGACGACAATCAGTTTCGTGCACTGAGGTCATCGACCGGCGAACAACTTTGGTCGTCCGACCTTGGGCATCGCGGGAATGCCAATCCGATGACATATCAAGGCGAGGACAATAACCAGTATGTAATCATCGCCGCAACCGAAGTTTTGCTCGCTTACAAGCTCAGCGAATGAGCTGCCATCTAGGCTGACATCCCTCTTGCAGAGATTGGCCATACAGCCTCAACCTTATCATTACGAATCGCATAAACCTGGTCATAAAGATTCACTACAGGATCACAATGCGAGACAACCACCTCAAGCTTATCTCCAACTCTATACGACTTTGACGGGGATTCCCCGTAAGTGATAGTTCCAAACTCATCGGACCCTGATCGGTACGTCATTCCGCTTTCGCCTTTAATGATTGGCCACGGCTGGTTAATGGAGCAGGCCTTCGCGCCGGCATCTGAAGTGACTTTCCCAGCATACTGGTCATTTAACACAGTCGTCATAATGGTAAGCGAAGTCGAAAAGTCCGAGTACAAATCAGAATCGTTTTCACCGCCTATTGCGATATATTGAGCGTCCATAAATACATAACTTCCCACCTGAACGTCAGTCAGATGCTCTATTTCGTGATCGATATTATAAGTCCCAGTCCCTCCTCCACTAAAAATTTCTGTATCTAATCCGGCACTCCGCATCGCCTCAAATGTTTCTGTTGCTGCAATCATTCGTTCTAGTGTTTGATCCCTGCGAGTTTGAAAACCAACTACGTGCTGTGCTGCAGCGTCGTAACACAACATGCCCTTAAATCGCAGCCCGGGTAATTGGTCTACCAACTGGGCCAATTCAAGGGCCGGCTTGCCAAACGGGGTTCCAGTTCTCTTAATCCCCGGATCGACATCAACGACAACATCAGCGATGACTCCAAAAGCGACCGCAGCCTCTGAAAGCAACCTTGCATTTGCTTGCGAATCGGTTGCTTGGATAAAGCCTGGACACTGTTGTCGTAGTCTCATCGCACGCGCTATTTTAGTAGGGGTAACATTGCCCGTAGTACACAAAATTTGGTCAATACCATTACGAAACATAACCTCAGCTTCACTGACCTTCGCAGTGCAGACGCCGACAGATCCCCGGTCCATTTGCATGTGCGCGATAGTCGGGCACTTATGTGTCTTGGCATGGGGCCGACTTTGGATTCCATTTTTTGACATCGTCTCCGCCATCTTATCCAGATTAGCTTCCAATAGATCAAGATCAACGCAAAGCGCCGGTGTATCAAGCTCCCATTTTGAGACATCGATCGACATCTCCCCGGTAGAGTAAAAATCTTTCATTTCTGAAGCTGTGTAGCCCCGGGCCGCAGCCGGTATCCAAATAGCAGCGGCACCGCCTGCCTTCATAAAATTGCGCCTTGTAATTGAATTATTATTCATAAACCATCCCCAGGTACCTTGTTTACTATTTTAGTTAAAACAACTCATGCGTTTCACTCACTTTTGAATGAAAAACTGGCCTCAGAGCTCCCGAGCCATTTCGTACTATCAGCAAGCGCTTGACCTGCTCGCGTTGCTACAACAAAAAACTTATACACACCTTCCGGTGTCTGTGAGGATAGAGGAAGGTCAATAACAGCAAGCTCCGGTTGTCTCTCAATATCAAGCGCATTAGCAAAGGTTAAAACCTCACCCACCGCACTAATCGATAAAGGCGACCCAAGTGTCACAAAAGACCCGTCTAACAAAACGAGCGCAACGTAAATATCAGCCTCACCTCTACCTTCAAAGAAAAGATCTGCTTTTAAGTTTTCGCCAGATTTTAAGTCCGATTTAGCTAGCCTTATTTCCATTCCACCGGTAAGCGCAGACTTGTGATTCAAATTAATAATTTGCTCACCTTGAATCAGAACTTGTCGACCCTCAAAGGTTTTATTTCCAAGCTTATCTATTCCCTCGATAAGGAAACTTACCGTTACCGTATCGGCACCATTTCGCTTCTCAAACTCTCCGTCCGGAATATCTAAGTTCGGAAAAGTTTTGTTGAGGGAAAGCGCATCATATCGATATGACGGCTTGGACATCGTTCGCTGTTCTAAGATCACTCCGGGCATCGAGGTCGTCTGGTGTACCGTAGCCACATCGAATGCCGATTCCGCGGACAAATCAAAGTCTACGATCGCCGCATCTGATAAAAGACTTGGCACATCCCCGGTCAGCCTCGCCGTCTTGGACTTGGCATCAACGACGTAGAAGGAAAACTGTCCATCAGGCGCCCCCAAAACGCCTCCCGTCGGAAAGGGCGTCTCTACCACACCGGCTGAGGTCCCTCCCTCATGGGTCACGTCCACTTTGACCGTATAGACCCCAGTCTCCTCAACTGTGAAATTACTACTGGGTCTGTAGAAGTAACCTATCTTATTCGCGTTACCACTAAAACTTGTAACTTGACCACTTGGCGCGGTGACGGTCACAGCAACCTTCGACGCTAGGGTCGGCCCGACCTGGCCTGAAAAACTAAAAGTATCACCAACCTCAAGGATAGACCCCGGTCTCACTCCCTGCGGATGTAAAAAAAGATCGACGTCCTCGCCATTAATCTTGAACAGCGGGCCTCCTGACGGGCCTCCTGCCGCCCCTTGAAAGGGCGGCATAACCCGACCACCTTGCGCATCGCTTGCAGGGATCATTGCCCACATCGCGCCGTAAGCCCCGTAGTAATGAAAATCCTCATTCGGAGCACGATAAACCGCACCCCCAAACAAAAACTTAAAATCCCCAACCTGGTCGCCCTGATATCCGTTGCCGAGCTGATACGCATAGGGCGTATTAAAACGCCAGTAACCGTTACTACTCGTATCTGTTCCAACAAATTCTCTCACGCTCACTCCCGGACGACCCGAACCGGAATAATAATAGGCCCAGTGATTATTTATATTTTTCGGGTCAACGAAGGGAGGGATTGCTCGGCGGGTGAAGTTGTTCCCATTGTCGCCCGAAGTCGAATATAGTCTCATGGAATCAACATCTAAATTTGTTGTATCTCTGTTACCAATAATCTCCGCCAACGACCCGTCCCCATCCTCGAGCGTGACAATATTTGTCATCGCCGCATTCCACTCGGTGAAATTTTCTGTCCACATAACGTCGCCCGATTGGTAGGGGAAAAAGAAATGTGCGTTTCGATCCGATGCCGTATCGTTAAAAAGGTACCATTGCCTTTGCTCTTGATTGCTCTCACTACCCCGACTACCGTGGGCAATAATTGCACTCCCTGGGGTCTCGACGACGGAGCCCCAGGTCCGAGCCCCCATCCATAAAGTCCCGTCTGGCGCTGTGTAGGAGATGTTATAGTCAACCCGATACTCACCGTCTTCCGAGAACACAAAATCAGTCTCATCACTCACAAAATAACCGAATCGGTTAGCTCTTCCACGGAACGTCTTTTTGATTTCATTGGCTTTCGACGATTTAGGAAGAAGTGAAACAGCAATTTCAACATCGGCCGGAACGCCCGGCTGGATAATCACCGCGGACGAGAATACGTCGTTGACCTCGAATGGTGTGCTCGGAAAAACTCCAGTTTCGAAATCAAGGGTTTCCGCAACATCTATCTTGTAAGTACCCGAGAGCTCATAGGCGTGTCCATAGACATCCTCCACGCTTCCGCTCATGACAATCTCATGCTCGCCGTATTGATTAAAGCTTGTTAAAAAATCAGACGACCCCGTTGTCAGACCGAGGTGTATCGCCGGCGCGTTGCTGTTGCGGTGCATATTCTCCCCAAGATGATTTTTAGCTTTCTGCTGGTAACTGCCGACGATGGGATGGGGCCCCATTATTTTTTTCGAACCGTCGGGGTAAGTTAAAGTCATACTCAGTGACCCCGAGGGAAACTTAAAGGGCGTTTTTGGCGGGTGCAGCCAATCTTTATTGCTGTATGCGGTTAACGGGATGAACGGCTCAAGATTATATTCGGCCGTCGCTGTCCGACTTTCATTCATCAGCGGAACAATCAGGCGCTCGGTGTTAGTAATGAGGTGCCCAGAGATTCCAAATTTTCCGATGTCTTCTTGGGCAACTACTCCCCTTACCCCGTTACTAAATGTATTCATCAACAAGGTTGAATAAAGCCTTGGCGATGATACTTGGCCCACGTTTATACGAGCAGCGCCATGAATTGTCGATACGTGAAAAGATGGCTCTCCAAAAATATCAGAGTAATACAACTTACCCGTATCCAACCCTTGTACCCATGGGTCCATTGACCCGCCTTGACCCATCAAGACAAGCTGGTAGATTCCATCTGGCGTTCCCTCGGGCACCCTGTAATCGAGCTCCCAAGAACCCTTGGCAACACCCTCAGAAATTTTTTCATACCCAGAAAAATTAATTGTCCCAACAAAGATCATCTCACGCCAGCTAGGCTCAGATCTGTCTATCGGTAAACCGGAAGGCGTCATGTCACTCGAACTATTCTCAGGGCCAGCTGCCTTTTGGCGCCCTTCCTCATCAATAATCAGCTCTAAGTATGCGTCCGCCGTGCCAAAAGTCGGCAGCGACACCTCGTCGACGTTGCGAGAGTAAATGCTCAGTTCACCCCCAATCTTACCTTTATCGCCCTGCGACCAGTTGTTTGTCTCGAGCGTTCCGGATAACCAGGCGACGCCCGGGTCAGTTCCACCATAAACCTCCGATTTTGCTCCTATACCGTTCTGATTCCGACCGTTAAGCCTTTGCCCGGTCGAGATGGCTAGCCTCTCGTTCTCAATAGGTATCCGTATGACAGTACCAGGCAGATTCGCTGGATCATTATAGTTGTCAATCGCATGACGATCTTGCGCCACCAACACCGAAGACCCGGGCGGCGCTATTAACCTCACTTCAAAGCTACCGTCAGGCTCTGAAGCTCCCTCGGCAACCTGACCCGTCTGAAGGTTTTGAACTTTTAAACTGACTAGCGGTTCCACCGAACCCGGTAACCCAGAAATTTTTGAGTAGCCTCGCTCCGCCGGAGGTGACCCGCTAATTAAAAGCCCGTTTGGTGGAGTTTTCGAGAACCTTGGACTGCCCGGGGAGGGCACTGCCGAAATAATTATGCCCGAAACCGATTCTTCACGGGCATCGACTCCCACGGAAGCAAGATACCTGTCTTGAGGTGCTACTCTGTTAAGATCTCGATCCCAAGTCACTGTCTCTATCACGATACGATAGCGCCCTGCTGGAACCATTTTCTCGAAAGGCACCTCCAAATTCGCAAACAGACCGGATCCATCCCCTATACTGTGTCCTGTATCTAAATTATTAAAACTAAAATTGCAGTTGCACATTTTTGGGACACTTACCGTACCGCTCAGAGTAACTTGCCTTCTGAGCTCTACTCGATTCAAAGCCAAACTTGCGTTAGGCGTTATCTCGTGGGAGACGAAGGACTCACCGGAAATAACATGATCTGCAATAACCGTGCAGCCGTTACAGTCGAAAACTGCCCGACCTAATTCGTCAGTCTTCAGCGTAGATTCAGTAGTCCACCCCTTCCTAACATTGACACTCGCGTCAGCAATAGCCTCTCCGTCTATGTGAACCTCTATCGTCGTTTCAACAGCACTTAACTCGGCTGCAAATAACGGCAAAAGCATAAAAACCCAAACCCTTACTTTTGAAACCATCTTAAACTCCTAACGTTTTATTAATTAAGTTAGCACCTAAAATGATCCGTTTCTATCCTTTAATCATCCCCGAAAAATTTCAGTTACGGGAAGCTGCCTTCAAAAAATCAGTTCGTTTGGTTCCTTAATATTAAAAAGTCATATATAAAGAAATGATGTTGAATTACCGTGCGCTGGAGCTTTTGAACATGAGAGTTAAAAAACCACATCCCCTGCATACTTTTCCCATAAAAATTTTCATTGGAGGTTGCTTAATTTTGGCTTCCACCAACAATTTTAGCCAGTCGTCCACTCCTTTCGGCATTCCGACGAGCGGCGGAACAAATCCAGCTTCTTTGGTCCCAGCTGCAAGTGGATCACGCGGGCAGGGTTGGCTGGCTCAAGGCCGATCTGAGGTCCTTGCCAGACACGGCATGGTAGCCACAAGCGATCCCCTTGCCGCACAGGCCGGCATTGAGATCCTTCAAAGAGGCGGCAACGCGATTGACGCAGCCGTAGCGGCTGCAGCAGTGCTCGACGTAACATCTCAAAATGACACAGGACTCGCCGGCGACTTATTCGCGCTGGTTTGGAGCGCAAAGGACAAACAACTTTACGCTCTCAATTCCGCGGGCTGGGCACCAACTAAATGGACGCCGGAGTACTTCAAGAATGGGCTAGATCTGGAACGCATGCCATCAGTGGGCGTGAATGCTGCGACAGTGCCTGGCGCGGTTTCTGGTTATGACGCCTTACTTACTCGATTTGGCACCCTCGGTTTTAAAGAGACATTGGAGAGAGCCGCAAAGATTGCTGAAGAAGGTTGGGGGCAAGCCGAACGCCGCCATAGGGATTTGGTTAGCGTCCAAACAAAACTGCTCGGAGATCCTGACTCATCCAGCGTATTCTTAAACGACAAAAATGTACCCGCCCTCTACGATCTAATTCGTAACCCCGGTTTAGCCGACGCACTGCGATTGATTCAGCAAGAAGGGCGTGACGCCTTTTATAAAGGCGCGATCGCTGATGCGATAGTTAAGAAAATACAGGATGAAGGCGGCGTCATGGACCACAGTGACCTCGCTGAATTTGAGTCGGAATGGGTCACGCCAATCCAGACGAACTATCATGGATACGATATTTTTCAACTTCCACCGCCAGGCCAAGGTTTTGCCGCTCTAGAGATGCTGAACATTCTTGAGGTCTGCGCGCCGGCGCATGGGGTAAATTTAAGCGATCTCGGCCCCTCAAACCCAAAATATTGGCACTTTTTGGTTGAAGCAAAAAAAATCGCTTACTCCGATTTACACGCCTACAATGCTGACCCTCTGTTCGTCGAGATACCCTTGCAGACCCTGCTATCGAAATCGTACGCTCAAACACTTTGCAACCGCATCGATATGCATGTCGCTGCAGAGCCTTCGATCAAGGGGGGGCTAGACGGGGGCACTATTTACCTTGCCACAGCCGACCGTTGGGGAAACATGGTGTCTTTTGTACACAGTGTTTTTTCTGTGTATGGCAGCGGCATCACTATTCCGCCATACGGTATGGTGCTTCATAACAGGGGGACTGCTTTCTCCCTTGACCCATCACATCCAAACGTCGTTGCGCCTCGAAAACGACCTTTCCATTCGATTATTGCCGGCTTCATTTCAAAAGACAATAAGCCTCTAATGGCCTTTGGTAATATGGGTGGCTCAGTACAACCAGAAACACACGCCCAACATGTCATAAATCTCATTGATAACGGAATGAACGTTCAAATGACGACAGACGCTGCACGCTTTACACACAGCCAAAGATCCAACCGCCTGTCGCTTGAAGACAATCTTTACCACTTGATGGCCCAGCCCTTACAAGCCCTCGGGCATGACTTGCGGCTAGTCAACGGCAGCAGTGTTGGAGGGTATCAAGGTATCCTTTTCACTCAAGACGAAACCCTTCCACAACCTATTTACGATGCTGAGAGCATAGCTGATGACCATCCGGTCAACGGGGTTTATCGCGGTGGATCGGACCATCGCAAGGATGGGCAAGCAGTGGGGTGGTAAAAACTTTTAAATTTTAACCCACACTATTATAGGGTCGCAGCACGAGACCCTACTTCTTTCTGCCCTTACTAGAGAGGGCATGGAACGTGATCCAGATAACAATTCCTGCAAACCCCAACCAAAAAGGCATCCCTTCATAATTTCGAGTGAAGGAATTACCAAGTGCTAAATCCAGCATGCTCCAACAAACCCCCGCAAGGAAAAGAACAAACCCTAACCGTTCTAAAAATACCATCCTGTTTAACTCTTTTTGGTGGGGGAAGGAATAATGATATGGCGATGCTTTCCAAGAGAGCACTTCAGTAACTATAACACCGTTTTTAAAAATTTCTCCAATTTACACAGGAGGCAGTAAGTCACGCATAAATCGTAAGCCTACATTTCTAAACCGGAAATACTCCAGGTCAACGTCTTACAGAGCCATAAAAATCTAAGGACACCACAACTGATTTTAAATCTTGTGTCTTACTGAAGAAAAAGAGCAAAAACATGGAGCACTAAAACTGTGCCGGTTAAGAGAACCCGTAAGCGAAAATAACCAGAATCTAGCTTGTGAAATATGCGTCTACGGTACCGCAGTTCCGCCAGCAGAATAAATAAATATCCTAACACAAGTAGCAAGAGAGAAGACGCTCGAGAGGCCTCATAAAGCAAGAGCCCTGCCCAGCTAAATAACGCCATTGCATTACTAAAAATTAAAATGGAAAAGGTAAGCAACGAATCATCATCAACCAGCACTCTGCCCCAGAGAACCCCTGCGAGAAAGCTCAAAATAGTTGCGCTGTAACACGTGAATAAAAACGGAATAGAAACGCTAAGGAGCCTATCCATCCCGAAGAAAGGCAACAATATTACCAAAAAAGGAACAAGGCCTAGCAACCCTAACCCAACAATAATACCTCTGGAAATTATCCTCACTCGATTCCTAAACTTTTTATTAAATACCCATCGACCTGTGAAAAAATTAAATCATTTTCTGTAAGCCGCAAAGCTCATAAATATTACCTTTTAGACGAAGGCAAAAACTGTTTTTGTCCTTGATAAAAGCACAAACTCCGTTAAAGAACTTCTATCTGAAAATACGTATCACCTATAAAATCGTTGACGGTTCTATCCAAGGCTCTACCTAACGCACCCCCAAAGCCTTCAGAAACCAAGGCAGTCCCTCTCCCAAAAATCACTGTACTCCACACTGTTCTATTGGCATCCCTTAGCTCTAAGTTCGTCCTAATTGTGAGCCGAATAGAATCACCGTTCTCACCACTTATCACTTGCGCCTCGGAAGAAATTATATCCCCCGTTAACGTGAAATTTTGCCCCTCCTCCACGAGTTTCGCATCACCATTCTCAAGCCCTTGAATAATAGCACTTCGAATAACTTCAGAGAGAGGTTTATTAGAAATATAACCATCCTCCCCTGGCACAATGATTTCCGGGGATGCTACGTCTCGAGCGTCATTGATTTCTCCAACTTTAATCGGTCCACGTGTCGTTTTCCCAAAGTCAACGCCGTGGCCACCCTCATAGGTATAATCAATTAACAAACTTTCTTCTGCTGACGAAAAAGAAATAATCGACGTTAAGCAAAAACAAACTAGCGTTATAATCCTCATAAAATCCTCTCAACAAATAAAATAACTTGTGCCTATGATGAAAAAGTTTCCCAAATTGTCGATTCCAAGACATGCCCAGAACTTTCAATATCAGTCGTGTTCTGCTGAGTAAAATCTTCAACAACTTTTTGCGAGTCCGCAGAAAAAGCAACTCTTACGGTATTAGGTGTGTCAAGTTGATAACCAACAGCCAAGGTCTGTATACCAGATGAAGCTAAATTATCCTGATCTGCGTCAAAGACGGCCCTCCACTCCTCGAAAGTCTTGGTAATAGTAAATGTTAAGTAAACCGTTGCCATTTTAAGATTCTCCATTTAAGGTATTTGAGAGAGTTTTCATGATTCCTAGATAATAACAGCCATGATTGATAGCTCCAATAACTAGTTATCTAACACGAGTTTGCAGAACTTCTTTCACCACGAGAAAAGGAATTTTCCATGACTATTAGCACCTATGACCTTGGCGACCTGAAATTGCAATCTGGCGAAATATTGCCTCAAGCCTTTATTTCTTATGAGACCCACGGAACCCTCAATGCAGAAAAATCGAACGTTATCATATATCCAACTTGGTACTCAGGAAATCATGAGGACGTTCGATCAGCAATCGGTTCCGATAGAGCTCTCAACCCAGAGAAATACTTCATTGTAGTTCCAGACATGTTTGGCAATGGCTTTTCTTCTTCTCCAAGCAATACTCCTCCCCCTTACGACCGCGCCTCGTTTCCTGCCGTTACACCATACGATAACGTTTTAGCCCAACACAGATTAATCACAGAAAAATTTAGTGTGACCGAAGTCCAGCTAGTTGTCGGGTTTTCAATGAGTGCGCAGCAAGCCTTTCATTGGGGGGCTCTGTTTCCTGACCTTGTAAAGGCTATAGCCCCAATCTGCGGCAGCGCTAAAACCTCAACCCACAACTGGCTATTCCTCGAAAGCTTAAAAACGGCATTGACCCTCGACCCAAATTTTAACAATGGGGACTACACGAGCCAGCCCGTTAATGGATTAAAAGCGTTCACCACAATTTATGCGGGATGGGCCTTCTCTGATGACTTTTTCAGAAAAAATTTACACCTTGCGTGGCTAGGCCAACAATTTAATTCAACTCAGGAGTTTTTGGATGCCTGGCACGGAATGTTTACACCAAAGAATGATGCAAATGACCTGATCACAATGCTCAACACGTGGCAGTCCGCAGATATAAGTGATAACCAAAAATTTAATGGGAACCTCAGCGAAAGTTTATCAGCGATAACTCCGCGAGCCATAGTAATGCCTGGAAAAACTGACATGTACTTCGTCCCCGCCGACAGCGAGAACGAAGTCGCCCTGATGCCACGCGCTGAACTTAGAATTATCGATTCGATTCACGGACATGGAGCCGGCGGCCCGGGATTTAGCACACCCGAAGACGACCAATTTATTGATCTTGCATTAAACGATCTACTTTCAGGCTAAATTAGCTACACACATGACTTATCTGCGGGCTCTACATTTGTTTCACCAGCACCGGAAAACGCGGGCGCGTTGTAGAGAGGTAGCAAAACTAAGGGGCGAGAAACAGAGTCTGTACTATTCTCGAAGAATCAATAGAATCACCGAAAGCCTGGCCCGGAGAATGAAAAAGCCAGGGGCGAAACAACACAAGTCGATTGTATTTATACGGGACTGAAAATGTTTTCTTCCAATACGAGTCATCAACACCCTCTATTTCAAGAAGATTTTTGATCTTTTCCTTGGTATTCAACCCGTGTTTGATCGAACCTTCCTCTGTTCGCGGGATCTCTTCCAGTCCCGTTTTTCGATTCTCCCAAAAGTTGGTTCCCTCAACTTCGGGGTGATTTTTCGATAAGTAAACTACGCCAGACCAGCGAGTTTTCCCACCATCAAAATGAATATTTTGCTTGTAATAATCACCTGGGGTCGAAAAACGAATTCTGCCATTGAGTTGAGTGGCCGAGTTAATCGGTTTTTCATCCAGCAGATTTTCAAAGAAAAGTCGTTGTTCATTGGATAAAAAACTGTCCAGCGTCATCACGCCGGCGTACTTTCCACGAGAAGAGTTCTCTTTAGGAGACTTTAATGCAGTCTCGACTAACCTGTCAGGGTCTCGATAAAAATCATCGATTATAAAATAGCGGTTTAGCATGAATACTCTACAACCAATTAACATACTGCGTTAATACAACATAGGTCGCGAAAAACATAAGAACATAAACTTGTTTTTTAAACACGCTCAAACTAGGGATCAGCATGATCTCTCCAATCTGAGAACCCGATTATAAATGAGTCTCGCGTGTCTAGCCGTAACTAAAATGTAACACTTTGTCTCAACGCCGATTTAACGTTAAAAAAGTCTCGATCTACCTCTCCTCTCGCTGCCTCAGATTTATCAAATCTCCGTTTGCTAGCCGGTCTTTGTAGGCATTTAATTCCTTTTTAATCGTAGGAGCTAAAACATAAAGTCCAAAAATGTTTGGCAGAGCAATAACAAAAATTAACGCATCCGAAAAATCCAGTACTGCATCTAATTGAATCATGCATCCAAGCACGCCGAACATACAGAATATTAGTTGAAAAATTAAAGCCATTTTTTTACTTTCACCGGTTATATAGGTCCAGCCTTTTAATCCATAGTAAGACCACGACAACATTGTGGAAAAAGTGAATAAAATTGCGATGAAAGATAGGGGTATCGTCGACCAGCCTAACGTACTCTTGAAAGCCTGCGATGTAAGCTCTATGCCCTGAATACCGCCTCCCGCCATTCCCGGTTCATAAATTGTTACGAGGATCACCAATCCGGTAAGCGTTGAGATAACAACGGTATCAATAAAGGGTTCTAATAGACCGACATAGCCCTCAGTCACTGGCTCTTTTGTTTTTACGGCCGAATGAGCTATAGCGGCCGATCCGAGGCCCGCCTCATTGGAAAAAGCGGCTCTTTGAAAACCAAGAATAATGACACCGATTACTCCCCCAGAGACGGCCTGCGGATTAAATGCCTCAGAGAAAATTGTATAGACCGCCCTCGGCAGTTGCTCAACATTTATTAGAATAACCACCAAGGCACCAACAACATAAGCGATCGCCATAAATGGAACTAATTTGCTGGTGACCCTCGCTATACTCTTTATGCCCCCAATGATCACAGCAGCTACTATCAGGGCGAGGATACTGCCAAACAACCAAGCTTTATCAACAAAGAAACTGGTTTCACCTCCGGTTGCTATCACAAACTGCTGGTATGCCTGATTCGACTGAAACATGTTGCCAATACCAAGGCAACCAATAACAATCGACACGGCATAAAAGTGGGCCATGCCCTTTCCAAGAAGACCAAGATTTCGTTCTTTTAGACCTTGCTCTAAATAATACATGGGTCCGCCAGAGATACTCCCATCAGGGTTAATTTTTCGATACTTAACAGCAGCGACACATTCAGCAAATTTGGTCGACATACCCAAAAAGCCGGCTATGATCAACCAAAAAACTGCGCCCGGGCCACCGACTGTAATCACGATAGCAATCCCGCCCATATTGCCAATGCCCACAGTGCCGGCGACAGCTGTTGCCAGTGCCTGAAAGTGGCTGACATCACCTTCATGATCATCGTTATCATAATCCCCACGCAAGAGGTGGAAGGCATGCCTAAAGCCAGTTAAGTTCAAGAATCCCAGGTAAACGGTAAAAAAGAAGGCGGCACCGACCAGCCATAAGATAATCAGCGGCAACTGCGCCCCAAGGATATTTGCCTCGAAAAATATGAATCCCGCGACCGCGCTAGAGATTGGTTCCATCATAGAATTTATACTTTCATCGATGCCGGCCGCGCGCGAAGAGAAGAAATTTAAAAGTACTAAAAAAATTACAAGTAATTGACTTACTAATTTCAACGGTGGGTGTCCTCTCATCAAAGAATCTATATACTTTAGGTGTTCAATATTTTTTACTCCGGTCAATCACCATGAAACATAGCCCAACCGATACTTCTATTAAAACAATATCACCCGTCGATGGCTCCATTTACGTTGAACGCCGACTCGCTACTGATCGAGAAGTAGAACAGTCTATTGCCTTATCACGTTCAGCGCAAAAACAATGGCAGTCGTTTAGCATCAATGAAAGGGCTTCGATATGCGAGCGTGCGGTCGGATATTTTGAGTCGAATAAAGACCAAATTGCGCAAGAAATCACGTGGCAAATGGGGCGACCGATCTCGAAGAGCGGAGGAGAGATAAACGGCTTAGCAGAGCGTGCTCGACATATGATAGAGATCGCTGAAGAATCTCTCGCTGATGAGGCCCCTCCAGAAAAATCAGGGTTCACACGCTTCATCCGCCGTGATCCGTTGGGAATTATTTTTTGCGTAGCTCCCTGGAATTATCCGCTATTAACAACGGTTAATTCGGTAATTCCTGCTTTAATGGCTGGAAATAGCGTCATCCTAAAACCCTCCGCTCAAACTCCGTTGTGCGGCGAGCATTTTGCCTTGGCGTTTAAAGAAGCGGGCCTGCCTGATAGCGTATTACAATGTTTATTCTTGAGCCATGACAGCACAACAAAAATAATCAATGAATCGAAGACAAACTTTACATGTTTCACCGGCTCCGTTTCTGCTGGCAAAAAGATTGAAATCGCAGCTTCAGGAACTTTCATCGGCACGGGGTTAGAGCTTGGTGGCAAAGATCCTGCGTACGTAAGACCCGATGTTAACTTTGACAATTGTGTAGCAGAGCTGGTGGACGGTGCATTTTTTAATTCGGGTCAATCTTGTTGTGGCATTGAACGAATTTATGTCCACAACTCTTTACACTCAAGATTTGTTGACGCGTTTGTAGAGAAGGTTAAGCGGTTGAGACTTGACGACCCTTTGCTTACAGATACAACCCTCGGCCCAGTCGTTAAAAATTCAGCTGCAGACTGGGTGCGTAACCAGATAAAAGAAGCCAGAACAAAAGGAGCTTCAACATGCATAGATCCCTCTAAATATATTAAAGATACAGGAGATTCTCCTTATTTAGCCCCTCAAGTCCTGATTGATGTCGATCACAACATGAGCATAATGAAGGACGAGAGCTTTGGACCAGTTGTTGGAGTAATGTCAGTGAATGACGACCAAGAGGCTATAAAGTTAATGAACGACAGCGACTTGGGTCTGACTGCCTCTATCTGGACTCAAGACCAAAAAGCCGCCGAGGCCCTAGGTAATCAAATAGAAACTGGAACCGTATTCATGAATCACTGTGATTACCTTGATCCAGCCCTAGCCTGGACGGGCGTTAAAAATACTGGTCACGGGGTTACTCTCTCTCGACTCGGTTATTTACAGTTAAGCCAGCCCAAGTCATTTAATCTAAAGATCATCTGAAGAGACCGTTACACTGTGAAAATAGGAGTACTGAACACCGATAAATTAAAGCCCGAGCTCTCTCTCCGATATGGTGAATATCCGAGCATGTTTGCTCGACTGTTACTAACCGTTAAGCCAGACCTTAAGCTTCAGACATATAACGTCGTGGACTTTCAATATCCAAAGACTATCGACGAGTGCGACGCTTATTTGATAACTGGAAGCAAGCTCAGCGTGTACGATGAGATTCCTTGGATTATCGAATTGAAGAATTTCGTAAGAAAACTAAGTACCATACAGAAAAAAATAGTCGGCATCTGTTTTGGTCATCAGTTAGTCGCTGAGGCCCTCGGAGGAAAAACTCT
Organism: uncultured Gammaproteobacteria bacterium; assembly: GCA_913048385.1. Taxonomy (GTDB): domain Bacteria; phylum Pseudomonadota; class Gammaproteobacteria; order Pseudomonadales; family Pseudohongiellaceae; genus UBA9145. The sequence continues at coordinate 46,421 of CAJWVZ010000006.1, read as the reverse complement.
GGCTGCAGATAATGGTTGGTGTGTTGGAGCACACAAAACAAAACTCAATGAGAATGCCGCTTTTTATAAAACACCTGGAGAAGAATTTTATCTGCTCTCCAATCATAAAGATCAAGTTTCAAAGATGGCTGAGGGAGCAACGTTACTGGCGAGTACTGAAGCTTGCCCAATAGCCATGACTTCATTGGGCAACCACATTCTTACATTTCAGGGCCATCCTGAATTTAATAAAGAATACGCTAGAGCCCTACTGGACATGCGCCGCGAGATACTCGGAGAACCGGTTTATTCAGCCGCCATAAATTCATTGGAAATCGAAACCAGCAATTCGTTAGTGTCGGCCTGGATTCTAGAGTTTATAGCAAGATAAATTCAAAAAATTTTAGTACGGCAAGTCACCATCAATGGTTATTCTTTCCATCCTTCGATGTGCCGGAAAGTAATCGTTAATCGGTTTATGCTGAGTGCTTCTGTTGTCCCAAATTGCAATATCATTTGGTTGCCACTGAAACCGACAACTGAACTCAGGGGTGACAATGTGCTCAAAGAGAAAATTGAGTAAGGCGTCACTCTCCTTTTTTTGAAGACCAACGATACGAGTCGTGAACAATGAATTCACGAAAATCACCTTCTTACCACTCTCCGGATGAACTCGAATAACAGGATGAAGCACAGGAGGATTCTCCGCGACAGCTTCTCTTAGGCGCTCTCTCCCACCTGGCTCAGCCAGACTTTCTTTAAAACCGTGGCTAAAATCATGCTCGGCTGATAATCCGCAGAGAAAATTTTGCATATCCGGTGACAGCGCATCAAACGCCGCAGTCATGCTAGACCAAAGCGTATCTCCGCCCCTCGGGGGACAAATCTTTGACCTTAAAACTGCGCCCAACGGAGGATGAGCTCGAAATGTCATGTCGGCGTGCCAGGCCTCTATTTTACTAGGCTTCTCTGGCGTGCTCTCTAAAATAGTTATTTCGGGAAAATTATCGACCGTATCATACGCCGGATGAGTCTGCAGGGGACCGAAAGCTTGGGCCAGAATCTTGTGCTGCTCAGGCATAATGTCCTGATTTCGAAAAAAAATAACTTGGTGCTCCACTAAGAGACAGCGAATTTCCTGCAAAATCTCGTTGGACAGGTCCTGTCTAAGATCTACGCCGTGTAGCTCGGCACCTATCGGGCCTGCGATTGGCTTAACTGTAAACATAAGGCTCCATGAATTACTTTATTTCGGCAGCGCAGAAGGGAAACTCTCCCTCAAAACTCTTTTTAGAATTTTTCCACTCGGATTACGTGGTATTTGTTCAATAAATCTGACACCGACGGGCTGCTTAAATTTTGCAAGCTTGCCCGTGCAGTATTCAAGAATCATATCCTCGGTAAGGTCTTCGTTGTTTTTTACGACAATTGCTACTGGCGACTCGCCCCACTGAGCGCTATTCTGACCGATAACGGCAGCCTCAACAATATAAGGATGAGAACTAAGTACATCTTCAATTTCCGCGGGATAGACATTTTCTCCACCCGAAATAATCATATCTTTGATTCTATCTTGAATCGAGACAAAACCGCTCTCGTCAATTGTGCCTATATCGCCAGTATGCAACCAACCATCTACAAGCGTTTCGCGAGTGGCGTCTGGGCGGTTCCAATACTCAACCATATTATGCTCACCCCTCACCAATACTTCTCCCGCCTCGCCTGGCCCACAAATTTCACCATCCTTATTAATGATCTTAACTTCTGTGTGAAAGAAAGCCTGCCCAGTGGATCCGGGTTTCTCTATCGCATTTTTTGAATCCATCAAACACGCGGGCCCACAAGTCTCCGTCAAACCATAAACCTGAAGCAGTTCAACTCCTAGCTCATTGTATCTTTTAACAAGTGATATCGGCACAGGCGCAGCACCGACCATAACCCAGCGCAAAGAAGACCGATCATAGCGATTAAAGTTATCTACTTGCAGCATGAAATTCAGCATCGCAGGTACGCACAAGGCACTGGTAATCTTTTCACGCTCTATAACCTCCCACGCACTGACTGGATCAAAACTTCGCATCACCACAGATGTCGTTCCGTTGTATATATTGACCGCAAGCGGTGTGAGTGCTCCGACATGAAACATTGGCAGACACGCGAGATAACGTTCTGGTGGAAAGTACTGAGCTGTTGCAGCGATCGTAAGGATTCCCCAAATTGAAGTATAGTGAGTATGAACAACTCCTTTTGGCAAGCCTGTAGTACCCGAGGTATACATAATGTAAAGCATATCTTTATCTGCGGCTGATATTGTTGGCTGCTCTATAGATTGCGCATCACGAAAATCAACATAGCCCTCCGCAAAGGCCGGCTCAGTATTAGGAGCACCTACATGAAGCCATTGCTTTACTTCAGTCTTTTCTCCTCGTCTCTGAAGCTCGGTCACTACCTCAAGAAACTCTGAATCAAAAATCAATCGTTTTGTACCACTATCCTTTAAGATGAACTCTAATTCATCAGCAACTAACCGCCAATTTAAAGGCACAATAACAGCGCCAATTTTTGCTAAAGCATAATAGGATTCAATAAACTCGATTGAGTTCATCAACAGCAAACCAACACGTTCCCCTTTTTCTATACCGGCAGTAAGAAACGCGTTCGCCATCTGGTTTGAGCGACAATCAAGCTGAAAGAAACTCTGGCGATATCCCGTTTTACTATCAACAAAAGCTTCCGTATCGGGCGACAAATGCGCTCGTTTGCTCAGCATTAAACCAAGGTTATTTAGCATCAAAGTCGCTCCCTATACAGAACACTCTCTTGAATTTAATCTAACAATAATGGCGCTAAATACGAGTGATGATATGCCGCATCACCAAACTGGTATTGACACCATAAAGCACGGCGTAAAAACAGCTGAGCGTCACACTCATAAGTAAAACCAAATCCGCCATGAAACTGAATCGCTCTATCTCCGGCAAAGGCAAACGCGTCACTACCATAAGCTTTAGCACTGCGCGCAGCTACCTCGGTCTTGATTTTATCGCCACCCGACAAACAGGCCGCCGCATGATAAAGGTGGGATCGGGTTGCTTCTAACGAGAGCAAAATTTGCACCGCAGGGTGCTTTAAAGACTGATAACTACCGATATACTTACCGAACTGCTTACGAGTTGTTAGATAACTTAAAATAACGCGAAGCACTCCAGATAGTCCGCCTGAAATCTCCGCGCTTATAAGTAATAACGCTGCATTTTCTAAATCATTTAAATCAGGCTTGTCTAGAATTTGAGTGAGGGGTATTTTTAGGTCATTAAACTCAATAGAAAAACTCTGGCGCGTTTCGTCAATTACGACTTCGCTTCTAATGATGCATTTATTTAGCTGTTCTCTCGTTACAATAATCAAGCTTACAACATGATCAATTATTGCCGAAACCACGATGAAATCAGCTCGCTTTGCATCCAAAACAAAACATTTCTTTCCCTTCAAAATGAGTTCGCCATCGCGAACTTCACCATTGGTTTTCACATCTGACAAGTTCCAGCTTCCATCCTCCTCCGTCAACCCGACCGAAGCGATGCCCCCTTCCGCTACTGAAGGCAACCAACGTGCCTTCTGTTCTTCACTACCTGCAGAAACAATCGCCGTTACCGCAAGCGTCGTTGGAATAAAAGGGGAACCTATTAGATGACGCCCCATCATCTCAACAATCGGAACAACCTCTGACAAGGAAAGAGAAAGACCACCGTAATTTTCTGGAATGACGATTCCCGTCCACCCGAGCTCCTTAGCTCCGGCCCAAAATAAATCGGTGGATCCATCTAAGTTTTCGTTACGTTCATGAATTTCGTTGACTGGGAATTTTTCGCGGAAAAAATTTACGGCGGTTTCCAAGATCATCGATTGTTCATCTGAAAATTCTATTGCAGTCATTTCTTTGCCTATTTAAGAAGCGTTAAACAATCGATATTAATCTTTTGGTAGCCCGAGAATACGTTCTCCAATAATGTTATGCTGAATTTGGGTAGTTCCACCACCGATCGTTCCAGAAAAAGCATTCAGATAAGATCGTTGCCACATGCCTTCGTCCACTGCTCTATCATCAATATACCGAGACGCATTAGCACCTTGCAATGATATCGCAAACTGACACATCCGCCTCTTGAACTCTGTTGCTCTTAATTTAATGGACATTGTTACAGCACCGGGCCACTCGCCCTCTAAGGCAGGTATTTCTGCTTTATCAGCCATATATACGTTCCCCTTGGCCTCAACAATCAATTTGACTAATTCGGTTCTGATAAACGGATCTTCAATAGCGGGTTTCCCATTGCGCATCGCTCTTTTTGCAAGTTCTATGACATCATCAATACTCAAATCCATCATAGACAGACCGCCGGCTTGGCCTCCCTCGGCGCTTCGCTCAAACATAAGCGTTGCCATTGCTACCCGCCAACCGTCTCCCTCCTTGCCCATCATGCAGGAAGCCGGAATCCGAGCATCGTTAAAAAAAGTCTGGCAAAATCCGTACTCTCCAGTCAACTTTCTGATCGGTTGCACTTCGATCCCATCTGTCTTCATCGGCGCGAGAAAAAAGCTCAACCCAGAATATTTGCTTTCCGCTTCAGTTGATGTTCGCACAAGCAGGATCATATGCTTTGCATACATTCCTAGACTGGTCCAAATTTTCGAACCGTTAATGACATAGTCGTCACCGTCCTTCCTGCCTTTGCACTGCGCGTTGCCGAGATCTGATCCATGATCAGGTTCAGAGAAACCTTGACACCAAATTTCTTCGGCGCTCAATATACTAGGGATGTATTTCTTTTTGTCCTCAGAAGAACTCATTGAGAGAATCAAGGGTCCAGCCCAGTTCAACCCAATTGTGTTTAAAAGAAAGGGCACTCGATGCGTTGCCATAGCTTTTGTAGCTATGTCCTGATAGACCTGGGGCAAGCCGCCCCCACCGAATTCTTTTGGCCATGACAGACCTACATATCCATTCTCATACACCTTATTTTGCCATGCACGCAAGAACTTGAATTGCTCATCTGTCCCTACCTCCATAAAAGTTTCCGGAAGAATAAATCCGGGCTTTTCAGGTTTGTTCTCAGCAAACCATCGATCAGCCTGCACCTCAAATTCGGCAAGCTCCGTAGGAGAAACGCTCATAGTTCTTACCTTTTTATGGTCATCTTAAAGACCTTAAGAGCCAAAACCTATAGAGTTATTTCTATCTTCAACTCAACAATAATTTTAACCCAAATTCTTAATTTCTAGGTCATCTGCCGACTACCCGTATCAATAATGTGATTCGGGGTTATCGAAGCCAGGGTTGGAGTACCACTTCCTACCATAGTGATTTCAAGCTCTCGATTTAACAGATCCAACACTCTTTCGACGCCTTGCTGCCCAAACGCACCGAGTCCGAAACAATAGGGTCGCCCTATTCCAACGGCTGTAGCTCCCATCGCTAAGGCTTTGTAGATATCAGTGCCTCGCCTAAAACCCCCATCGATCACAATCGGTATTCGACCATTTACCGCTCGAGAAACGTCAGGAAGACATTCGATTGTGCCTCGCTCACTATCTACAGCACGCCCACCATGATTCGACAGAACTATTGCATCTGCTCCATGCTTTACAGCGAGCGCAGCATCCTCTTCAGCCTCGATACCTTTAAGAATCACCTTCATATTGGTAATCGACTTCAGTCTTTCAATTACATCCCAGGCCCGCCAGTCCCATGCAGTATTCTGACCCGACGGCACGCTAGTTTGACGCATTGGTTTTGGCTTCCTCTGACTGTTATGACAAACACTACAGTCCCGCTCATCTTCTCGCGCAAACAGAGCTTGTGTTTCTACATTTCTCCCACCTGGCAGGTCGATGGTCAAGCAAACTGCCGAGCACCCCGCTGCCTCAGCTCTTTTTACCATCGCTACCGTCATCTCCCATCCGGGGGTTGCATATAGCTGGAACCAAATCGGAGCGTCTCTAGCCTCTGCCACAGCCTCTATCGCTGTCGATGAAACAGTCGACAGGATCATATGATGACCCTTGGCTCTTGCCGCCCTCGCAGTGCCCAATTCTGCATCAGCGTGGTAAGCCCCCTGACTTCCGACCGGACAAAGAAAAATAGGCGATTTCACCTCTGTCCCCAAGACACTTACATTCGTATCTACCTGACTGACATCGACCAGTCTCCTCGGTTTTATTTGAAATCTTGAAAAACCATCACGATTGGCTTTGATGGTCCCGTCACTGTCCACGCCCGTCGCAAGGTACCCGTAATGAGCGGGCGGGATCTTCTCCCGGGCCAGCGCTTGCATCTCGAACACATTAATTACTTCTCTGGGATCGGTTAATTTTGACCCTAACGACTCTTCAACCTCCTGAGCAAAAACAGAAAAATCAGTGAGTAACGGACTAGCTGCCAAAAACTTTAAAAACTCCCTACGTTGAGTCATGCAATTTCTCCAGTGGATTTATTATTCTTTTAATGAGATTAACTCAAAAATCGAGCCGAATGAAGCTATTCATCGACTACTCATGATTTTTAATTGCGTTGAGTGACTATGTAAAAATTAGTTATTGGTACAGGCGCTAGGGGCATGAATGTTTTCTAAACGTGCAACTTTAATCAAGTCGCCCCAGTTTTGGATTAATGCGGGCCCTTGGGCAGCTGGCATGCATAAATCCCCGCGCTGCCCCTCCCCAGCGACGCATCCTCCAATCACAAAAATAAAGACGAAAATCAGCCTTTTCATAACCGCTCTCCATGTCTCAAGACAATTATTTGTGCAGCTATTAACAATGGATCTAAAAGCATCTCTGACTTATTAACTCCTGTTTTTCTAACCAAATATTCTCAATGAACTGTTTAAACTTAGCCCTATTTTCCGGAGTATTTTGTCCCGAAATGTTACGTAACTCTTCTGGAATTACAAAAGATCGAGCAATGACTTTAGCCCCTTTCATCTCACCACATGCAAAATTCCATGCGGACCTTTTCTCCGTTTCGTAAATTATGGTGAAGTCAATCAGCTCATTGACTTTCGGCATGCATGAGAGCGAAGTCATTAAAGCTCCAACCTTCGGCTTCAATAAATTTTTATATGGAGATTTCTGTTTCGCTCTTTTTTCATCCGTAAACCTTGTCCCCTCAGCAAAACAAAATGCTACCGTCGGATATTTCATGAATTTTTCCGCCGCTAAACGCGTATTTTCCATTTCTCTTCTTTGAAGCTCAGGATTGCGACGTATTTCATCCGCCCTAAATCTATTTAAAAATGGCATATCAATAGTTTTGTGAACAAAGTAAATAATTGGAATCCATTTCAACTCTTTTTTCATAAAGAATTTTAGGAGAGGGAATTTATAATTAGTAGTGAACAAAAGAAGAAAAATATCAGCCCAGGAAAGGTGGTTACTCATTCCTACGTACCATTTTTTTTCTGAGATTCGTGCGGGAAAATCTACTTCCCACTTCGGGCGATGAATGAAATCAAGATTTTTTTTAAGAAACCAGACTATAAAATTGCCAAATTCATTTGTCACAGCGGTAAATTTTAATTTGATTTTTTTGTTTGGAAGGGCGCGAGGCATACTTATCAGAGCAAGAATAACAACGCCCACAGAAAGAATGCAAAGAACATCAACTATGGTAATTATCCCAATAAAATTCCTAAAGACCCTTTTCATCTCTGGAATCCCCAAGATAGAACAAGCCGGACAAAAAATCCTGAATTTTTTTTCCTAAGAGTTCAGATCGGCATTTAGCAAGCCTCTGATTCCACTTAGCTCCTCTATAGATTTGCATATCGCTGCAGCCAAGCATCCAAGGAAGGCCAATGCATTCTAAACATATGAGGAGCACTATCAATGATTGCGGCGTCCAGAACTACGCCCGCCTCTCGCAGCGCCCCAACAACCTCTTCAAATCTTTCAGCCCATCCTAACTCGTCGTTGCCACCTATGCGGAGATAAATTGGAAAATCCCGCAAAGTCCTGTTGTCAAATGCAGAAGTAGTCAGTGCGGGAACAGCAACAACACCCAAAAAATCTTCTGGCCCTCTTCGCGCAATTTCAAAAGCAGAAATCCCACCATTTGAAATGCCCGCTAAAAGAACTTTATCTGACCTTACATCATCCCTTTTTTTTAGCTCGTCAATTAAATAAACGATTTTTTGATTATTTTCGGCGCCCCGAAACGCCCTGTTATTCGGTGACACCGGCACCGCTACGAACCATCCTCGGTCAGCAAATTCAGAACCAAGCCATCTGGAGGTGTCGCGAGAGATAGAGATGTTGCCCGGTCCCCCACCCATTAAAATAATAAGAGGTTTGGGACCGACTTCTGTTGCCAGTGACTTTACAATAAAAACATTTAAAACAGACCCATCCTCGAGCGTGATTCTTTCCTGGGCGAAACTGTTGGTGTGAAGAAGAAAAGCCAGAACAAAGATAGTTGTTCTAAAAATATATTTGCAAAATTTCACATCTACACTCACGCCACTCACAAAGCAAAGAAGCTGTTTCTTAATTTATATGAGATTAGTAAAAATACATCGATTACTTTCATGAACCAACACACTTTGAATTGTTTTAGGGACAGCGGTAAACCGACAACATACTCTTAGAAACAAGAATATTGCAACATTTTTTTTACATCTTATAATAATTTACGAGCGTTCTATTCGGCCAAACAATTACTACGGTGGACCAGATGAATGTACTAATAGGTATAATCGGTATCGTTTTCGCAAGTCTGTTTATATTAGTCCCGATACTTGAAAAATACGGCACCGAAAAGACGCCTGAAGAGCTCCACAAAATTACTCGATTTATGACACCACTTATGGTGATTATGCTAATCGTTATGGCTTTACGATTCATGTTAAGCTGATGCTCTGATTAATATTTACTCCATAGCTATAACGTTGCGTCGTAATTCAGCCTCCTTACACCCTCTATTTTTCTTTTAACCGCCGATAAAGCTATGTCGGTCTCAGACCACTCTTTGACACAGATATCAGGACTGAGGGGTTTTTCATAAATTCTATCGGTATCATGATGTTTTGAACTTGTTACCGTATCCAAGAAAATTGTGAGATCTGCATTGATTAATTTTCGTGATGATTCCTTAGGGCAGATAAAATCTAATATTACCAGACCTTCAGTCCTCTCCTTTAGCTCAAACATCCTCTTAACCTGTCGATCTCTACCTTCAACCGAAAAATCCCAGTCGTTGTGTTCAGCTCTTATAGTGTCCGCATTAAAGTGAGTGCCACCGAACTCATAAACTATATTTTCAGCTAACGTTGTTTTTCCGCTTCCGGATAAGCCCGTCAGTAAAACACAAAACCTCATAAAGATTTTCTCTCAATAATGCGTCGAGGACCTAGGAAGTGGGTAGGTCAATTTCTTCCATTTGCAGCCCTTTGAGCAGACCGAAGCAAATAAATAACATGACGAATGCAAAGGGTAAAGCACTGCAGATTGCCGCCGTTTGCAAAGCCGATAATCCACCAGCCGCTAAAAGTATAGACGCAACAACACCCTCTGATACTGCCCAAAAAACTCTTTGCCAAACCGGCGGCTCCTTGTTTCCTCCAGAAGTAATAATATCAATAACCAACGAACCGGAATCTGATGAAGTGACAAAGAAAGTAACAATAAGGAGGATCGCAATTACCGAGATTATTTTCGTCATTGGCAGCTGCTCAAGCATTATGAAAAGTGCTGTAGGCATGCTTTCCAAAGTGGCCTGCGAAATACTCCCAGCTCCCTCGCCAAGCTCGATAAATAGTGCGGAATTCCCAAAAACACTCAACCACAAAAAAGTAATACCTGCCGGAACCAAGAGAACACCAATAATGAATTCCCTTATCGTTCGACCCCGGGAAATTCGTGCAATAAACATCCCCACAAAAGGCGACCAAGAAATCCACCAAGCCCAATAAAACAGAGTCCAAGAACTCATCCACTCGACCACTGGTTGATAAGCATAGGCGTTGAAAGTCATTGAAACAACATTGCTAAAATAATTACCAAGATTCTGTAGAAACCCATTAAGCAGGAGCGCTGTTGGACCCGCTAAAAGAACAAATAAGAGCATTACTAGTGCCAAGGAAAGATTAAGTTCACTGAGCCGTCGAATGCCAGCATCAAGGCCAGCGACGACGGAAATAGTCGCAAGAAGCGTAATCCCTGAAATGAGCACCACCTGAACAGACGCTGAAATATTGATATCAAAGAGATAATTTAGCCCTGCATTCACCTGCATTACTCCGATGCCAAGCGACGTTGCAACGCCGAACATAGTCCCCAAAACAGCAAAAATATCAACAGAGTGGCCTATCCATCCATTTATTCGATTACCAATAAGAGGATAGAGGGTAGAACGAATTGTTAAAGGCAATCCTTTACGAAAAGCAAAGTAAGCCAAGGCAAGACCAACTACTATGTAAACAGCCCAAGCTTGCAAGCCCCAGTGAAAGTATGTAATCAGCATCGCATTTTGCGCCGCTTCAACCGTGCCCCCCTCCCCGATAGGAGGAGAGATAAAATGCGTTATCGGCTCTGCAACTCCGAAAAACATCAATCCAATTCCGACGCCTGCACTAAAAAGCATCGCAATCCAACTTAAGTAGGAATAATCCGGGTTAGAGTTATCGGGACCTAACTTTAAGTTTCCATACCGACTAAAAGCCAGATAGACAATAAAGACAAAGAATAAAGCGACAACGACCATATAAAACCATCCCATGTTCGTTACCAACCATGTTTCAGCTGCTGCAAAAGTTTTCGCAGCATGGTCGTTAAATACTCCCCCGTAAAAACTGAAACAAACAATCAAAAAAGCAGAAATAAAAAAAACAGGTGGGTTTATAGAGCTCATGTGTCTTTTTATAAAAGAGAATGAGATTGGTTTTTTAACATCTTTCATGCGACTGCTCCAAAACTTTCATTCAACTTAAAGACCCAAAGAACTTTTCAATGGTAACAAAAACCCTTCATACGGTTTCCATCGGGCAACACCGGACTTTGAAACCGGTTGCCGAACCTGCTCTGCACTTGGGGTTCTTATATTTCGCTTATTCTTATAGAAATACAAACATTCTTCTTCAAACTCAAGCCCGCAAAAACCTAACATCCGTCTGACCTCTCCCTCAAGATCCTCGATTACATCTTCATTATTAACTTGCAAGACGAAATTAGGGAGAACTTTATTCCAGTGTGCCATCAGTTCAACGTAATCTTTGTAGTATTGACCAATGTCAGAAAGATCATAAGAAAACTCTTGGCCTTCGGCGAAAAGCTGCTTGAAACCACTAAAACAGCAGTCCATTGCGTTACGTCGTGCATCGATAATCTTTGCGTTCGGAAGAATTAGTTTAATAAGGCCGATATGCCTAAAATTATTTGGCATTTTATCAATAAAGTATGGCGAACCTTGTCTGTGAATCAAAGTGTCTTCAATAAACTTTTCCCCAAACCGACAAAACTCTTGGCTCTCTAGTTTATTTAAAATACTTGGATACCCAGGAGTCTCGTTATTAATGGATCTTCGACGTAACTGTTGAGATAAGGACAGAATATTGGGTAGCTCTAGGGTTCCGTCGACTTGGCTGTGGCTTGACAGTATTTGTTCAAGCAAAGTAGAACCGGCGCGAGGAAGCCCTACGATAAAAATTGGGGCGCTGGAAATATGGCCCACCCCATTCTTGGCTGAAAAAAAAGTCTGGTCACAAACAGTTTTTTGCAGCCTAAATTCCTCAGTCATTTTTTCCGCACTATAACGGCTTTGAGTCTTCTTGAGCTTATTACCCTTCTCATAAAACTTAAAGGACTGAAAAAAATCTTTACCATCTTCATAAGCTTTACCAAGAGAAAAACTCATATACACCCTGTCCATAAAAGATAGGTTAGGATCTTGGATAAGCTCCGCCATTAGATTCATTTCAGTTTGACCAAAGCGATAGGTTTTCAAATTTGCAAGAGCATAATAAGCCTCCCCATGACCACGATTTGATTTAATCGCCATTTTATAAGAGAGAACAGCATCATCAAAAAGACCTTTAGTTTTAAGAGCATGTCCCTTCGCGGTATGTGTTATTGGATCAGCTGGCAAATCATTGAGAATCTCATCAAATACTTCAATGGCCGTATCAAAATCTCCTGTCTGCATACATTCAATTGCAAAAATAGATCTAAACTGTTGGTTTTTCGGCGCTCCTTTTAATAGCTCTCTTGATTGAGCTAACGCTTTTTCATAGTTCTGCCTTTTTCTCAAAGCACCAATATAATCTATTCTCGCTTGAATATTTTTCGGCTCTAGAGCTACCGCTGTCTCTAGCAAGTACTCGGCGTCATCCAATACACCAAGACGTATACCGATCTCCGCTAAAAGCCGCATTCCCTCAACGTGATCCGGTGCCTGAGTCATAAAATGACGACATAGGTTTTCTGCTTTGAGTAATTTGCCCTGCGATATCAGATCAGTAACAGCTACTAGAGGTTTTGGCAGCTTCAACAAGCGGTCAAGTTGATTTTGAACTTGTTCAATTCTGTGAGTCTGGTTGGTTTTTCTAAGGATATCGATTCTTGAACGGAAACTCGACTCCAAAGCTGGATTATAAAAGTTCGCACGCTCGTATGCGCGCAATGCGTAGTCAAGATTACCCCTTGCGCGAAAAGTGTGACCTTCTTCCTGATGCGCACGACCATGATCCGGCGATAAACTCTTCAGCTGTTCTAAACAATTTAAGGCGTTATCGAGCTGATTGAGGTAGCGGTTGCATACTGCTTGCAGGTAGAGGATCTCGGAACTCTGTTCTACCTTTGCGGGTAAGTCATTAAGTAAATGCAGAGCCGCTTCAAATTCTTTTGCGACAATTCTATCCTTAGCTTCAGCCAAAGTCTGCGCAATATCGTCCACGATGACTCCTAGAAACTCAACACTCTAAAATGCAACAGGCACCAGAAGGTGCCTGCGAACTTTCGCGAATTTCGGCGCATTAAAAATCGTATGTCATCCGTACTCCAGCTGTGAGAGGCCTCGCGTATGTTACCCTTTGCCTATCGTAAGCAAACGAACGCGATACTTCCGCGAGCTCGTTGGTAATATTATCGGCGAAGAACTCTGCTGACCACTGATCTTGTCGCACGCCAGCGGTAAAGCCTAACATCATCCAGTCGTCAATTCGGTCTCGATTAATCGTGATTATATCACTGTAGGCCTCGTCGGAGTACGAAAGGTGTGGCATGAAATGAGCAACTCTTCCAGAACCAATATCCCACTCATAACGCGCCCGAAGACTGAATTGAAATTCGGGAGCAAAAGCTAGAGAGTCTCCCAAAATAACATCGTTCGTTGGGGTTATTACTCGCGTAATCTCAGAATCGATGAAGGAAAAAGCGCCGGAAAGCGTCAGCCCGTCGATACTCTGAGGAACCCAAGTAACATCACCTTCAAAACCATTTACCTCTGCGTCTGCCGCATTGTCTGAGAAAAATAGATTTGTGATACTAGGATCGAAAATCGTAGTCTGTAAGTTTTCTATATCAGAGGAGAAAATCGCAGCATTAAACCGCAAAGTTGAATCTAGTAAATCGAGCTTCCAACCGAGTTCATAATTTGTCAGCTCATCTGTGTCTACGCTAAATGGAACCGTAAATGTCCCAGCAGGATTCGTCTTACCGCCCGGGCGATTTAAGAGTCCTGGCCTGAAACCCTCAGAAAAAGTCGCATAGACTAACGAGTCCGCGGTCGGCGTCCAGTTCAAACTCAGCTTTGTGATTGAACCGTCAGTCGAGGCTGTATCTGGATTAGGAGAGCTAAAAAGAGTGTCTAAATTGTTACCGGCATTGTTATCTTCGGTTGCGCCAAAATTTCCGAACGACCCGGCAGCACTTCCTTGCAGATCGACTTCGATATCATACCAACGCGCTCCAGCAACAATTGCGAATTGATCGTTCAAATCAAAGGTAACTTCGCCAAACACTCCTTTTTGTGTATCAGTCCGGAGAACATCATTTCGGAAAATAACACCGCTCGGCCACTGACCCTGATCTTTTATGTTTGCACCTTGTGCCGAAAAATTCGGTCCGAATCCTCTCGTCCCATTAAATGCTATAGCCTGCGTTGAACCGGGATAAGTAAAGTTATTAAACTCGCGTAGCTCTAAATTGCTATAAAAACCGCCGAACGTAGCGCGAATTGAACGGTCAGCATCTGTTGTGAACCGCAGCTCATGCGTATTTAGTTCGGACTCGGTTAAACTATTGACGTACAAAGCTGGCGACTGACAGGTACCAGACGGATCGGCGCTTCCGGGATACGACACGCTCGCATCACAGACGTAATAAGGTAAATATTGTCCGACGAACAGGTAGTCGGAATAATCGACCACTTGATCTGCTTCACGGTCAGTATAAGCTCCAGTGTAAATCGCTTCGAGCGCGCCAACTCTGCCTTCTAAAGTCCAATTGGTATTGGTAAATGAATCCTCTAAGCTGTCATCCTGATAACGCTGAATCTCGTAATCGGATAACGACGGATCTGAGAAAAATACGCCATCGGTTTCGAGGTCTTGCTGAGAATGAGCTACCGTCAAGCTCCAATCTGAGTTGATTTCCCAAAGCCCGGTTAAACGAAAACCTGAGTATGTGACGTCATTAAAATCCTCTTCAACTCTCGCCCCATTATCCGCATCAACAAACGTAACGCCGGTTAAGTCTGATTTTGACTGGAATCCCGCTCGTCCTAAACTGACTGGCAACCCGTTGGCACGCACGCTTCCCTCTGGTCGGAATCGGGCACTTTCACTCGCGTTAAGCCGGCCTGCAACGTTATCGATGTATCCTCCTTGATTATCGACATAAACGACACCCCGTACAGCGAAATTGTCTGTGAGAGGGAGGTTGACAACAGCTTCAACGTTGTTGCTCATTTCGCCATTCTTAGTAAAAGAGGTTCCAAACTTAACGTTGGCGTCCGTCGATGAGAGGTCAGGCTTGTTGGTAATCAGCCTAACGGTCCCTGCCTGTGAGCTAGCACCAAAAAGCGTACCTTGTGGTCCCGATAGAACCTCAATTCTTGATAAGTCTGCTGCATAGACGTCTAAATTTCGTCCCGGCTGAGCCATCGGCTGCTCATCTAAATAGAGCGCCACATTCGGCGCCAGTCCAGCAACCCCGGCCGTTGTTAATCCTGGTGTGGTTGAGGCAACGCCTCGAATGTATATCGTATTTTGTCCGGGACCACTGCCCCCTGCTGTTACGTTCGGCAATTGCAACAGGTAATCCTCGAAATTTGAGATCCCAAGCTGGTTGAGTGTCTCTTCTTCCATAGCTGACACGGCAACCGGGATATCTTGCATACTCTGTCTACGCTTTGTTGCCGTTACAAAAATTTCTTCGATTTGAGCAACGGCTGGCATAGAGGCAACACTGCCAATTGCAATCGCTGCCACCAATGGCTTCTTAGAAAACATAACTCTCCCCGTGACGTCTATTTAGTTTTTTAAATCTGGCTACCGTTTGGACAGTATATAGAGTTGAAAGTATTTTTCACCCTATTTTATTATGAAGTGAAAGCAGTTTTTAGATCCAGCTTATAGCTAAAAAGGCTTTTTATTCGAACTTAATATATTTTAATTTATATATATCAATAATTTATACCGATTTTGGTACTTTTAACAACTTGAGCTATCATTCAAAGGGAAACATAAGTTACTTTCACTTATTAAGATTACATGGGTTGTCTTCTTAATAAATTGTGGTGATTCCAGATTTAATCGCAACGCTTTATCTAGTAAGATGCCATCGAACTTTGGAAGGACGCGCGCGTGAACTCAAAAATGAACGACTATGACAACCTGCTGATTGCTTTGCGGAAGATCACCCGCGCAATCGACTTGCACTCTAAAAGATTATTGAAGGAATCGGGGTTAACCACGTCCCAACTACTCGTCATCACAGCAATCGACAAGCTCGATAAAGCAACACCATCGAGCGTCGCTCGAGAAATCCTTCTCTCGCAAGGGACCGTCACTAACTTAGTCATAAGGATGGAGAAGAAAGGACTTTTGCAACGCGTCAAGGCTGAAGACGACAAGCGATCGGTATGCCTAACCTTAACTAAGATGGGGAGAACGCGACTAGCCGATGCTCCCGAAACTCTTCAAGCCGAGTTTTTAATCGAGTACAGAAAGCTGGAGTCATGGGAACGGCAAATGCTTATTAGTTCAGTAGAGCGCATCGCCACTATGATGGACGCGAAAAATATTGATGCGTCACCCATTTTAACGAGCGGCGAAATCCAACAGTCCTTTTAAAAATCAAGGAAAATCTAAAAAGTTTCAAAATTTTCCTAAGCCGGTAATCATGCCTGCAGCAGCAGTTTCATTTGTTTCTCTGTCAATGAAAATAAACCCACCAAGAGCCTGGCTTTCTTCGTAAAGGTCGAAGACGAGCAGATCTTCTAAATCAATACTCACCTTCCCTATTTCATTTAAACTCAACTCATTCGTCGGTTGTTCAGTAAGATTTTCTAACTCTATTTTACTGTGAAAAGTCGACACTTTTCCGGAACAAATCCTTGTGCCAATTTTAACATCATAGGTTACATTCGCCACGAGCGGGTTATCAATCATCCAAACTAAGGTACAATCTATTCTTCTTCCCTCCATCATCCCTTGGCCTTCGTGAACAAAAATATCACCCCTGCTCGCTTCAATCTCTGAGTCAAATATTAAAGTGACCGCCATGCCATCGGTTGCACAATCCAGCTCTCCTTCATAGGTAACAATTGCTTTCACAGTTCCTCTTTTTTGACTCGGGAGAATTCTTACGACATCACCTTTTCGAACAACACCTGACGCGACCGTTCCACAAAAACCACGAAGATTTGAACTTATGTGATTAACATATTGGATCGGTAATCGAAACTGAGAGGTGTTACTCTTACTAAAAATTTGCGCCTCTTCTAGCATTGAGATAAGTGTCCCGGCATGAAACCAGGGCGTTTTTGAGCTTAAAGTAACGACGTTGTCGCCGTCCAGGGCAGACACTGGAATGCAAGAAACCTCAATATCACCCAATCCATTAAAGAACGTTTTGCAGTCGAGGCAAATTTTTTCAAAACTTTCTCTATCAAAACCCACCAAGTCCATCTTATTTATTGCTAGTATAAATTTTTTGATTCCCAACAAAGAGGCAATGAAACTGTGCCTGCGGGTTTGTGGTTGTAAGCCGCATCTTGCATCTATCAAAATTACCGCCAAATCGCTGTTTGACGCTCCCGTTACCATATTACGGGTGTACTGCTCGTGCCCGGGCGTATCAATTAAGATAAACTTTCTCCTAATTGTAGAAAAATATCGATACGCCACATCAATAGTAATCCCTAACTCTTTCTCTGACTGTAATCCATCAACCAAGAGAGACAGGTCTGCTGTATTTTCGTTTCTAAATTCCGAGGTTTCACTCTTTATGGCATCGATTTGATCCTCATAGACGACGTCGGAATCATACAAGAGCCGACCAATTAGGGAGCTCTTACCATGATCAACACTTCCACAAATCAAAATCCGAAGAAGCGCTTTTTTTTTATCTAAGGGATATTCCAAAATTTGTCCACTTTTTTAACTTGTCTAATTTTCTTCTGACCGAAAAAATTTGTTCGTTTTATAGATCCTAAAAGTACCCCTTTCTTTTTTTCTGCTCCATTGACCCTATTGAGTCAACGTCAATAAGTCGTCCCTGACGCTCTGAGTTCTTTGCACCTTTTATTTCTGTTATTACTTCAGACACGCTTCTCGCAGTCGATGACACGGCCCCACTGAGGGGATAACATCCAAGGGTCCGAAATCTCACAAACTCCTCTTTTGCTTTTTTTCTAAGTTCAGTTGGCATTCTTTCATCGTCGACTAAAATTTTAGTTCCATCTATGTCAACGACAGCTCTGGCCTTCGCAAAGTACAAGGACACAACTTCTATTCTTTTGAATAGGATGTATTCCCAAACATCGAGCTCGGTCCAATTTGACAATGGAAATGCTCTGATACTCTCCGTTGGATTAATTCTCGTATTGTATATATTCCAAAGCTCCGGCCTCTGATCGCTTGGGTTCCACATGTGCTCGTTGTTACGGAACGAAAAAACCCGCTCCTTTGCACGCGACCTCTCCTCGTCTCGCCGAGCTCCTCCCATTGCCGCATCGAAACCATGATGATTGAGCGCCTGCTTTAAGCCCACTGTTTTCATCACATCAGTATAGTGACCGGGGTCATTAGAGAAAGGGTTCAACCCGTCTTTTATCCCTTCCTGATTGATATGCACAAGCATTTTAATGCCTAGTTTGGCACCCAATGCATCGCGGAATTTAATCATTTCACGAAATTTCCATGTCGTATCAACATGGAGCAACGGAAAAGGAGGCAATGCCGGATAGAAAGCTTTTATCGCTAAATGCAGCATGACAGAGGAGTCTTTCCCAGCGGAATAAAGCATTACCGGGTTTTCAAATGCGGCAGCAACCTCCCGAATAATATGAATGCTTTCAGCTTCAAGCTGAGACAAATGTGAAAACGAAGAGATATGCATATATTCCTTAGGTTTTCGGCAGCTCGCCGATCTTTTTCAAAACCTGCCATGGAAAAAATCCGTTTCCACCAACTATCATCCGCCGAATACCCCAAGTGAGTGTGTTTGGGATTAAAAATAAAATCATCACTAAGGGGACTAAGACGAACGCTGTCGCGAATCCTCGTAAAGCAAGAGCCGCTCCGCCAGACAGTGTGAGTCCTAAAACAAATCCAATCCAGTGGATTATCAATCCAAATTTTTCCCGCATATTAAATTCATTCATTAACAACTCAAGGCCGGCTTGTGAATTTATATTCAAACTCACGTAACATATGATTAGACAAACGCATCGTGAAGCTTAACATATTCAAGAAAATTTCGGGCTCAGACATTGAAGAGAATTGAACCGTTGTTTGCCCTTTTAGCCAGATATAATATAACCAAGCTCTAAGAAGTGGAGACCAAACCAATCTATTTAGAATAAATGATGAGCTTACTAACCATAAAAAAACACCATGATAAACAATATTTTTCTTACAATTAGTTCGCTGGAATTGGCTGGTGTGCTTTTCGGCGTGATAGCCGTGTGGTTGTTAATAAGACAAAATATCTGGACCTGGCCCTTTGGTATTTTCTATATTGCTATATCACTCCATATCTTTTATGCCTCCAAACTGTATGCCGACTTTGCTCTTCATATTTTCTACTTGTTCATGCATCTATATGGCTGGGTCTATTGGCTTCAAACGGACACTGAGAAAAAGTTAAAGGCCAACATTGGCAGGGAAAAACAGAGGATGCTTCTTGCTTTATCAGTCTTGAGCTTAATCTGTATCTTTATTAGTGGATATTTGTTGTCCAGATTTTCTGATGCGGATTTACCATACTGGGACAGTACAACAAGTATCTTAAGCTTATCCGCTATGTGGTTACAAAGTCGAAAGAGGATCGAGTGCTGGGGGCTTTGGCTTTTTATCGATATTGTTGCCGCTGGGGTATATTTTTATAAAGGAATATTTTTTTATAGCCTATTGTACGTCCTGTACATTGGCATGGCACTGCTAGGATTTAAAACATGGCAAAAAAGTTATCTTCATGAACACACCAATTATAGTCATCACCGGAGCTGAATGCTCTGGAAAAACCACTCTAGCAACACAGCTTTCTGAACGCTGGGGCCGTCCGCTTGTCCCCGAAATCGCAAGAAATTATTTAGAAAAAACTCCAAATTACCACAGAGATGACCTGCTAATAATCGCAAAGCTGCAGCATGAAAAGGAGAGGGAGATCCTAAATCAATCCTTGAATAAGATAATTTGTGATACAGATTTACTTGTCATTATGATTTGGAGTGAGTTTAAGTATGGGACCTGCGACCCTTGGATTTACGACACATTTGAAAAAAACTTTAAGCGAGATAAGTTGGATAGACACTACCTTCTTTGCGACTATAAAATTCCTTGGGAACATGATGGTCTGCGTGAAAACCCAAACAACCGAAGCGAATTGTTCAATCGCTATACTGAAAAGCTTCAACATTATGGGTTAGCTCATTCTTTGGTAACCGGTGGAGAAAAAGAACGTCTAGAAAAAATCTTGTTATTCTAAATTTATATTGTAAAAGAGAAAAAACTAAATTATATTGCCGATTCCTAAGGGGTGGCCTAGGCCTGAGAATATGACCCTTCGAACCTGACCCAGGTAGTACTGGCGTAGGGATAGGTAACTGCGACCCCTGTCGATCGAAGATATATTCTGCAGTTCAAAGTTAACCCCAAAAATTGAAAATAGTAAATTCTATTGGGGTTTTTATGTTCAGAATTGTAATTGCTTTCTCCGCTGTCATCCTGGCTAACTCATCCCTTACTGCGCAATCGAATACTGCGACAATAAACGAAATCATCGTTACAGCAGATTATCGAAAGTCGAACGCACTGGATATTTCGTCCAGCATTAGCGTCGTGGGCTCTGAAATTATTGAGAAAAAAAACGCCCACCACCTTGAGGAAATCTTGCTTAACGCGCCCAACGTCAATTCATCCTCAGGCTCTTCTCGTGCTCGTTTTTATCAAATCAGAGGAATCGGAGAGCGCGGTCAATTTTCTGAGCCGTTAAATTCCTCAGTAGGAGTTATTATTGATGGAATCGACTTCAGTGGTATCGGTACTACAGCATTACTTTACGACGTTGAGCAGGTTGAGATCTTGCTCGGGCCCCAGGGGACCCGCTACGGATCGAATGCTTTAGCGGGGCTAATAAATATAGCAAGCAAATCACCATCATCAAGCGCAACTTATGGACTACAACTTGAAAACGCCAACTATGATAGTAAAGGCCTCTCTGGATACCTGTCGGGACCAATCTCTGAAAAATTACGATACAGATTTTCAGCTCAAAATCATTCAACAGACGGTTTCAACAACAATCAATTTTTGAGAAAGAATACTAGTTTTCGAGATGAGAGAATAATGCGAGGCCAACTCGAGTGGTCTCCATCGGAACATACGCAGATCGATGTTATCTCCTCATTTATCAATATTGATAATGGTTATGACGCATTCTCCCTAGACAACACACGCGACACACTCTCAGACTCACCTGGCGCAGATCGGCAAAAATCTAAAACTTTAAGCGCAAACCTGTCACTTACCCAGTTCGAAAAATTTACGGTCGAAACTCTGCTCGGCTACGCAAACTCAAAAATTGATTACGGATACGATGAGGACTGGGTCTTTGATGGATTTCATCCTTGGGAATACTCCTCGACCGATCAGTACTTACGTAAAAAAGAAACAAAAAGTGGCGAGATCCGGTTTGTGTCGACCGATTCCGGTTTAATCTTTTCTGATACTACCGACTGGGTTTTCGGCGTTTATGTTTTACAGCAACAGTCTCATTTGCAAAGAAACTACACTTTTCTTTCTGAGAATTTCTACAGCAAGTATCGAACCAATCGATCCTCTGCCTATGCAGAACTAAACTCGCAGTTGGGTGAAAATTGGAATTTAACTCTCGGAGTGCGTGCAGAGCACTTCAACGCGGCCTACAACGACTCCAACGAAATTGATTTTGCACCCAACAAGAATTTATTTGGCGGAAAAGCTGCATTAACTTACACAACGGGTCAGGACAACATTCTTTATGCGAGCGTTTCTCAGGGTTATAAAACCGGTGGGTTTAATACTGATGGAACTCTCGACAAAGAGTTTCGCGAATTTGATGCGGAGAGATTATTGAATTATGAACTAGGATTTAAGGGCTCCCAATACAATGAAAAAATAAGAACTCAGGTAACACTCTTTTTTATGGACAGGGTTGACGTCCAAATTTCTAGCTCTCTCGTTCAAACTCGCTCAAACGGGAGTTCTGAATTTATAGAATATATCGGAAATGCTGCCAGCGGATCCAATTACGGATTAGAGGTATCTGGAGAGTTTAATGCGACTGAGAGAGTGATGCTTTACAGCTCGGCTGGTATTTTAAAAACCAAATACAAGACCTTCATAAACTCCGCCGGTGAAAACTTAAATGGTAGACAACAAGCCCACGCGCCAAATTATCAATACACATTAGGGATCAGCGCTAAGCTCAATTCTGCTATAGAATTTGATGCTAACTTGCAAGGCAGAGACAGGTTTTATTTCTCCGATAGCCACAATGGCCAATCAGAGAAATATAACTTGCTTAATGCTAGCGTGAGATACAGCCGGAAAGACTGGAGGCTTACTATCTGGGGAAGGAATATTAATAACCAGGACTACTTAGTCCGTGGATTTTTCTTTGGTAATGATCCGAGAGATAACTATAACCCTAAAAGCTATACGCAATTGGGCGAGCCCGCGCGATATGGCATAACGCTTAACTTGGACTTCTAGCAGAGATATCGAAAGCATTTAATGGTCATTTTACTCACGCCTTTACTTTTATTGCTTCTTTTACTAATTGAACCTTTCTTTTTAAATCATCCAAATCATCACCAAGAACTGTAACATGGCCCATTTTCCGATATGGCTTGGTGATGCGTTTGCCATAAAGAAAAATATTCGATCCTCGGATAGCTAAAAGTTTTTCTAATCCCTCATAAATTGCCGAGCCGGTATATCCCTCTTCTCCCAATAGATTCACCATTACTGAAGGCTTTGTGATCCCTGTCGAGCCAAGAGGCAAACCAAAAATTGCTCGAAGATGTTGCTCATACTGAGAGGTATCATTGGCGTTAATCGTTTGATGACCGCTGTTGTGAGGGCGTGGCGCTACCTCATTGACTAAGACTTCACCGTCAGTCGTGACAAACATTTCTACTGCGAGTATTCCAACCATATCGAGCCTTTCAATGGTTTTTTTTGCAAGCTCCTCTGCAGTTTGCTGAATCTCGGTGGGCAGCGAACTCGGAGAGACCAAGTAATCCACCAAATTTAACGTTGGATGAAAAACACATTCAACCACTGGAAACACACTGATTTCGCCCTTAACATTTCTGGCCGCGATAACAGAAATTTCAGATTGAAAGTTTATAACCTTCTCTAATAACCCACGATCGTCGAAGGCCTTTGGTATATCGTGTTTGCTTTCTAGTTTTTGCACGCCCCCGCCATCATACCCTCCTTTCCCTAGCTTGTTATATGCCGGAAAAAATCCAACCTGGGCTTCTATATCGCTGCGGTTTTCCACCAAAACAAAGTCAGCTGTCGGTATCTCATTATCTATATAAAATTGTTTCTGAACTCGTTTATCCTGAATGATTTGTATCACACGTGGCTGAGGGTAAACCGCAACACCCTCCCTCTCAAGTTGAAAGAGGGCTTCAACGTTAACGTTTTCTATCTCAATGGTGAGCATATCAAGCTGTTTACCAAAAGAATAAACAGCCTCAAAATCAAGCAATGACCCTTTCGTATACTCACTCGCTAAGACACTGCAAGGTCCGTCCTCACTCGGGTCAAGCACACAGGAAGTCACATTAAAATTAGAACAGGCTTGCAACAGCATACGACCGAGTTGTCCGCCACCGATAATGCCTAGTTTAAAGTCTTCGTAAAATGCTTTCATATTTTGTGAGAGATATAAAAATCAGGACGATATGTTAGGGATTAGAGTAGCTTCTGTCACGCAATAATATCCCTCGAAAAAAAGCTACTTTAAGAATCAGGAGCTAACAACATTTTTATCTCACCAGATATCTTCCTGAGCTAAATTCCTTGCTGTCCAAAAAAAACGCTTACATAACTCGCAAAGGCTTGCCGCTTTTATAGAGGGCTTAACGTGTCACCAGGATCAATTCTTTACGATACAACCGCACAGCTCCTCAAAATCAGCGATCTATGAACTTAGTTATCGAATATCTTCGATCGCACTGTATGGCACAGACCATAGGTCCTTGTCGCCGAAACCGCCGGAGCGCTCAGAGTCAAAAAAGAAAGTCTTGAAATTTGGAGAAAAGGCAGGACAACGGTCGTGCTGATCAGAATTAACTCGTTCGCCAAGATTTACCAATTCACCCCAGACCCCATCGGCGTTACGCGTAGTTACAAAAATATCTTCTCCGCCATATCCTCCCTCTCGAATGCTTGTAACGTAGAGCGAATTTCCGTCGGGTGAGGGCAGAGAATGATGTTCTGTGGCTGCTGAATTAACGTTGGGGCCGAGGTTTCTGGCATCTTGCCAGATACCATCGATCCGATCGGATGTCCAAATATCGTTCCCACCGAACCCTCCCGGGCGAGTCGAAGTCCAATAAGCGGTTTCCCATTCCTCTCCTGCAAAATAGAGACAATGGTCGGCGTATGCAGAGTTTATCGGCCCGTCTAAATTGCGAGGTGGCGTCCAGCTTCCGGCGACAAGATCACTAACCCAGATATCCATCCCACCCTTGCCTCCTGGCCTAGTACTCATGATATAAAGTTGCTGGCCATCCGGAGACAGTAAAGGCTCGACCTCCAAATAGTCTCTTGTGCTGACTTCCCATACGATCGACGGCTCGGTCCACTCTGTTCCCTGAAGGTGGCTAACACAGATATCGGAACCCTTCTCACCTTGCCGGTCGAAGCAATTGAAATACATTGTCTGACCATCCGCCGTGAAAGTAGGTTCAGCATCCCTAGCCGCTGAATTTATCACCTCGCCCATATTCTTTGGTTCGAGAGCCGAGGTGTGCTTTTTCACGAACGGCAAGACCACATTTACAATCGCTTCGAGGCTAGGCGCTATCTTAAAGGAGGAGTTTTTGATTAACGTAGTCGCAGCCCTAGAGTTCACCTTTGGGTGTAAAAAGTCGATCTCGTCGCCGTGATGGAGTATGAGTGTGGCAGGTACATCGAGTGATATAAGCTGCTCGTCTGTCATTCCGAGCGTCGTTTTTGCACGAAAGGAGGCTAGGTGCTCTCCAGTCATCTTCATTGTAGCCAAGAAGTCTTCTACGTTTTGTTCAAAAAAAATTTCTTTCAGTTCCGAACTATTGCGCTCCAAATATGCCTCCCACAGTGGCGTTTGAGCTACTGCTTCCATCGAGGTCAAACTATCATCTCTTAAAAAGCTCAAAAAATATTCGTCCGACAGGCGCTGCGCAGCGATTGGGCCGCCCGTGAGCGGCGCGATGATGAGCGCGTCCACCTGCTCGGGGTGCCGCTCTGCTAAAACCATATTTGAGCGGGATCCAGAAGACATCCCATAAAATATTGCAGATTCAATCTTTAACCGCTGTAACAGGACATGGAGGTCCTCTGCCTCCTCAGCACCCAAAGGTTCGTCATTTGCAAAAGAGACCTCTGACCGCCCAAGATTACGCCGATCCATGATAATGACCTTTAAGTCACTCGAGGCAGCGGCCAGATTTTTTGCAAATGCGCCGAAACCTTCGATGTCTCCCATGCCGCCGGGTGTGACAATCAATGGGATCGCTCCCTCTGGGTTGTAAATTTCCACGTTTAAGGTCATCTCGCGGTCAGGCCTCAGATCTACTCTGAGATTTTCCACTTTGACACTATCCGAACCTGCAGCAGGAGCCGCCTTAAACAAAACTTCGATCCAGATATTATTGGCGGCACCCTTAAATAAAGTGGGGTCCGGATTAAAATTCGGGTCAGTGTTAATCCTTGATTCTTGGGCGGCCATGACCGAATTAGTTAGGAGGGCCAATGCAAAAAAAATAGAGAGCGTAGTCGCTTTGATCATGGAGGCTCCTGAGCGCTGAGATCGTTATGAATTTAATAAAGGACCGAGCAGTCCTAATCAAAATTGAATATAGAACTGATTAGTCCTTAAAGCAAGAATAATCCGCCGTGTTACGATATCATAGAAACCCTTGCGAATAGTTGATTTGATTTTCTATGGCCGGACGACCACGTAAATTCAACCTTGAGGCTGCTTATAATGCCGCAACAGACCTCTTTTGGGTTCAAGGTTATGAAACAACCTCACTAGACCAGCTGCTCCTCATGATGCAATTATCAAAGAGTAGCTTTTACCAAACCTTTAGCTCGAAAAAAAATCTATTTGAACAATGCCTCTCTCGCTACGACGAGCAGTCGGTTGTAGATATGAAAAAAGCGCTTGCCGGAGCACCCTCGGCTATCGATTTCATAAGAACCACATTTTCTCAGTTATCGGCAGAAGCTCAAAGGCCCTCTGGCAGGAGAGGTTGCTTAATTATGAACACTGTCGTTGAATTTGCACAACGCGATATTAAGGTAGCTCGTATTTTTAAAAGAAATATAAAATCGACGAAAAAAATCTTCACCGAAGCGGTAACATCCGCGCAAACCTCAGGCGAGATCAGTGAAACGCTTGATCCGGCTATTGTTGCAGATTTCCTAGTCACGACTATAATCGGTTTAAAATCTCAGGCGAGAGCAGGCAGCAGCAGCAAAAAAATCGCCGACATTGCTGACCTTGTAGTCGCTAGTATTATAAACACCACTGAGTCATAGCTATTTATGGGAAACATTTGAAATGACTGTCGCAGACTTTTATGCGACAGTGAAAACCTACCCCGCTGACGTAAGCGCTATAATTCCGAGCGAGAAGTAAAAGCTACAAGATAAATTTAAGGGATGAGAAATATTTTAAAATTTTTTAGAAAAAACTTGTTTCCAATCATATTTTTAATTCCGTTTTCTGCGATCTCGTATGCAGATATTTTTTTAGTCTGCGAGGAAACGGAATGGGAGTTCTCTTACGTCAGCGCCGGCCTCAGATTCATGCAGTTAGACGAATTAAATGAGATAGCTTATTGGTTTCCAGTAAATATTCCTTACCAACCTGCCGCCTCCATGCCAGACTGGAATGACATCGTAGAAAACGGCTGGGGACTCAATCCGAATAAACGCTACCGAGCAAATTTTAATGTCGATACTATTTATGTTAGGCCCATTGGCATGACAAATACCTACTTCTTTGAAATTAATCGGACCTCAGGGGAGATTGTCATTAAAGAGACAAACCGCCCTCTCAGAGAGGGAAAGCAATCCGGCACCTGCACTCCCCATGAAAAAGAAGATTTCCTGGGATTATTTAAGGAACAGCAAGAAAAATTTAATCAATTTAAAGGCATGTTTTTAGAGCAAAGAGCTTTCTAAAAGCGATTCAAATTTTTTAACTGAGAGTCTAGAGAACAACAAAACATGAAGAAAAATTACGTAGCATATGTTCTTTTGATTTTCTTAATTCCAAACTTAGGTGACGCAGCCGATAATTTTGTTTCACCTAGGACTGCTTGGGGCTTTCCCGATCTTCAGGGGGTTTGGAACTTTTCGTCAGACACGCCAATGCAACGCCCAGCCAAGTATGGGGTGCGAAAATATTTGACCGGAGAAGAATTGGCGCAAATCAAAGCTGAAACTGAGGCGTCAGACAAACGCTCCGATGCGGCAATACCGGGCACAGGCGTTGATGAGTCTTATAATGACTTCTGGATCGAAAGCGCTGGAATAGGTCAGAACCGGTTAACGTCACATATCTTTTATCCAGAGGACGGGAGGATGCCAGCAACAAAGATGACCGCAAAAAAAGGCGTGTTTGGCCAGCGTCCAGTCCGCAATGCTATCGGCGTTAATTTTGCGACCAATGGACCCGAGGATCGCCCCCTCTCTGATCGCTGTATCGTTGGTTTCAACTCTGGTCCCCCAGTCTCACCAAGTTTTTACAACAATAATTTGCAAATTATTCAGAACAAAGACCACGTGGTAATCATAACCGAAATGATTCACGATGCTCGGATCGTTCCGCTCGGAAATCAAGCCCATGCGCCATCCGAAATCGGCCTCTGGTCCGGGGACTCCCGCGGGCATTGGGAGGGGGATTCATTGGTGGTTGAAACCAAAAATTTTAATGGCCTGACAAACTCTTTTTCATCTGTGGGAAGCTCAGAAAATAAACGCCTTATAGAAAAATTTACACGAGCCAGCGACAATAGAATTGACTACGAATTTACCGTCAACGATCCGTCTACATTCACACATGACATTAAGGGTATCATTCCAATCTATAAGGTTGCCGGCCTAATTTATGAATACGCATGCCATGAAGGAAACTATGGCATGGCTAACATTTTGAGAGGCGCTAGAGTGGAAGAGTCGCTAGCTAAAAGCGATCAATAAATCATAACGCAAGATGCAGTTACGCAAAAAAACATGAACACTGATAGTTTTCTAACACGGCCGGTCAAGGCTTTATTGAATGTTATGAGTCATTGGAAATGGTACTACAAGGTAATCGCGCTTATTTGGTTCGCATGGATCTTATATGGCTTACTGCCAAACTAAAAAAAGGCTCTTACTATTCTTATGGGGGAACGTCGAAGTTCTTAATTTTACCCATCATTTTTCAGGAACTCTTTAACTCGGTGAACAAATTCTCCGAGCTTATCGTGATGAACCCAGTGACCCGCGCCCTCAAAAGCCTCAACCTGTATCGGACATTTTAGGTATTTGACCCTGCCGTCTTTGACTGGGTCAGATGCCCAGGATTCAACTCCACGGACAAGCAGCGTAGGACAAGTTATATCTCCCCACAGCTCCCTAACCTCTTGGGTCGGCCGGCCACCAAATTCAAAAAACCGCGCATAATTATCAAATTTCCAGCTGTAAGTCCCGTCTTCATTTTGATTGCTACCGAAGGTAGTGAGGTGCCGTGCCTGTTCATCAGACAAGTGAGGGTTTTCATTTTTCATACGCTGAACCGCATCCTCGAGAGTCGGGTACCGACGAGTTAGTCGTCCTGACGATTTGCGTAAGTTCTCCATCCATTTTCGAATCTGGTCGCTTTTAACTTTTTCCGCGTAAGTCGCCTCCATGCTAGGGGAAGGACCGAGCCCTTCGATAACCACAAGCCTCCTCACTTTATGTGGAAAAAGTGAAGCATACAGTAACGAGATTGCACCGCCCATGGAGTGCCCAATAATCGTCACCGGCTCCATTCCCTTTTGATGCAAGAGCTGAGTAATATCGTATAAATAATCTAATTGGTTATAAGCTCCTCCAATCATCCAATCACTGTCGCCATGGCCACGCAAATCTGGGGCAATGACGTGGTATTCATCTCGAAAGTGACTGGCAACCCAGTCCCAGTTCCTGCAATGATCGAGCCCTCCGTGCACAAGAAGCATCGGAGGTGCAGTCGGATTACCCCAATCTACATAATTGAGACGCAGCCGTTGCGAAAAATAATTGTGTGAGGTTGGTCCTTCGATCATTGATTCTTTATCAGGCATGAGTCTGGTCGGATGGTTAATTTGACTTTGAAGCCACAGTGTACTCGCAATTGAGCGCGGCTGAAATTGTTTGTAAAGGAGCGCGCGGAGACTCCTTCTATGGACGCATAAGCTTAAAGCGTCGGTCAAAACCGGTTCACTGGACGATTATTTTATTCAATTCCCTGAACAATCTTCCAACACAGAATAAATCGAAGTTGTAATCAAATTAGACCAAGGCTTTAGAAATTATAAATTTATATATAGAAATCAGAGTGCTAGCAAAAATATTCTCAGATTTTCAGTATTTTTGTGACAAGGCTGTGTCACAATATCCTTAAAACAGCAAATAAGAACGAGAATTGTTACTATTTGCTATTGCAAATGATTCTCATTTGCGTGTATGATCCCGCCCGCTAAAGAATTTAAGTCTACTATTTTTCAGAAAGGATATCTTATGAACCGATCAAGAAACGTCTTACGCGCCGCTATTCGCACCGCGCTAGTGCTTTCATCGTCTGCTGTAGCTGTTAACGCTCTCGGCCAGGTTGAGGAAATTACAGTGATTGGAAACGTTCTCCAGTCAAACCAAGTTAATTCACTTCAACCTCCCATGCCGATACTCAACGTGCCTCAGTCCGTTTCAATCACGACCTCTGAGGACATACGCTCGCGAGGTTTTCGTGAGCTCGGTGACATCGTGCGATACACTCCTGGCGTCAACACTTCCCAGGGGGAAGGGCACCGAGACTCAGTTGTCTTTAGAGGCGTAAGATCCACTGCTGACTTTTATCGAGATGGACTTCGTGACGACGTCCAGTATTTCAGATCTCTTTACAATGTCGAACAAGTTGAAATCCTCAGGGGACCAAACGCCCTCTTATTCGGTCGCGGCGGAACCGGCGGGGTCATTAACCGAGTAACTAAACAGGCCGTTGTTGGTGGTCAGCTCGGATCGTTCGATATCGGCACAGATACCTATGGTGCGTATGACCTTGCCGCTGACATAAACGTTCAGACCAGCGAAAATTCAGCGCTCCGTATCAATGTGCACAGCGACTCGCTCGATAACCATAGAGATTCCTTTGATGGAGACCGAGTCGGGTTTAATCCTACTTTCAAATTAGAGCTCAGCGACCAGACAGTGCTCGACCTTTCATACGAACATGCTGATCATGAGCGCTTTATTGACCGAGGCGGCCCCACCCAGAATGGTCGGCCAGTAGAGGCACTAGCAGGTACCACCTTTGGAGGCGAAGACACAAATGTGCAGACCTTAACGGCTGACATTTTTAAAGGCACGTTACGTCATCAGTTCTCCGAGACGAGCAAAGGCCAAATCAGTGTGCAAGTCGACGAATTTGAAAAAATGTATCAAAACCTTTATGTATCCGGCTATGACGGTTCGCTCGTCACTATGGATGGTTACAGAGACCCGACCGAAAGAGAGAACACTTTCTTTGATGCGAACTTGGTCAACGAAATCAATACTGGATCCGTGAAGCACACACTATCGATCGGCGCACAGAGAATAGAGACAGATAATAGTAACTATCGGTACGACACATACTGGTCAACCACTGGTAAAGACAAAGAGACGTTCAATGTTTCTACCCCGATGAACTTCAGTGTTAACTCAGCAGGAGACCCAACTCGAGTTGACTTCACAACAAAGATGAATCGCTCGACAACGTCTGAGATCGAAACGACATCATTTTATGTCCAAGATCAGATAGACGTTTCAGACAACCTAATTGTCATGCTAGGCGGCCGGATCGACAAGTTCGACATTAAAGTCAACGACGTCAAAGCTGGTACTTCGCAATCAAGAGAAGATGATGAGTTTTCACCAAGAGGCGGATTAATTTTTAAGCCACAAGAGAACTTGTCAATTTATGCAAGCTACAGTGAAAGTTTCCTTCCGCGATCTGGAGAACAGTTCAAGAAACTAGACGCGTCAGCCGCGAGCCTAGACCCTGACGTTTTCGAGAATACTGAAGTTGGTGTAAAAGTAGATATCATTCCGGGCCTTACGTTTTCTGCCGCTTATTTTGAGAGTGAGCAGGAGCAGGCGGTTCGTGACAGCGTGTCCGGAGAGCAAAGCGAGGTCGTTGGCTTGCAGGTCGACGGTTTCGAACTTGAGCTTAAAGGACAAATAAACGACAAGCTGTTCATTGCCGCTGGCTATGCAAATATGGACGGGACAACTGGGAAAGGCGGTGAACCGCGGGAGATTCCTGAATTCACGGCTCACCTATGGGCCAATTACCAAGTCAGTGATAATTTCGGATTTGGTTTTGGTATGACGCATCAAGATGACTCTAACATAAAAAATGATAGCCCAGGGCTCGCTCTCCCAGACTATACCCGATGGGATGCTGCCGCCTACTGGACCATATCAGACGACACGGAAGTCCGTCTAAACATAGAGAATCTTTCGGACGAGCTATATTTTCCGCATTCGCACAGTACTCACCAGGCTTCTGTTGGTAAGGACGCGAACGCGAGACTATCAATCACTCGTCGATTCTAAAGTTAAGGCGCGATCAAAAGCTCCTTCCCGAGCACTTGATCGCAGCATGCAAGTCTAAAGTGCCTCCTCGTTGCCCCTTTCTATAAGGGGCTTTTTTTTGTCCCAAACCTCAAGAAGTGATCACTTACTTCGATTTTAGAATCGATCAATGTAAGGCAGTACTGTATAACTGTGCAAAACTTTCTGACTCTAACGCTACTCTTACCGAGCGAAATGGCAAACCAACCCAAACCCGTCAACAAGGAATAGTCTTTTTAAGATGCTTGAAGTATGGTGACATCTCTATAAGCAATAAAGAATCGTCAGATTGTGGCTAAAAACAACAAACTGAGAGCCCAAACTCCGCACTTTAAACGACGCGATTTCTTGCGTGGCAGCGCAGGGGCCATGGCAGGCACTTGGTTGTCCGCTTGGCCTTGGCAGAGACTGGCCGCGCAAGAGGCCTTGCTTAGTAAGAACGATGACTGGGACTCTGGCATCGTGCGACACTTGTTACCGGCGGTAAATGAAACAAGTTTTCTGATAAAGGTCTCATTCAAGCGACCGCTTAACAAAAAGCCACAGCTACAGATTCGTGTCGGAAACAATCGAAAAGTTATAGAGGGGCATCTGAACGATACGATTGGCGAATTTTGGCAATTTTACGCAACCGAACTGACGCCCGACACACAATATGAACTATCTCTCCAAGACTCCTTTGGAAACTCGCTATGCGACACATGGCCGTTGTCGACCTTTCCATCACCTGAGCAAACACCCGAAAGTGTCCGTGTATTATTTTACACCTGCGCCGGAGGGCCTGAAGGCAAATACTTTGGCATTGGCGACAGGCAAGGCAATTTGCCGATCGCCATCCGCCAAAAACTGCTAAAAAGGGGGTTATCATTCACCCCACAAGCAGCTGTAGCGAACGGTGACCACATCTATTGGGATCTTCACACTTGGCAGGGCGAGGAAGCAGGACAATTAAGCCTAGCAGGCCGTAATTCAAACTTTGATTACTCGGCCCGAGTAATGGGTGGAACAAATGAAGAGGCAATGAAATTAGCAGCGGGGCCACAAATCACCCCCCTATACGGCACAACATTTCGATCTACCCCAGTGTACTTCCTTCAAGACGACCACGACCATTGGGAAAATGATTCGCCGCTGACTTACCCCGTTCCTTGGTTTCAGTTACAACTCGCTCGTGCTACACAACAACTTTATTACCCGGAGTTCCTTCCCGATACGAAGCGGGCTGCCGGCCTACCGTACTCAACGAATTCTATTCGCGGCGAACTTTCGGAGAGCTTTGGCACACTGCGCTACGGGAACCTGCTTGAAATTTTGCTCTACGATGTCCGTCGAACTTTAAGTGTTGGTGCACTAAATTCTGCGTTTCTTGACCGAAATGTCGAGAATTGGTTGATCCAGAGAACGAGATCAAGAGACACCCGCCACCTAGTGCATGTTCCATCTAACCCTCCAGGTTGGACCGCCGGCAAGTGGGGCGAGTGGTATCCCGATGTTTTGCATCCAGAAACAGGTCAATTAACAACCCTTATCCCCAAACGACATTGGCGACAAGGCTGGCTCGACCAACATGATCGGATCATGCAGTCCTTGGCAGATATGAGGCACAGAAATCCGCTCATCATTGCCGGTGACCTTCACGCCACTGGCACTGGCACGATGCACGGAGCCGGAGACCTAAGTTTTGCCGACAACCCGATCACCAATATCCTTTGTGGTCCAATTGGCACGTCGATTCGCGGTTTCCCCTCAGTGGTCCGAGGAGTATCCGCAGCCCCATCGCAATATTTGGACTTTCAGGAACAAGTCCCGCCGATAGAGGAACATGGCTTTGCTATTGTCGACTTCGAAACTGATAAAATAATAGCAAAACTCTTTAAGTGGGATGTAAATAGTCAGTCGCTGGATGCCATTGATACCTTGGAACCGTATCACTCGGTAGTACTAGATCGACCATAACGGAGTTCGCCATGATAAAAATCCGCGTACTCTTGCACTGCTATTTGTAAACCAATTATCACAGTTGTCTAACCTCATAAGTAAGTGCAGAGCAAAAAATTATAACTTTCTGATTTCGATTGATACCGACTTCCCCGTTTAAAAAGGATGACTTTTGAGGAAAGGAAGAATGGCTGCAACCGTCTCTTTTGGCTTTTCCAATCCCACAGCGTGGCCAGCGCCTGAAATTACGGCCAAAGACAGTCGGTCCCCGTGTTCAGCCTTCATTATGTATGCATTTTCTAGAGGAGCTGTGAGGTCATCCTCACCCATCACCATAAGCATTGGACCACTGCCCCCAGCAGACCAAAATTCGACTGGGGTGTTTTGATTTGCAAATCGTTGTGCCGCACGTGCCTCAGGCCAGTACTTTAAGTTAGTGACATAATCCAAGACTACCTCATCACCGGTAGCTGAAGAGAAAAGAGTCTGGCGGGCAAGCTTGATCTTCTCTGCTTCGGAGAGCTTAGAATTTCCCAGAAGCTCTCCTAACTCACCCGGTTCAGTTAATGCTGGAACGAGCCCACCTGCCGCAATGAGTGTCAAACTGGAGATTCGGTCCGGATAAAGGGTCGCCACCATCCGCGAAGTGCGGTTGCCAAAAGCCCATCCCATCATGTGGAATTTTTCCGCACCAAAGGCCTGTGAAACAGCAATCACATCGTCAGCGAGGTCCTGCATACTAAGGTTATTCAAATTATTAGAACTACCCATGACCCCTCGCTGATTTACCACCACAATATGATATCCACCATCTGCGATGAGAGGAGCTATGCGCTTGTATCTCGAATGATCGCCGCCGCTCCCGGGTAGGGCAATGACAAGCTCTCCGTTCCCTGCCGCAGGAAACCACTCGACTACATTTAATCTCGCATGTTCAAGCTCTATCAACCGACTTTCCTGCCCAACGGAATAACATGAGAGCAACAGAAAAAAGACCATTTGGCCTGCCAGATGTTTTTTCCACTCAATCCACATATCAGTCCAATCTCCTTTTTGTGAAGCCAAACTTACTGAATAGGCCATTGTTAAAAATCATTCTCTTTTCTGGTTTAATGCTCTCATTAAATCAAATATCAAAAGAACTGGAAAATGAAACGTCGCACATTAGTTGGCATCATAACGATCTTTTTGATCATCTTAGTATGCGTTGTCTTGTTCGAGGGCGATATACCTGCTGCAACAGTCGACGCAAAGTACAGCAATGCTCAATCAAAATTTTTAACAACTGAAGACGGGTCAAGAATTCACTATCGAGATCAGGGTAATGCATCTGGCACCCCACTCGTTCTGATTCATGGCGCTATGGCATCTCTTCACACTTGGGAACCCTGGGTGCGTAGTCTGGGCCAAAGGTATCGAGTTATTACGCTCGACCTTCCAGCTCATGGGCTTACCGGACGCGTTCAGAGTGGTGACTACGGAGGATCCGCCTTTATTTCGGTAATTGATGCTGTCACCAAGGCCGTGGGAATCGAAAAATTTGTACTGGGTGGCAACTCGATGGGCGGCGGCGCAACATGGCAATATACCTTGGAGCATCCTGAAAAAGTTATCGCCATGATCCTTGTCGATTCGGTCCCGCCGGGAAACTGGAACAACGCAGACCTAGAACCAGACCGAGGTCCAGGCCCGCTAGCCTTTAGATTACTTCAACAGGATTGGTTTCGGGCAATAGCCGCATACATAGATCCCTGGCCCCTTGTAGGACAGGGCCTGCGTTCGGCCTATAATAACTCTCCAGTGGTGAATGACGAATTGGCTGCGCGCTATTACGAGCTAATCATGCGTAAAGGCACCCGCTCAGCAATTCTGGGTGGCGGAAAGCCTTCAACCCGAGCGACTAACCAGTTATCAGATCTAAACTCTCTCCAGCAACCCACCCTAATAATGTGGGGTGCACAAGATTCAATCATATCCGTCTCGACTGTCTCATTATTCGAAGACAATATCCCTAATACGACAACAATTATTTATGACGACCTAGGACATATTCCGATGGAAGAAGATCCGGAGCGCTCAGCCGCGGACGTAAGACTGTTTTTAAATTTCCTAGAAAAAGAAAAATGATTGCGTCTAAACCCGACCCTCAAAAAGATAATCAGCAGGATCTTTCGTTGGCCGTTGGCCGCTAGCGGTTAGCCTCTTATATGAAAGCTTTCACCAATCGGATCCCACCTGCTAGGTTTTGCTATTGGGGTGGCAGTTAAGTCTTGAGGCAAGCATCCACTGAAGAGTTTTTCAAACTCATCGATCTCTGAAAATTCTGGGTTGATCCATTTCTCCATCAACACCTGATCGTTAAAGTCTAAAATTAACGGCATGGACTTAGGTGAAATCTTGTTCCAAGCAACAGACACCGAGGGCAAAGTTATTATCGAGGCCGAATACACCACCTCACCGGTTTTCTGACTTTTGTATTCTTTATACAGGCCACCGAACGCAATCGCTGAACCCGGTAGCTCGATCATATGGTAAGTTTTCTTATCTCCTAATCCCTCAACAAATGCAGTAGCTGGAATAATGCACCGAGACTCTCTGTACGGAAAAAACGAGATTCCCTGACGATTGTGCAACTTGTCGGATCGAGAGTTAAAGCTGGAATACTTGTAGTTTGGTTTTAAAGAATTTTCATCGAGAAGCAGCCACCACAGAGCCTCGGAAACTGCCCTACCCGCCTCCGATTGATGAATTATATTAATTACACCGCCAGGTGCCAGATTGCTCTGCAGTCGAACCTCATTGGTAACCGAGAGAACTTCGCATAATGAGGCGATTTTCGAGTCATCTTTCGTATTAAAGCGTCCACACATTGCTTTCAGTACTCATTAAAAGTTACAGTTTGTCTTATCACTTTACGCAACAAATTTTTACTTTAAAGCGAAATATAATAAGGGATTCAGTATGAAGTCTGCCGCATTACGATACAAAGCTTTATTTTTTTTAAGCTTTGCAACTGCTCAAAGTGGTCTCTCTCAGACCGACATCGACCAAATAGCTTGTGAGGGGCTAGAAGATCTCAGAAACCTAACGCTCACCCGAGCGGAGATAAAAACAAATCCTATCAACGATTCTACTTATTGTTACGTGAGGGGCATTATCAGCCCAGCCATTCATTTTCACGCCCAGCTTCCACTGCCGAAAAATTGGAATGGTCGGTTTCTCCAGTGGGGCGATGGAGGTAAGGACGGAGACCTCGATTACGCCAACCATCGGGTTGCGCAAGGTTACGCTGTAACAAACAGTAATCTCGGACATGATTCGGCCGTGGAGCCTGGTGCTTCTTTTGGCTTAAATAATCGCCAAGCTGAAATCGATTTTGGATATCGCGCTGTACATCTAACAGTTCAGGCTGGGAAGCATCTCATCCAAGAATATTATGAAAAAGAACAAGACTATTCATACTTTGAAGGGTGTTCGCAAGGTGGCAGGCAGGGCTTCATGTCAGCTCAACGTTACCCGAAAGATTTTGATGGTATATCCGCGGGCGCCCCTGCATTTAACTATCA
This sequence comes from uncultured Gammaproteobacteria bacterium, assembly GCA_913048385.1. GTDB lineage: Bacteria > Pseudomonadota > Gammaproteobacteria > Pseudomonadales > Pseudohongiellaceae > UBA9145. The sequence goes on along the minus strand of CAJWVZ010000006.1, from coordinate 9,106 downwards.
AGGCCTTAACGCTGCTGGTACTTGGAATTTACAAAGAGTGTTTCGCGACAATTTAATTGGAAATTTAGCCGTTGACTCAAATGACGATGGTAGTCCCGATAGCCTTGCGCTAGTCCAATTATTACATGAAAGCGTTCTGCAGCGCTGTGACGCAAACGACGGAGTTCTTGATAGGCTAGTAAGCGACCCCCTAAGTTGCAACTTTGATCCTAAAAATGATCTGACCGAGGCCATTTGTCCCGCAACCCCAGCGGGAGGAACCTGCTTTACCGAAGAGCAAATCGAGACAATAGCAGATCTCTACAACGGCCCTGAAGACTCGGATGGCCGCCAAGTTTATCCTGGCAAAATGTTGGGCTCTGAGCTGAGCTGGCCCAGTTACTATATCCCATGGGAGGGGAATAAGATGGGGCCCTCAAAGCTGATGGGGGTTGCGGGCGATCACATGAATTATTTGTTTTATGAGAAAGATCCGGGGGTCGCTGTTCCTGATGTCCGCGATACGAATTATAAAACCAAAACTACAGGAGCAAACCCAGAATTTCATTGGATCGACTGGAATATAGACGACTTTTTTTCCAGCAAAGGAGACTTGATGAAATCTATTACTGATGCCAATGACCCCGACCTTAATCCCTTTCTGCTTGATGAAGATGGAAAAATGATTATCTATCATGGCTTGACGGACACACTAATTGTCGCGAGCGATACTATCGACTACTACGATGATTTAATCGACGTCACTTTTAACGGAGACAGCGAAGCGGCAAAGGAGAGTGCACGACTTTTCCTTGCTCCTGGGATGAACCATTGCGGGGGTGGCGACGGCCCTAATGCCTGGGACAAGCTGTCACCTCTTGTGGACTGGGTTGAAAATGGGGTGGCGCCTGAAAGCATAATAGCCACACACACCACGAATGGGGAAATTGATAATGAGAGACCCTTGTGCGCTTATCCGAAGCAAGCAAAATACATCGGATCAGCAAGTGGTGCTTCCAGCCCCCAGAGTTGGCGTGCTGAAAATTTTCAGTGCCAATAAAGGACCTGCAGCACAGTTAACTGTATGACAAACAGTAACAAAAATTGTTGGATACCATTTATGAAGCTTGCCCCAATCCTGATCACGATTTCCTTGACCTCACTTACTGCAGCTGCAGCGGATAATGAACGCCCTCGAGCCCGCGATGTAGGAGTCGTTGTTGGTATTTTTGAACCTGGAGTTAACAACGCTATTACCGATGTTAGTAACGTCAGAGTTGGTCACACTACAGTAAAGCGCGGCAACGATATCCGAACGGGTGTCACTGCAATTATTCCAGCGCTGGGAAATCTTTATACCCACCCTATTCCTGCTTGGATACACGTTGGGAATGGTTATGGGAAAATTATCGGTGAGACACAGGTGCGAGAGTTCGGTGAAATCGAGACCCCAATCTTACTGACATGCACCTTGTGTGTTTGGAGTGCTGCGAACGCCTTGAAGGAATGGACGTATATTCAACCAGGCATGGGTGAGCATACCGTCAATCCAGTGGTAGGCGAAACAAACGATGCGCGGGTAAATAATATGTGGGCTGACCCTATTCAACGTGAAGAGGTATATCAAGCCCTGGATTCCGCGCGCGGGGGCAGTGTCGAGGAGGGTAGCGTTGGTGCAGGAACAGGTACGCAGGCGTTCGGTTGGAAGGGGGGTATTGGGACAAGCTCTAGAGTGCTACCGGAAGCGCTGGGAGGTTACACTGTTGGGGTGTTGGTGCAAACAAATTATGGGGGAATGATGAATATAAACGGGGCCCCTGTTGGAAGAGAGCTAGGAACTTACTCTTTCAATGAGGAAACTCAACCCGATAACGGTGACCGCGAAGACGGCTCGATTATGGTCGTCGTTGCAACGGACGCGCCTCTTACATCACGAGGCCTTGCGCGTATGAGCATGCGACCTATGCTCGGACTAGGCAGAACCGGATCCTTTGCGAGTAACGGATCCGGCGACTACGTTATAGCTTTTTCTACGAGCCCATCTGTAAGAAAGCCACGCGTAAGTGCGACGCCTGTCACAACCGAAGTGCTTGTAAATGATTCGTTATCGCCGCTATTTGCTGCTGTAACAGAAGCCACAGTGGAAGCTGTATACAACGCAATTTTTAAAGCAACGACCGTAACTAGCGCGCGAGGAGAGCTCAAGGCTGTCCCCATTGAGCGCATAAAAACTATCTTAGAAAAGTATAACGCCCTTCACTGGGACACCAACCTCGAGTCGCCTAATGGGGATTTTTAAATACATAAACAATGTTTTTAAACTAAGATTTCAGCTCGACGAACATGTTTTAGCATGGGAGGGAAAGACATGACAAATCAGAAGAGAAGTGGCGGATGCCTCTGTGGTCAATTTACCTACACGATGGATGAAGAGGCGGTAGTATCGGCATTTCACTGCCATTGCCTGGATTGTCAAAAATCTACGGGGTCAGGAAAAGCTACAATAATAGTCATTCCAGAAAAAAATCTTCAGACTAAAGGGGAATTAAAATATTATTCTGTAGTCGGCACAGATGGTGCAACTATTGAACGTGGTTTTTGCGAAAAGTGCGGCTCGCCGATAATTAGCGCAGCCATCGGTCCCAAAGATTGGGAAGGAATTAAATTTATTAAGGCAGGAAGTCTTGACGATTCTTCGTGGGTTGAAGTAACCGCAAATATCTGGAAATCCTCGGCAAGAGATTGGTCACCGGTGTCTGAAGAATTACCTACTTTTGATCAAAACTTAAGAGCGTAGCCAAAACTTCTTTGATACGATTTGGCGTGTTATCTTTTTCTCCTTAATGGAGCAAGTAATAGAGGTAAATCCCCCAGGCTTTCGCGCATTCAGTTCTGAACACTAAAGAAGTTGTCGCCGCGATAAAATAATAATAGGAAAGCAAAGAAATGGAAAAATTCAATATCGAAATTGATCCAGTTAAAAATATTCACCTTGATGTGCTTGTCCTGTCTTTTTTGATCATGGTCCTCTCCACTTCAGCCACAAATGCGCAAAGTAACTTGGTTACTTATACCGAAAATCAGGCGCTGGCAGGTGAAGAAATATACGAGTCCCGCTGTGCAAGCTGTCACGGTTACAACCTCGAAGGTTATGAGTTGGCTCCAAGCTTGAGCGGTAATTTCTTCACCCGACGGTGGGGAACAGGAACCGCAGATAGGTTAGCCTTGAACGTTCGTCGTATGCCGCCAAATGAAACGAGTTTGTCACAGATTGAAGCAACCGATGTGCTAGCCTATCTGCTGAGCCGGAACGGGGTAGAAAATAGCGAAACTCCACTGCCTATTGACATCCAAGCTCTTGCAAATTACACGATCCCTGCTCAAAAAATCGTGAATCGGCGATTCTCTCCGCGGACCGCAAGCTTCTCAACCAATGGTCCAGTGACCCCGATCAGCAGATTAAACACACTCACACCGGTAAGCAATGAAATGTTACTGAATCCCCCAGCAGATGATTGGTTAATATGGCGCCGGACGCATGCGAATCTGGGCCATAGTCCTCTCAACCAAATTAACACAGAAAATGTCGAAGACCTGAGCCTCGCTTGGACTTGGTCCCTGCCGACAGGCGCTAACATGATGACGCCAATTGTCCATGATGGCGTGATGTTTACGTTAAGCTCCGAGGACGTTGTGCAGGCGATCGATGCAGCCACCGGAGACTTGCTTTGGGGATACCAGCATGAGATTGAAGGTGAGTATGTCTCCGAGTCCAAGAAGGGGGTTGCGATCTATGAAGACAAAATCATCGTGGGAACGTCCGACCTAAAACTCATTGCGCTACAGGCCAAAACGGGAAAACTTGCCTGGGAACACCGGATAGAAACCCACGGCGAACTGGATCATAAATTTAAATCAGCGCCTATGGTGGTTAACGGGAAGGCAATATTTGGTGTCGTCGGACAACTAGCCGTTGCTGGGGGCAATTTCATAATAGCCATTGATTTGAAATCAGGAACAGAAGCGTGGCGTTTTTATACGATAGCGAGGCCTGATGCATTTGGTGGCAACACCTGGAACGGCCTCGAACTCGAAGAGAGGACAGGCGGTTCGGTTTGGACGCCTGGCAGCTATGACCAAGAGACAAACCTCTTATACTTTGGTCCAGCTCCAAGCTATGACACTGTAGCGATGAGGCAATCAAATAACATCCCCGGCGCGACATCAGACGCCCTTTACACCAACGCGACTGTTGCTCTTGACGCAGACACCGGGGAACTGATTTGGCACTATCAGCACGTCAAAAACGATCTGCTGGATTTAGATTGGGCATTCGAACGGCAAATTATCGACCTTCCCGTAAACGGAGAAATTCGCAAAATCATTTTAACCGGCGGGAAGGCAGCAATTTTTGAGGCAATGGATGCATCAACCGGAGAGTACTTGTTCTCGATAGATATGGATATGCAAAATGTCTTCAGTGAAATAGACCCGCGCACTGGAGACAAGACAATGTTCCCTGAAGCTGTACTCAAACCAGGTGAAGAAACGCCGGGACTTGCAAAAATAGGTGTATGCCCTGATGCCCTTGGTGCGAGGAATATGCAAACCACGTCCTATAATCCGATTACAAAGATGCTTTACATCCCATTGCAAGACACTTGTATCAATAACCTGACCGGAAAAAGATGGCAAAAATACCCGAACCCGGAACAGGATGGGCTATGGGGGTTAGTGAAAGCAGTTAACCTAGAAACTAAGGAAGTTGTCTGGACTACTCGCCAAGTCGCGCCGCCGGCCAGTGGTCACCTCACTACCGACACAGGGCTATTGTTCCGCGGTAATATCGATAGAACGTTCGAAGCCGTCGATCAGTTAAATGGCAGGGTCTTATGGAGCCAGCGGTTGGATAATGCCCCCACCTCTTATCCAATTACATACCAGGTCGATGATCGGCAATATGTGGCTGTAGCAACAAACTCCGGAAGCTACTTTGCCAACGGCATGGAACGCACATCAGGTATTACGAACTCTCCCACCGGGGCATCACTTTGGGTCTTCTCCATTCCCAACTAATCAAACCATAAGCGTTTACCGGCATTGAGCTTCTCTGTCGCAATCCTAAAATATGCCCAAAAAAGATCCAATCAAGGACAATAAAACAGTCAATCTATTTGCAAATGAGAATTATTATCATTTATAATGTTAACTTAACATTAATTAATCAAAAAAGAGTTAACAATGGCTTTTTATCCCTATAACTATCTCCTCTTTGGTTTGATATGCAATTTCGGTGGCATTGGCGCGCTTTTCTACTCGTGGAAATCAACATTGCAGTTGAAAGAGCTTACTGCACTCCTTGGCTGGTCTTTGATTATGGCTGCTGCCCTAAACTGGATCGGGCTCAGCGGGTGGGAGTTTGGACTGCTTTATGCAATTACTCTTCCCTCACTTTCCGCACTATTGTGTGTCGGACTCAGCGCGGGAATTAAAAATAGGCGTTAACTTTTACAGTTGTCTTGTCTAATGCAGCAACGTAAGATTTACTTTTTTAATTGCTCTTTCACAAAAAGGATTTTGACCATGAAAACACTGATTAAAGTAATAGCCTTTTCAACTGGATTGCTTCTATCAATAAATGCCTTATCAAATGACGGCTATCTAGAGACTTGGTCATGCGTTTTGACCGAGGGACACACGCTCGATGACGTGCGTGAGGCCAATTCAAACTGGGTTTCTTTTATGAAAGAAAATGTTGATGCGGGAATAACGAGCCATATCTTAGTCAGCGTTGTGGGCAATTCCGATCCGGAAGCCTTTTCATATATCGATTTTTTCCCAAGCTTAGAGGCGTGGCAAGACCAAGAGCAAATCTCAAAAAATTCAGAGGAAGCGCTAGCTCTCAATGCTGCACTGACGGAAGTCAATTTTTGTGACCAAAATCGCTTGTGGGAAGCGGAGGAAAGTTAACCTCTCTAAAATTTAGGGTTTGCCCAAAAGACAATAGTTGACCCTAGCTATGAAGCATTGGGCCCCAGCACTGAGCTAGAAAAGCCCGCAACGAAACCACGGTGTGGCGGGCTCTGCTCTGCTTCAATCAGTTGAAAATTCTCTGACTTCAAATTTCATTGTCCTTTCAACGAAATTGGCAATACCAGTCACGAGGTTCATTCTTCTCTCGCTGGTCAGGTCAATAGAGAAAATTTTAAAAATTGGCCCCTGTTTTACATATGTCCCTTGAAGGGTGGCCGTGACAACGTCATCGCCGTTCTGTGTCCATGCAAAAGCCGTGAACTCTCCAGCATCCTCAAGCTCCAATTTATCCGTAAAAACATAAGACAAGTTAACACGCCCGTACTCCCCTGCCATCCCAGAAGCTGAAACCTCATACGACTTTCCGCCATCTCGGGTAAAGGTTGAGTCGATTTCGAAATCTCCTTCAAATGAGGGCGCGATGAAGTCAAAATCTTGCGCATGTAGTGCCTGAGAAACACCGATCAACAAATAAACAAATAGAATAATTTTCTTCATATCATTTTCTCCCTAAGAATAAGCTTGTCTAGTAAACACTAGCAGATTATCAATACTGCATCACCCTCTGTCTGATTTCAATTATCTATCAATGCCTTATATAGATCGCACTGGAAAACGTTGAGAAATGCTTTTCTCGGTCGTCCGAAAAGATCTTTTTAAAATACTAACTCACTTTTTTAATCTGTTTTTTCGTTCAACCTAATCTACACGGGTCATTGACCACGGCGCCTCAGCTCCCATCGCTCGAGCTACACCTGTCGCAACATCACCGTCGATAACCGCACTCATTTCATAGACCATTGGGGATCCGTCCCGATCAATGCTAAAACTAATGCTTTCCTCTGCGACTTTGCCATTCTCTATCTGCCAAACCCTTCCGTTGCCGAGGTCGAACGAACCAGAGAGCTTTTCGCCCGTGCCAATTGTTGTAACGGATGCTGTCACGACACCAAACGGACTGGTCATTGAGAAATCCCATTTACCATCAATTACTGACCTGTCTTGGTTTGAGGAGCATGCCGCGAGAACAATTATTGAAAGAATAAACAACGAATAACTTATAAACTGACGGATAAAAAACGGAATATTCATAGTAAAGACCTTTTTTATTATTGATTTTAGACGCTATGGATTATAGTGACGTGATAACACTTTGCAAACAGATCTTGAATTGCAGAAGACACTAATAAAGATTAGATTAAACCAACTCTTAAACGCGCAGAGAATATTATGAAACTCTTTAATTCAGTCGGCCCCAATCCACACGTTGTAAGAATGTTTATCGCCGAATTAGAATTGGATATCGAGACTGTAGAAGTTGATTTGATGGGCGGCGAAAATCGAAAAGAGGCTCATCTACAGAGAAACCCATCAGGTCAATGCCCTGCCCTAGAGACTGATGACGGGAATTTTATAGCCGAAATAACAGCTATTTGTGAATATTTAGATGAACTTTCCTCCCAAGGCAGTCTCATCGGAGAGACACCCAAGGAAAGAGCCGAGACTCGGATGTGGGTAAGACGAATAGATCTCCAAATCATAGAACCTCTTACCAATGGCTTCAGGTACTCAGAGGGATATGACTTGTTTAAAGATCGGTTAAGATTGATTCCGCAAGCTGCTGACGAACTCAAAACTCTTTGCCAGGAGAGGTTGACTTGGTTAGATGGTCAGTTGGAAGGCAAACAATTTATTTGCGGTGATAGGTTTTCGCTAGCAGACATAATGCTGTACTGCTTTTTAAAATTTGGGATAAAAGTGGGTCAACCACTCAATCCAAATAATAAAAATGTAACCAATCTCTTTAATCAGCTCGATTCGCGAGGAAGCACAAAAGCATAAGTGCGACCCACCAGTTCATTGCTCGTAGGAAATTAGATGGATTCAAATATATTAGCTATCACGCCCGTTTTTTTCTCTGGAATAATCGTGGGTATGATTTTTTTTCACGCCGGAATCATTGCTCCGTCTCTTTTTAAGACTATTTCGTCAGCAGAGGCTGGTCCATTTCTTCGCGTGATATTCCCAAAACTATTCATGTTAGTTTTGATCTTGGGGGCGACTTCGACCCTGATCTTATTTGCTAGCGGTGGTTCAATGGTCGCGAAAATGGTTTCGATTATTACTACAGCTTTTATGTTTATTTGTTATTCGATTATCCCTGCCACGAATGCTGCAAAGGATACAGGAAACGAGAGCACTTTTAATCGATTGCACCGTATAAGCGTTGTCTTTACCGTAATAGTTTTACTGCTTAATATTCTTTGGGTGTTCTTGATTTAATGTCGATGATTTAGATTACTAAAGCCAAGCCTTTACCAAACCTTTGAAAAAAAATAAAAATTTACAGGAAAAATTATGTACAAATTAATCACTATCACCGTCCTTTTAAATATGTTGCTCGCCTGCCAACCCAGCACCTCCAAAACACCGTTAGCTGAGGGGGCTCTCGCGCCAGAGTACATAAATCCAAACCCAAGGGCACCATATTCAGAGGGCGTTCGCTACAACGGGCTTATCTTTCTAGCCGGCAAGACAGGCGGGGCAGGCGAACCTGGCGTGCAAGCTGAGACAAGACGGACACTTGAATCTATTAAGGACGCGCTAGAGCGGTTCGGTTCATCTATGGACAGAGTTGTGAAGTGCACTGTTTTCTTAGTAGATATATCAGAGTGGAGCGCCATGAACGAAGTTTATGCGGAATTTTTCCCCGAAAATAAACCGGCCCGCACGGCCGTTGGCATCAGCCTCGGTGGGGACACCCGAGTAGAGATCGAATGTATCGCAGCTGCATAATAATCAAGGGAATAAACCGAGAACGCGTTAAACTGACTACCGCTCTATGCCTGCTCGTCAAATAGGAAAAAAATTCCTGTTTTAAAAATCAGAGCAATGCTGAAGCCACTTGATGCAATCCAATCATCTGTAAAGGTTACTATAATGAAAAACGTTTTTCTTTTAATCATGTGGCTCTCGGTTTCAGGTAGTACTGTCTATGCTCAAGATGATAGCGAAAAAAACAACGCTGCTGATAAAAAATTTGAGATAGGCGGGATTTCTATCTCCGCAGGTGAGACATACCGCGGCACACTAA
>CAJWVZ010000005.1 GCA_913048385.1 uncultured Gammaproteobacteria bacterium | reverse complement strand
GAGCAGCTGACTTGTAATCAGCAGGTCCCGAGTTCGACTCTTGGTGGCGGCACCATTTCTTTTTTACCTTCATTGTTACGACAATCCTTAAATTTGTTTTAATTGATCGAAATAGTTTTCAACAAAGGTCCGAAAAACGATTTTTCCTAAGGGGCCTGTCTCGGTGTTTTAGATACGCTTATTGCCGCGAGTTCGATCCTTGTTGAGAGGTTAATTAGTTATTTAAAAAACCCATTATAAATTGGCCCGCAAATCATTCAGTCATTTTTTAAACGGTGCAGTGCACATACTTTATTACCTGCCGGATCCCGAAGATATCCCAAATACATGGGTCCTGTAGAGCCTTGCCGAATTCCGGGACCATCTTCGCATTCAGTGCCGCCGTGTTTTAATCCTGCAGAATGCCATTTGTCGACACTATCTGAGTCCTTAGCTTCGAACCCAATGGTGCTTCCGTTACCGTTGCAAGCCGACTCTCCATTTATGGGGACGCTCAGAGCAAGAACGCCGAATGGTGTTCGCCACCAAGGCCTTCCTTTTTTGTCCAAGGTCGCTGGAGGGTGACCGAGCTCTTTTAGCAATGCGTCATAAAATTTTTGTGATTTAGTGATATCATTTGCGCCGAGCATAATATGGCTGAACATACCTGTTTCCTTTTTAAATTATAATTTCTTGATATTATTGTTCTGTATATTAAACCCTATTTGAATAAGTGTTTTTTAATCAAGCCTTTTTAATGAGACCATAATGTATGTTGGATAAATGTCAAATCCGCGAATTGGTATCGGAATTTGGATCGCGAGTCAGTAAGGGCAGGAGCATCGAAGAGTTAATTTTAGACGGGGAACTGCCTCGGTTAAAAAACTGTGTGGTGCAGAAAGGGAAGGTTTCTGACTCTGTTTTTGGAGAGCATTTGATCACCCGATTAGGTGTGCCTATTCGTCTAATGTTTCGAAACAATCGTATTTCCACACACGACGTGAATCGCGGAGCCATTCCTTTCAAAGATCAAGTTTTGGCTTTGAACCATGATGCAATGTTGAAGCTTGTTGGACCTATTCTTGGGGACTCCCAGTTCAAGGTTGACGCTTTGAAGCCAACGTCTACGGTAATTCCAGCTGAAAACTTGAAATTGCTACCCTTTGAAAATGTGTTGCGAGCTTTCATGGCTGAGAGCTCAACTTCAACGTCGCTGTATCAAAATTATGTTGATGCTCAGAAGAAGGGCGATAACTTTCTTGATTTTGGTGGACACTCTCTAAAACTTTCTGATTTAGGTCCCAATTGCGCATTGCCATACGTAATGGATACTCCAAGCACCAAAGAGGCCAAAGACAAAACCGTTGATCCTAATTACCTTATCGCTGAGAGAGTATTAGATAAAAAGCAATACCAACAGATTCGCAACTCTTCGATCATGGCCTTCGGTGCAGTGTCGCAAGCACTCAAGAGTAGAAATATGGTTTTAGTTGATACTAAGACAGAGCACGGAATAACCTCTAAAGGTACGATTGCGGCTGCTGATGAGCTCTATACCATGGACTCCTCTCGTTTTTGGCAACTTGACGACTCAGGAAGTCTGGTTGAGAGAGAAGGGAAGCCAACCTCATTTTCTAAAGAATTTGCGCGGGATATGATTGTTAAGCCTTCCCAGGTGTTTGACGATGCTCAGATTAAAAAGATAGCGGAGCGTTATATTGAGGGCTTGCAGCACCTGTTGGGTCAGCCTTTTGAGCCTGATCTCCGCGATCGAGATGAACGTGTCATAGAATCAACCAACTTAATCTTAGATGAATTGTTATGATAAAGATCGGGAGTGTGTGCCCAACTTTTTGCTAAGTTTACGTCAACTTGCTGAGGATAATTAGGGAGGTTTGAGTGTTTTATTTCCGAACTCTGAAGTTGGTCTTTCTATATTTTTTGATTGTTAACCTAGTCTCTTGCAGTAAGAAAACGATAGAGGTCGATGTGCTCAACCAACCCAAAAATCCCGCGCTTTCAATTCATGATTATCAGAGGGCCGAGAGATTTCTGCCGCAAAACATGTTGCCGCTAATGTACGAAGATATTCGAGAGATCTATTGGCAGGAGGCAATTAGCACCGGTGAGGAGGTGTTGGTCGTGCGTCGCATCACGGATACTCAAAGTGCGTATGAATTGATTAACCCTGTCACAAAAAAAGTAGAAAAACTTTTCGATACTCAGAAGCTTAAGTTACAGCTTGATGGTTTGTTAAAGCAGGAAAGCGTTGTTAAAGATCTCGCTTTGTCCGAGGTGGTATTGAACAGCTCTGAAGATTTTATAACGTTTTTCTATGAGGACCACCATTTTCGGTTTGACTTTAGATGCCGAACAGAGCCAATGTTACTTGAAAAAAGTCAGACCAAGGAAGTGATTTCCCCAGACGGCGCTAAAGCGGTGTATATAAAGGACAATAACTTGTGGTTGCGCGGAGTTACGAACGGGGATGTTTTTCAATTGACATTCGACGGAGTGGAAGATTTTGGTTACGCAACGAATAATGCGGGTTGGACTAGAGATAATGTTCCGGTAGTAAAGTGGTCTCCGGACTCCCAAAAAATCGCTACTTTTCAGCATGATGGGAGAAAAGTACAAGAAATGGCCCTATGGTCAACGAAGGTCGGTCATCCAGACATTGATGTATGGAAGTATCCCCTCGCTGGGGATGAGAACATTTTCTTAATCGAGCGAGTGGTTATACATGTAAGTGATTTGACTAATCCGCAAGTAGTAAGATTAAAGATACCAGCCGATCCACACAGATCCTCTACTAGTGATCATATTGCCGGAAGTGATGGTGAGTTTTTGGATACTCAGTGGAGTGAGGATTCGTTGGCGCTGAGTTTTCTTTCTTCCTCGCGAGACCACAAGGTGGCTCAGTTGAGGACCGCGAACATCCATACAGGCGAGGTCCGTGAGGTTTATCGTGAAGAAACTGAGACTTATTTTGAGTCAGGTTTTGGCGGTGAAAATTGGCGCGTTTTCCATGAGCGCGAGGAGTTCCTTTGGTTCAGTGAGCATTCTGGTTGGGGGCATCTTTATTTGCATGATTTGTCATCAGGCAAAGTAAAGGCTCAGATAACGGCTGGTGATTGGCCCGTGCTTAAACTAGAAAAGGTCGATTTGGATAAAAATCAACTTTATTTCACGGCGTCAGGAAGAGATGGTCTTGACCCATACTTCCATGCGCTTTACCGAGTAAATTTGGACGGGCGTAACCTCACCAACTTGACACCTGAGTCAACACATCATTCTCTCTCTTGGTCAAATTCAAAGAATTTCTTTGTTGATAAATACTCCACGCCCACAACGCCGCCAGTCACTGTGATTCGTGACACGCAAGGAGGTGCTGTTATGAAACTCTCAGAGGTGAGAGCAAGTGATCTTAAGTTGCGCGGTTGGTTACCTCCAGAGCCATTTATGGTAAAAGCTCGAGACAATGAAACTGACTTGTATGGACTGATGTACAAGCCATCAAATTTTGATGATAGTAGCAGTTACCCTGTGCTGAATTATATTTATCCTGGCCCCCAAACCGGTTCTATTGGTGCGCGTGCATTTCAGCCAGCGCGCGCCGATAAACAGGCAATTGCTGAGTTAGGGTTTATCGTGGTTGAGCTCGATGCGATGGGGACGCCAGGGCGATCTAAAAATTTCCATGACGCTTATTATGGTAATTTAGGCGATAACGGTCTACCGGATCAAATTGCGGGTCTCAAACAGTTGGCAGCAAAATTTAGCTGGATGGATTTAGATCGAGTCGGGGTTTGGGGGCACTCCGGAGGTGGTTTCGCGTCGACAGCTGCTATTCTTCGTTATCCAGATTTTTATAAGGTTGCAGTTGCTGGGGCTGGTAATCATGATAATCGAAACTACGAGGATGACTGGGGTGAAAAATGGCACGGGTTACTTAAAGTTGTCGAGCCGAATGAAAAATCAAACGGTCCAAATGGTGTATTGCAAGGAACTAATTATGATTCGCAAGCGAATCAACTGCTAGTTGATAATTTAAAAGGCAAACTGTTACTCGCGCACGGGATGCTGGATGCTAACGTGCATCCCTCGAATACTTTGCTTGTTGTTGATGCTCTGATCAAAGCTGAAAAAGATTTCGATTTGGTTTTATTCCCTAATGCCCGTCATGGTTTTGGAAATTCACGTTATTTTATGAAGCGGCGTTGGGATTATTTTGTTAATCATCTGTCCGGTTATGATTCAGTCAGTGAGTTTCGCTTCGCGTCCAACATACCTTAAATCAAGCGCAATTCTGCTTGTGAGAATATGGGAACGTTATGGATAGTCTTGAACTTTCAATGAAGGCATTTGCAAGTTTTATGTGGGGTCTCCCCTTGATTCTCTTGCTTGTCGGTGGTGGTTTTTTCTTCACTCTGCACTCAAAATTGCGACATTTTTTATATTTAGGTCATGCCGTTGCATTGTTGTCAGGTAAATATAGTTCCGATCAAACTGAGTCAAAAGGTGAAATAAGTCATTTTCATGCGTTATCCACAGCACTGGCCGGGACAATGGGTCTTGGCAACATTACAGGTGTCGCGGTGGCGTTGACTGTTGGGGGACCTGGAGCAATTTTCTGGATGTGGGTTACAGCTATAGTTGGTATTTCAACAAAATTCTATACTGCTTCTCTCGCTATTATGTTTAGAGGCTATGATGATGCGGGTAATTTGCAAGGTGGGCCTATGTATGTGATTCGAGAGGGTCTTGGCAGAAAATGGATGCCACTGGCATGGCTTTTTTGCGTTGCGGGTATGATGGGAACGCTGCCAGTCTTTCAAGTTAATCAGCTTGTGCAAGTCATGCGCGATACATTAGCAATTCCAAACGGACTGGCTACGGTGCAGTCCCATTTTTTGTTTGATTTTCTGGCGGGAGGTCTCCTCGCTTTGGTTGTACTTTCGGTAGCTGTCGGGAAAATTGAAAGGGTGTCTGGTGTGGCTGCTCGACTAGTGCCTTTAATAATGATTTCCTACTTAGTTGTAACTGGGTTTATTTTAATTTCGAACGCGTCAGAAATCCCTCCCACGCTTTGGTTTATTGTCACAGACGCGTTTTCTGGAGAAGCGGTATCGGGGGGGGTCATTGGGACAGTAATTTTAATCGGTGTTCAACGTGGTGCTTTTTCAAACGAAGCTGGCATTGGAACAGAGTCGCTGGCGCACGGTGCTGCGAAGACAAATGAACCAGCTAGAGAGGGCTTAGTCGCCATGCTTGGTCCGATTGCAGACACCTTGATTGTTTGCACTTGCACTGCACTTACACTTCTTTTAACAGGCGTTTGGGATAGCGGAGCTGTTGGAGTAACGATGGCGGCCATCGCCTATGAAAGGATTTTACCCGGTTATGGTGGATATCTTTTATCGTTGATGGTCTTAGTGTTAAGTCTGACGACTGTCATGACTTATTGGTATTACGGTAGTAAGTGTATGGGTTTTTTATTTGGAGCCAAGAGCGAAAAGTTCTACATGATTTTTTACATAAGTTTAATATTGATTGGAGCCTTAGTTTCTCTAGATGTGGTAATAAATTTGCTGGACGGAAGTTATGCGATGATGGCAATACCGACAATGATTTCAACTCTACTTTTAGCAGATAAGGTGAAAGAAAGTGCGAAGAGATATTTTACAAAATTAGACAATAATATGTTGTGAGTTTAAACGTCTGAGATTCATAGAGCATATTTGATGTATTCATTTGACGATCTTATTTGGGCTGTGGGTGTTGATTTTTAGTTATGTTTTGAAAGCTTCTACTCATGCCATAGGCGCTTAAGGTAGCAATAAAAGCGAAACTTGCTAAGATGAGAAAAACTTGCGACCACCCAAGTTGATCCGAGAGTGCTCCTGCTGCAAAAGCAGCTATTGCACCGCCGATATATCCCATTCCGTCGATTATTCCTGTGCAGGATCCAGCTCCTTGCGCACCAGCTATATCTAAGGTCAAAGCGCCAGAACTCATAGAGTAAGGACCGAGAAGAAAAAAACCACTGCCGCCAAGCGCAAGCAAAATAAGGTTGTAGTTAGGTTGGTTGGTGTCGGCAAGCTCAGAAATACACAAGAGACATATGACAAGTAAAGCCAGCATGATCCACATCATTCTTGCGCGATCGCCATTGGGTGCAAAGTGATCGGTATACCAACCTATGAAAAATGTACCTAATATCCCTAAAAAGGGAAGAATAGCTGAACGGATTATGGCGTTACTAGCACCTAAACCGATATCAAAAAGAAACTTAGGCGTCCAAAAAAGAAAAACTGATC
Organism: uncultured Gammaproteobacteria bacterium; assembly: GCA_913048385.1. Taxonomy (GTDB): domain Bacteria; phylum Pseudomonadota; class Gammaproteobacteria; order Pseudomonadales; family Pseudohongiellaceae; genus UBA9145. Next base: position 131,368 of record CAJWVZ010000005.1, on the reverse strand, counting down.
GAAGCAGAGTCGTTAGAAAGCTGAATACAAGTAATTGCCTGTAGACGGGCATTTTAAAAAGCGTTTGGATGATTGTTGCGATAGGCGGATCATCGTTGCCATAATCAGCAAGTTGCTTTTTCCCTGTTTTTCCTTCGGCCGCGAATGCTCCCGGCACAACGTCGCCAGGCTTGTTACGAGATGCAAAACTCGCCCACAAAAAAATTATCATTAAGACAAGCGCTGGATAGATGAAGATTCCTTGCCATCCGACTCCTTTTGCGACCAGAAAGCCCGCAAAAAGGGTCGCAATTGCCCCTCCGAATTGAAACGATATACTGATCAAGCCCATTACTCTTCCGTTACGATCGCTTGAGTACCAGTTTCCAATTGTTTTCGCTAGTCCACCCCATCCCATTGACAGAAAATAACGGCAGCAGCACCAAATCAGAATAAACGAGCTAAGATTGCCAGAGATTGAGAAAACCAAATTCCAAAAAATTGCGCCTGCCATGCCGATCAAAAAGATGCGACGACCACCAAGTCGGTCAGCCAACGGCCCGTTAATGAATTTCCCAAAGGCATAAGCAATTTCAGATAATGACGCGATAAGGCCAAGTTGTGTATTGGTGTAGTTGAATTCTTGTTCAAGTAGTGGAAATGCAGCTGATAGATTAGCTCGGCATAGGTAATAACCTATGTATCCGACCATCATCACCCAAAAGGTAGAGTTACGCCATCGGAGGAGTTTCTTCGATTCAGCAGTAGATGCGGGAACTTTGTGATTGTCTTTGAGAATATAAAACATCGTCGACCCCCGCAATCATATTTAAGCGGAATGGCTAGTGTAGCGTTTGACTCGACTTTCGATCATTGTCTTTCTTGACTGGACTGGCCTTAGCCCTCCGTAAATTACCTTCTTCCTGGGTGACGTAACTGCGAGTAGTAACTTCACGTTCAAGTAATGATCCAAGTTTAGACAAGAATTCTTCCATATGTTGAGATTGGTAGTGATCCTGAAGACATTCAGCATCTCTCCATTCTTGAAGCAAAATGATTTGATTCGTTTCGGTTAGGCCTTCAAAGTACTCATAACTTCTGCACCCTCGCTCAGCACGGGAATGCTTGACCATTTCCTTCATCAAGTCCACAGCTTCACTTTTGGTTTGGTGAATTAAGAAAAAGGTTGATTGCACAGTTATCATCTTTTTTGAACCCCTGAAAACATTGATCTCATGGAATAGAATTTTTGTTTCTTAAGAAGAGAATGACATGTTGTTTATCTGGGCGCAACTTTTGGAATTTCAACCTAGTGTCTCATTGTTTTCCTCTCAGGAGGTTGAACTTTAATTCACCACCAAGGATAGAAAGGGGGCATTTCGCTTGAGGCCTTTTCTTGAAAGTTCGGTGCGCGCTTTTCAAGAAACGCAGCGACCCCTTCTTTTCCACTAGTTTGACTGGTGTAAAAAATGGCAAGAGAGTCTATTTTATGCGCATCTACAGGATGTTCTTTAGATACGTTGCGGTACATCATTTGTCGAGTCAACGCGACAGCTACCGGGCTATGACGCGCAATACGCAAAGCAAGTTCTCGCGCTTTTTCGAGGAGTTCTCCTTGTTTTTCAACGCTCCGCACGAACCCTTTTTTTTCTAGCTCGCTTGAGTCAATCAAGTCACCCGTAAAAGTCCATTCGAGAGCCGTTCCCATGTTGACTATCTTCGGTAAAAACCACGAGGAACATGCTTCGGGTGTAATACCAATTTTATTGAAAACAAAACCGACTCGGGCATCATCGGCTATTAGGCGCATGTCCATTGCACAAGTTAAGGTAGCTCCAATACCAACAGCGGGGCCGTTGATGGCTGCGATAATGGGTTTTTTACAGTCGTAAATTGCTAATACTACTTGCCCGCCTGTGTCCCTTACTCCAGATTTTATTCTTTCGTTTTCTAACTTTTTATCCATTTCCTCAAGTGTTGGTTGCAGCTTCTCATTGAGTCCAAACACGTTGTCTTCTCTAGATAATTCCATTCCAGCGCAAAAAGCTTTTCCAGCACCTGTGACTATAATGGCGCGGATTGAGTCGTCATTATTTGCGTGCTCGAAAACGTTTATCAGCTCGTCGGCCATCTCTAAGGTAAATGCGTTCAAGCGATCTGGCCGGTTAAGAGTTATCGTTAGAATCTGGTTGACTAATTTACAAATTAGCGTCTTGTGAGAAGTAGGTAGCTGCAAAACCTTATCCTTTAAAAATTAAATAATCTGATTTTCTTTGAGGTTGGAAATCTCTGATATTGTAAATCCCCAATTTTGGAGAATTTCTTCACTGTTCTCACCACAAATAGCAGGTGCTGATTGAATTTCTCCTTGGGTTCGGCTAAATCGAGGAGCTGGCGCCGGTTGTGTTATCCCTTCTTTTTCAATGTATGTTTTCCGATTTTTGTTATGGGGGTGTTTAGGTGCTTCCTCTAGATCTAAAACAGGGGCGAAGCAGACATCAGTCCCTTCGAGCATATCGCACCAATATTCACGAGGCTTTGTTATAAAAAGTGTTTCTAGTTTTTCTCTCAAAATTGGCCATTGAACTTGATCATGTTGTTTATCAAAAACTTTGTCAGTAATTCCACATCGCTCTAGCAATAGGGCATAAAATTGGGGTTCAATTGACCCAATCGAGATGTATTTGCCATCGGAGCATTCATAGCTTCGGTAATAGTGCGCACCACCATCGAGTTTATTACTCATCCTATCTTTTTTCCATAAATCCATCGCCATTAGCCCGAAGAAGGGGCTCAGCAGCGCAGCTGTTCCATCCGTCATCGCTGCATCTACTACTTGTCCTTTCCCTGAGTGAGAGCGCTCGATTAAAGCGGCAAGTAATCCGGTAAGCAGAAACATTGCGCCGCCACCAAAATCTCCGATTAAATTTAGAGGCGGAGCCGGCGGCCGATCAGCATAGCCCATTGCGCCGAGAGCTCCAGCAATGGAGATATAGTTAATATCATGACCGGCGGCACTTGAGAGTGGCCCTGATTGTCCCCAGCCTGTCATTCTGCCGTATATCAGTTTTGGGTTGTGATCTTTACAAACTTCCGGCCCCAAACCTAATCGTTCCATAACGCCGGGCCGAAACCCCTCTATTAAACAATCAGCATTTTCTATGAGTTTTAAAAGTGTTTTGACGCCGCAGGGCGTTTTCAAGTCAATCGCTATTGACCTTCTGCCACGATGTAAGACGTTCGCGCGGTGCCCCGTTCCCTTTTGCGAGAGCCTGTCTATGCGAATAACTTCAGCGCCGAGATCCGATAGCATCATTGCGCAGAAAGGCCCTGGACCTATCGCACCCATTTCGACAACTTTTATACCCTTTAAGGGACCCATAATTGCTCTCCATTAAATTATTTGACACATATTAGCATTGGATAATAGGGGATCTATTTAGATGAGGAAAGAGTGACATAAGGTTTCTATAAGTCGTGGTATTTACTTTTTGGTGAGATACATTATGCTGCTGAAGTTTTACTTTAAGGTGTTATTCGCACCAACGCAGAGAACTTATTTATGGAAATACGAAACAAGACAGCTTTTATTACTGGCGGAGCATCTGGCCTCGGACTTGCTACGGCTAAGAATTTTGTTGCGTCCGGCGGAAATGTGATGCTTTATGACTTAAATGCTGAAGCGCTTCAGGAGGCGGCTGCCGAACTTGGAGAAGCGGCAATCTGGCATGCGGGTGATGTTGCTGATGAGGTCGGTGTGAAGTCTGCAATTACCTCCGCTATCGAGGCTTTCGGTGCACTACATATAAACGTAAATTCAGCTGGTATTGGAGGTGCTGCGCGTACGGTAGGCAAAAATGGGCCGATGCCTCTAGAAAAATTTGAACATATAGTGCGGGTAAATTTGGTGGGCACATTTAACGTTTTACGGCTTTGCGCTGAAGTAATGCAGGTAAATGAACCCGTATCAGAGGATGGGGAACGTGGGGTAATTATAAATGTCGCTTCCGTTGCAGCTTTCGACGGACAGACTGGGCAGGCCGGTTATGCAGCCTCGAAGGGGGGCATTGTTGCGATGACATTGCCTATCGCGAGAGATCTTGGTAAGCGCGGAGTAAGAGTCATGACGATTGCGCCTGGTGTATTCGAAACACCGCTTCTCGCGCGGGCACCTGATGAAGTGCGTGATCCGCTGATCGCTATCACACAATTTCCTAAACGATTAGGCGATCCAGACGAGTTCGCTCATCAAGTAGCACACATAGTAAATTGTAGTTATTTAAATGGGGAGACTATAAGACTCGATGCGGGTATTAGAATGCCTGCTATTGGCTGATTGTGTTCAATAATTTTACAATTTTTGAAAAAAGGGGATAAAGATGTCCGAAGCTTATATTGTGGAAGCGGTAAGAACAGCAACTGGTAAAAAGAAGGGACGGTTAAGTAACTTGCACCCGGTTGATCTCGGCGCTGTGGTTGTAGACGAGCTTGTTGATCGAACGGGTATAGCTACCGACGCAGTTGATGACGTGATATTTGGCGTTGTGAATCAAATAGGTGCGCAGGCGAGCAATCTAGGCAGAGGGGTGTCTATGTCTTCAAAGCTGGATCTTTGCGTTCCGGGAACTTCTGTAGATCGACAATGTGGTTCGTCTTTGCAGGCGATTCAATTCGGCGCGCAGGCGGTTATGTCTGGAACTCAGGACGTAATTATATCGGGCGGCGTGGAGGCTATGAGCACAGTTGAAATTGGCTCTAATGTTCGAGATGGATTAGCAAATGGCCGAGGAACGCCAAAAGGAGAAAGACTTGAAGCTCAGTATCCTGGGATTCAATTTAGTCAATTTGATGGAGCAGAGTTGCTCGCTGAAAAATATGATATTGGTCGATCAGAACTTGATTCTTTTGCTCTTACTAGCCATAAGCGTGCGACTAATGCGACACAAAATGGTTTCTTTAAAAAAGAGGTGGTCCCAATTAACATAAAACTTGAGGACGGCAGCATCGATGTTCATAACATTGATGAGGGGATTCGGATGGATGCTTCTCTTGAAGGACTCCAAGGGCTTAATGTCCTCCGTGAAGATGGAGTTATAACCGCGGGAAGCGCCAGCCAAATTAGTGATGGTGCTGCCGCTGTTTTAATTGCGAACGAAGAAGGGGTGAAGCGGCACGGGCTGACGGTTCGGGCGAGAATTCATTCGCTTGCAGTAGTCGGTTCTGATCCGGTAATTATGCTAGAGGGCCCGATCCCTGCGACTCAAAAAGTACTGCAGAAAGCTGGTTTAAAAATAGAAGATATTGACCTTTATGAGGTTAATGAAGCGTTTGGGTCTGTCCCGTTAGCGTGGGCTAAAGCGATTGGAGCTGATCTATCAAAACTCAATGTCAATGGGGGCGCGCAAGCCCTCGGCCATCCGCTTGGCGCTACAGGTGCAAAGCTTATGACAACGTTACTTCACGAGCTTGAGCGTCGAGGCGGTCGATATGGATTGTTAGCTATCTGCGAGGGTGGCGGAACAGCAAATGCAATGATAATTGAACGTTTGGGCTCGGGTGACTAATAATTCAGATCAGCTTAAAAAGGATAGGAATAAAACATGTTTGATAATTATGTGTCTCCTTGGATGGACGAAGAGTTAGGCTTAATGCGTGCCGCCGTTGGCAAGTTTTTTCAGCGAGAATTTTTGCCAAACACAGAGAAATGGGAGAAGCAGGGGTTTGTGGACCGAGAGGCTTGGTACAAAGCGGGACAGGCCGGAATCTTATGTGCTTCTATTCCAGAACAGTACGGCGGGGGCGGAGGTACTTTTAAACACGAAATGGTTCTGGTTGAGGAGATGAGTTACAACAACATTTCCGGCTTTGGGAACAGTGTTCACTCTGGCATTGTCGCCCACTATATCCTCGGGTATGGAACTGAAGAGCAACGCGAGCGATGGCTTCCAAGAATGGCGAGCGGCGAGATTGTTGCTGCGATTGCGATGACTGAGCCGGGGACCGGCTCAGATCTTCAGTCAATTAAAACCTCAGCTAGAAAGGAGGGTGATCACTATCTTCTTGCTGGTAATAAAACTTTTATTACCAATGGAGGTTCAGCTAATTTGATTTGCGTTGTTGCAAAGACAGATCCAGCTGAGGGTGGAAAAGGAATTTCTCTTATCATGGTTGAAACGGAAACATGCGAGGGCGGTGGAGGATTTACTCGCGGGAAAAACTTGAACAAGCTGGGTCTAAAAGCTCAAGACACGGCAGAGTTATTCTTTGACGATGTTATTGTTCCAAATGAGAATTTGCTTGGTGTCGCAGAAGGAAGGGGGTTTGTGCAGCTTATGGAGCAACTGCCCCAGGAGAGGATAATTATTGCTGCCGGAGCCTGCGCAGCAATGGAAAAAGCACTTCGTTTAACCAGTGAATATGTGAAAGAAAGGAAAGCTTTTGGAAAAAAAATTTTGGATTTTCAGAACACACAATTTAAGTTAGCGGAGCGTTATACCGAAGCCAGGGTTGCGAGAATATTCGTCGATGACTGTGCAGTAAAATTGGCTGAGGGTAATTTAGATGATACTTCTGCGTCAATGGCGAAGTGGTGGACCACGCAGAAGCAGTGCGAAATTATTGATGAGTGTCTTCAATTCTTCGGCGGTTATGGTTACATGATGGAGTATCCGATTGCAAAAATGTATGCGGATAGTCGGATACAAAAAATCTACGGTGGTAGCAACGAAATTATGAAGATGTTGATAGCGAGGGCGATTTAATGCTCAGGAATTTATCACGGCTAGGAAGAAGAGGTTCGGTAATTGTTGTTTGGTTTGTTTTCTTCGAGCAGTTTGCTTTAGTGGGTGCGGCAGAAGATCTGTATATTAAGTCAAACGGAAGTCCTGCCGTCCCCGATTTGCAGGGAATATGGTCCATTGCGACTCAGACTAATCTGGAACGGGCGGATCGTTTTCAAGGGAAATTGGTGTTAACAGAAGAGGAAGCAAATAGTATAAACGAAGCTTATAAGATGGTTATTGATGCAACTAATAAGCCCAGTGATCCGGATCGAGATGCTCCGGATACTGGGGTTAACGTTGGAGGCTACAATACCTTCTGGATGGATCCGGGTGAGCAATTAGCTGTTATTGACGGCGAAATAAGAACGTCGATTATTGTAGATCCCCCCAATGGGAAATTACCATACAGTGAACAAGGAAGAGAAAACTATAATCGGGAACTGGACCGGCGTCGAAACTACGACGGACCGGAGGTGCGTCCGCTTGGTGAGCGCTGCGTTGTCGGTTTTGGTTCAACAGGAGGCCCCCCGAAGTTACCCGTGCTTTACAACAACAATACACAGATAGTACAAACCCCAGGTTATGTGGTTTTGTTGGCGGAGATGAATCACGATGTGAGGGTCATCCGGCTGAATTCGACTCACTCTGTACCGTCGATGGATTATTGGATGGGCGATTCAGTAGGACATTATGAGGATGGGACTCTGGTAGTTGTCACAACCAATTTCCACTTACAGCAGAATCTTCGATCTTCCTTGGATCATCGTTTCTACGCATCTCCCTCAGCCGTGGTGACTGAGTATTATACACGTACGAGTCCGACAACGATTCGGTATGAGTTTTCTGTGGACGACCCAGTCAACTATACCCAAGTATGGCGCGGCCAGTTGCCAATGAATAAAACAGATGATGGCTTGTTTGAATATGCGTGTCATGAGGGGAACTATGCATTGCCAGGAATTCTCGCAGGCGCGCGCCGGGCTGAAGCTGACGGCGCAGAGTATGCACCGACGTATTCTCGCTAATAGTTAAGAGTCAACGAAGATCTGGAAGCACATAATCCTCGCTTTCTAATTTCTTTCTGATTACTTTTTTGTCAATTTTTCCGGTAGACGTCAGAGGAATAGTGTCTGTAACGATTACTTCATCTGGTAGTTGCCATTTCGCAAAAATCTTAGCGCAGTGATCTAATACTTCCAGTGGGTCAACCTCAGCGCCCTCTGCAGGAATAACCAATGCGACTGGTCTCTCGTCCCACTTGGGATGGGGTTGGGCTACAACAGCAGCCTGTGCGATGCTCCCCAATCCCACTATGTGATTTTCTAAGTCTACTGATGAAATCCATTCCCCGCCTGATTTGATCAGATCCTTTGATCGGTCAGCAATTATTAAATACTGTTGGTTATCAATTTTTGCGACGTCTCCTGTAACCAACCAGCCATCATGAAATTTTTCGGGTTGTGGGTCGTTGAAGTACTCCGACGCGATCCACGGTCCGCGGATGCATAACTCTCCGACGGCCTCTCCATTGTGAGGAAGCGCATTCCAATTCTCATCAAAGATTTCCATCTCGAGACCAGGCATGATTAAACCTGCCTTGGCAATATTCTCGAATTGTTGGTCTTCGGACAAGCCGAGTTGCGTCCGTTTAGAAATTTTTCGTGAAAGGGTGCCCAGCGGATTAGTTTCCGTCATCCCCCAGCCCTGAATCATCTCTACTCCAAATTTATCCCAATACCAACGCATCATAGAGACAGGTGGCGCGGATCCTCCGCAAGTCATTCTTGCCAGGTGGCTAATGTCATATTTTTGTGGCTCGGCTTCTAGCAATGCTTTGACTCCCTGCCAAATAGTTGGAACTCCTGCCGATACGGTGACTTTTTCACTGACCATTAAATCGAGAAATGTGTTTGGCGTCATGAATCGGTGGGGCATAACTTGCTTGCAACCGAGCATCGAGGCGGCAAAAGGTAGTCCCCATCCCATCGCATGGAACATGGGTACTATTCCTAACAGCGAGTCTATTGCGGTCAGTCCCATGGAGTCAGTAAGTGATTCGGTTAGTGTGTGGAGATAAGTAGATCGATTCGTGTACATTACTCCTTTTGGTTTGCCAGTTGTGCCGGATGTGTAACAAAGACCCATTGGAGAGTTTTCGTCTATTTCTGGCCAATCGAATACCTTTGACCTGTCGTTTATGAAGTCCTCATAGTCAATCTGATTTGGGAATGAGCTTTCACCGCCTTCTCCATGTCGACAAATAACTAAGAGTTCAACGGACGTAATTTTATCGACCAAAGGTTCTAACAAAGGAAGTAAGTCCTCATCGATAAATATTATACGGTCCCCAGCATGATTGATAATGTATTCAAGATCATTCGGAGACAATCTTATGTTCAGTGTGTGCAAGACGGCGCCCATCGAGGGAACACCCTGGTAAAGCTCTAAATGGCGATAGTTATTCCACATAAAGCTCCCAATACGGTCGCCAATTTTAACTCCTCTCTCGCTCAAGGCGTGTGCTAGCTGATTGGCTCGGGTCCACGTCTGTTGCAGTGTCTGACGATGAATGCCATTGGCTTGTTGTGTTACGACCTCTACCTCAGGATCTAGGCTGGCCCCTCGACCAAGTATACGGGACATTAGGAGCGGTGTTTGTTGCATCGTCATGTTGAGTTCTCCAAAAATAAAGCAATTAGGGTCTAAGTGTAAACGTGCCTAAAACGCAGAATATCCGATAATCAGTCTTATTTACAATTCTGACTTTAATCTTGAGTTTGCAAATTGAAGCTTTTTTTAAAAAAATGTATCCTCGATAATCGGTTTTTTTTATAACTGCTCGGAGAATTGGAAATGATTGGCAAACTTGAATATCCGAAGAGATTTTTAGATATTGATGGGAAGAAGATTGCTTATGTCGAGATGGGTGAGGGAAGCCCGATAATATTTCAGCACGGCAACCCAACGTCGAGTTATTTATGGCGAAATATCATGCCGCATTTGTCCGATCAGGGACGATGTATTGCTATCGATCTAATAGGTATGGGCGATTCAGACAAACTTGATGATTCGGGGCCTGATCGATATACATTCGCTGAGCATAGCAAATATTTTAACGAGGCCCTTGCTGCCCTCGGTGTCTTGGAGGATGTAACTTTGGTGATCCATGACTGGGGCTCGGCCTTGGGATTTGACTGGGCGAATCGGCACCGGGATCGGGTTAAGGGCATTGCTTACATGGAGGGCATCGTCAAACCGATGACATGGGATGATTGGCCCGACGCTGCCACCGAAATTTTCCAGGGGTTCCGATCCGACGCTGGTGAAGAAATGATTTTAGAGAAAAACACTTTTGTTGAACGTGTCTTGCCCGGTTCTGTGCTGCGTGAGATGAGCGAGGAAGAGATGACCGTTTACAGGAAACCGTTCCTCGAAGAGGGAGAGAGTCGCCGGCCAACTTTGACATGGCCTAGGCAGATTCCGCTTGATGGGAGTCCGGCAGACGTAGTTGAAATTGTTCAAAGCTATGCCGATTGGTTGTCGCAAAGCGAAATTCCTAAATTGTTTATTAATGCAGATCCTGGCGCGATTCTAATCGGAGCTCAAAGAGAATTTTGTCGCAGCTGGCCAAACCAAATTGAGGTAACCATTCTGGGGAATCATTTTTTGCAAGAGGATTCCCCTCACGAAATTGGTGAGGCCATCGCTGAATGGCGCGCGAAAATTTAAGGTGTTGGACTGACACTAGATGTTAAATAAGACTTTTTCGTTAGAACTGATGAAAATAATTCGACTTGTAAAATTCCTTTTTTTCATTGGTTGCTTGGTTATTTGGACTCAAGCTTTTTCGGTCACCTCTGATTTTGTCGGTGAATGGATTGTTGATGACAGTTTGAGCGACAATACTGATGATCGTGTTGAGGCAGCAATAAAGGCTGGAGGTGGCAAAGTTGCTAGACGATTCTTGAGGCGAAGGCCGAAAGATTTTTATAGGGGAGGACCACCCGAACAAGAACTTTACGACCATATCTCATATGATGATTCCTTGAAAATCGAAGTTAACGCCCCCGCAGAACTTAAATTCTTTTACGATAATGGGTTTACACGAATAATGCATACAGACGGGCGACGACGGAGCTCTGGCGCTGCTAGTTATTATTTAGATGGGTTAAATGACTTTTCTTTTGCTAATTGGGAAAAGGACGGTGGCTTGACTACACTAATTGTTGAAGCGCGCCCTAGGGATGGCGGCTTTACTTTGGAAAGTTACTCGTTAGAGGATAATGGCACCCATCTGCGCGTAAAAATGCGGATTGAGCCTGATAACTTTAATGCACCGATAGAACTTACTAGGGTGTATCGAAGGAAGTAAGACAGCTGGGAAAGGGTTGAAAATCTTTTGGTGGTTTTAAACCGCAGGCGTTTGTGAGGTCAGTTTACTTTCAAAATCGTCCAGGCTATCTTTTCCGAAAAACATTTCACCACCCGCAAAAAAGGTCGGAGAGCCAAAATTCCCGCGCTCGACTGAGTTCATCGAGTTCTCGATAAGGCTTTTTTTAATTTTCGCATCATTGCATGCCTCTAGAATTTCTGTCGCCGGAAGATTCGCACTCTCTAGTACCGACCGAAATGTTTCTAAATTTGCAATGTCGCGCTCTTCTTCCCACATGGCTCGATAGACAATGTCCGTATAAGTTTGGCCCCATGATTTTTTCATTGCAAAAACTGCCCCTCGCATAGCCATCAGCGTGTTTACTGGGAAATGAGGGTTTCGTTTGAAATTGGTGATGCTATGCTTTAAAAGAAACCTGTGAGTCTCTTTTGCGATGTACTCTTTTTTATTTTTAACGTCAGCGTACTGCTCCATTGGAGAGCGGTTGTTGGTCGCTTTAAAAATTCCGCCAAGTAATACCGGAACGTAACTAATCTCTATTTTTGTTCGCTTTGAGATGTTAGGGAGTATTCGATGGCAGAGATAAGCATTAGGGCTTCCAAAGTCGAAATGAAACTCAGCTTTTAAAATCATTCTTAAATTTCTCTACAATAGTTGCGGATACCGCGAGCGTTTTAAAAGATTCCGAGCTACGTGCATGCGCGGATCAGGTTCTAAAAATTAAACCCAGGCCTATTATTTCTGATGCGCGAGATAGAGTCTTTAGTCGAGTGGTTTGCGAAATTTCAGCGTCATTCTGTCGCTTTCACCCACAGCTGTATATTTTGCACGTTCTACCTCCCCAGCGCGATAATTCGGAGGTAAAGTCCACACTCCCTCAGGGTGAGTAGTTGAATCTTTTGAGTTAGCGTTTATCTCTGTGGATTCTAAAAACTCAAAACCTGCGGCAACTGCTAGTTCCATTACATATTCTTCCGTAACATAGCCCGTAGTCCGCATTGCCTCCATGGGAGCATTAGGAAGGGCGCGATGTTCAACTATTCCCAAGATTCCCCCGGGTTTCAATGCTGCATAAAAAGAATCAAAAAACTCTTTTTGTTGGTCAGCCATTATCCAGTTATGAACGTTTCGGAAAGTTAAAGCCATGTCGGCGCTTTCGAGAGGCGCGATAATAACTTCGTGTGGGGGGTTGAGGTGGCGAACGGTAATTTTGCCGTATAAGTCTGGGTCTGATGTGATTTTCTCCTCGAACTCTCGGAGCCTTATTGGCATATATGCTGGTTGGGCGTTGGGCGAAAAGTGTGCGGCATAATACTTACCATCGTCCCGTAAAAAAGGCGCAATGATCTCCGTGTACCACCCCGAAGAAGGAAGAATTTCTATAACGGTCATATCTGGTTTTAGCCCAAAAAATTCCAGCGTCTCGACAGGATGCCGAAATTCATTCCGTGAGATATTTTCAGCGCTCCTGTGCGCATCTTTGACAAGTTGGGCGAGCGAAAGAGGTTGGTGATGATCGGCCCAAATGAAGCCTGGCAAGGAGAAAAAAACTAAAAATCCTGCAAAAATTGGCATTAATTTTAAAAGCTTCATAGTTTTGATCCTTTAATTTCTCACAGTTTTTATAGAGCCTAACCCATTTTTAAGCGTTGTAAAAGAGGGTGTTTGAGTCGGATTTGTATGGGATTTCTGCGACTCTGTTATAGTAAAGTCAAACACATTCAGTCTTGTAAGTAGCTGGAGTCTTAATGATAAGAAGGGTTAAAGAATTAGAGAAACGCCTGCGCGACGAAGAGATTCGTAAGCATGGAACTTATGAAAAAAGAACAGAGCATCTTAGGTCTGATGGTTATGGAGTGTTTGTAAATCGACTCATAGAACAAGACTCACCTTATTTATTACAACACGCTCATAATCCGGTGGATTGGTACCCATGGGGTGATGAGGCTTTTAAGGAGGCTGCGGCGCAGCAAAAAGTAGTTTTCCTCTCGATCGGCTACTCAACATGTCATTGGTGCCATGTTATGGAGGTTGAAAGTTTTGATAACATTGAGGTTGGCAAATTACTAAATCAGCACTTCATTTGCATTAAGTTAGATCGTGAGCAGCATCCTGACGTGGACGAGATTTATATGACCGGCGTTCAAATTATTTCCGGCCACGGTGGTTGGCCCATGTCCAATTTTTTGTGTCCTGACGGGAAACCATTTTTTGGAGCGACTTACTTTCCAACCCGAGAATTCATTAGTTTAATCGGGAAGATATCAAGTGTATGGGGTGAGAAGAAAGCCGATTTGGAGAAAATTGCGTCGGAGCATCAAATCTCGATAGATAAAATTCTGCGGACGCGGGGCGAGGTAACTCACTTCCAAAATTTCGCAGGAAAATTAGATAGACTGATTGCGACGTCATTACGATCATTGTATTTAAAGGAGGACCGTAACACTGGTGGTTTAATCGGGGCACCAAAATTTCCACAGGAGCCGCTCCTTCTCCTCCTAGTTGATCAGGCCCAACGGTTCCATGACTTAGAATCAATCGCTTTTATTGATCGAGCACTCGAAGGAATGGCGCGAGGGGGAATTTATGATCAGATTGGTGGAGGTTTTTCTCGTTACAGTGTCGATGAGAATTGGCTCGTGCCCCACTTTGAAAAAATGCTTTACAACCAATCACAGCTTGGTTTGGTTTTTCTTGAGGTCTGTCGTCTTACTCGCCGATTTTTTTTCGAACGTGTTTTGCAGCAGACATTGGATTATGTCCAAAAGGAGATGGAAGCCGCAGAGGGGGGGTTCTATTCTGCAACAGACGCAGACAGTGAGGGAGTAGAGGGACGCTTTTTTGTTTGGACGGAAAATGAGCTCAAAAGCAATCTAAGTTCTGATGAGTTTAAGCTAGTGCTGAATTTATTTGCGCCGACAAAGGCAGGTAATTTTGAAGGCTCGAATATCCTCTCCCTTTCCCGTCCGATTGAGTTGTTAGAAAAAGAATCAAGAGATAAAGATTTTTTCAGTCGAGTAGATGAAGTTCGAAAAAAATTGTATTTGCTTCGCGAAAAGCGAATTCACCCCCTTTGCGACAAGAAACTAATTGTTAGTTGGGTTGCGGCTATGGCTGATACTTTTTTAAAAGCAGGATTTGAGTTTAATCGTCCGGACTGGATTATGTCAGGAAGAAAAGCTCTCGATCGCATTTGGAGGGAGAACTTAGACAAAAATCAACGGCTTTATCGTATTTCTATGAAGGGCTCTGTATCCATACCTGCACAGCTTGATGATTATGCCCAGCTGGCAAGTGGGCTAATTACTCAATTTGACGTATTGGGTGATATAGCATCTTTAAAACGCGCGGAGATTATACTGAGAATAGTTGTCCAAGATTTCTGGGATGATGATTATGGAGGGTTTTTTATTGGCCCGCTAGTTCGGGGAGGTCCAAAATTAACTCGTTCAAAAAGTGCGGCTGACGGCGCTACCATTTCTGCTGTCGGTACCATTGTTTTCGCATTGCAGAGACTGTCTGAGCGACAGGTCTCAGAGGAGGTTTCTTTTGATGCACGATATTATGCTGAGTCAGCTTCTTCCTTTTATTCAAGTCAAGTTGAGCGGGAGCCTTTATCGCATCCAACTTTACTGAGGGCTGCGCGGGCGCTAAAAGCCCCAGGTTCGGATTCGATTCAGTATGCATATGATGGGCGGTGTAAGATAGCTGTGAGTGGCAAGGACGTGAGTCACGACCGAGTAATTGAATTGCAAATAACACCAGCGAGCGGTTGGCACATTTCCCTGCCGGAAGAGTCATTAAGCGCCGCCACTCCTCTAAGTATTGAACTAATAGAAAAATCTGATTGGGCAATAGAACGAATTGACTACCCTTCGTGTCATAGTGTGATATCCGCGCCTGACTCGAACTTGTCATTTCGCGTTTATGATCGACTTTTTATCGTTATACTTCATTTGAACAGAGTCGGTTTTTTAGAGGGTCAGCCGGCCGCATTTAGCGAAGTTGCGGTTCGGATGCAGCTCTGTAACGAGCATGCGTGTTTAATGCCGGTCCGTCTAAATTTTCTTGTTTAAGACCTGATATTTTAGGAACTCTAGAACGCCTCTAGTTCAAGGGAAGAAGCGAGTTCGGAAAAAAAACTTGGGACTAGGTCTGAAGCGTTGCCTAAAAGCTGGGTGTCAAAATTTGATTTCGTCTGAATCAGATTTAATTCGAGTGTATGCGCGCCACATGTTTTTGCTTGCTCATAAAATCCTGCGGCTGGGTAAACTTGACCGGAGGTGCCGATAGCAACAAATAAGTCGCAAGTTGTAAGAGCTCTCTCAATTCTAGGAATTTCGAGGGGGAGCTCACCAAACCAAACAATGTGCGGCCGTAAGTTTCCCAAAGTCCGGCAGCATCCACAGATGCTGTCTACATTGAGCGGCTTTAGTTGATTAAATTTTAACCCGCTTTGGCTGCAGCGGGATTGCAAGAGTTCGCCGTGCATATGTATTACGTCAGGACTTCCTGCCCGCTCATGAAGGTCATCAATATTTTGGGTGATTAATGTAAAATCCCCATGATGTCTGTTCTCAAAAATATTTTGAAACCTTGCCAGTGCTGAGTGAGCTTGGTTTGGAGACGTTTTGAGCGCTAAGAGTGTCTCTCGCCTCTGGTTATAAAATTCATGGACAAGGCTTGGGTTGCGTTCGAAGCCCTCTGGAGTCGCGACATCCTCGATCGAATGGTTCTCCCATAAACCATCGCTTGCTCGAAACGTTGGTATTCCTGATTCAGCAGAGACTCCCGCGCCCGTAAGAACAACTATTGATTTTATTGTTCGTCCAAGATTTAAAAGCAGCTCTTTCATATTATTATTTAAAACGTTTAGCGATTTATATTCACTTTTTTTGCTTTGCTAAAAGGGCTTAACTAGTTTAATTGAGGATAGAGAGTATAATACGGAGTTTAATGATTTTTTCTTTATATCGATAGATAGCGTAAATTTTTGGAGGTACTTTAATGGGCTTGGCTAAGATCGGTAATTTAGCTCCGCAATTTAACCTTGTGAGTCAGGATAGCGAAACTGTCAGCCTAAAAGATTTTAGAGGGAAAAGTAGCGTGATACTTTATTTTTATCCTAAAGCTATGACTCCCGGGTGCACTGTCCAGGCTTGTGGGATACGCGATATAAAAAGAGAGTTAGAAGGGTTAAATGCGGTCGCACTTGGATTGAGTCCAGATCCGGTAAATAAGTTAAGCAAGTTTAAGGGAAAGTATGATCTGAATTTTCCACTACTCTACGATGAGGATCATAAGGTAGCGGACAAATACGGTGTTTGGGCCCTGAAGAAGTTTATGGGGAAAGAGTTTATGGGTGTTTTGCGGACTACTTTTTTGATAAACGAAGAAGGACGTATCGAGGATATTATGAGCAAGGTGAAAACAAAAAGTCACCACGATGATGTCCTCAGGCTGCTAAAAAAGCGTGGATCGAAATGAAGCAAAAAACCCGCTCAGAGGTTTTAAATTACAAAGAATACTCAACCGTGGGCACTCCATTGCTTATATTGCATGGGTTGTTCGGTAGCCACAGCAATTGGGGCATACACAGTAATTTTTTCTCTAATTTTTTCCGGGTGATTGGTGTGGACTTGCGCAACCACGGCGCGTCACCTCATCATGATGAGCAAGATTATGAAGTCATGGCAGCTGACGTTTACGAGCTGCTAGATTTCTTAGATATCGATTGCTGCTGCATGATCGGTCACTCTATGGGGGGAAAGGTTGCTATGCAGCTTGCTCTGGACCGACCTTGTATGATGGATAGGCTGATTGTAGTTGATATCTCGCCAGTGACTTACCCAGCAAGAGCGGGCGGTCATCTAGCAATGATCGACGCGATGGAGGCACTAGAATTAGCGCTATTTAAGAGTCGAGATGACGTCGATACAGCGCTCTTACCTCACATACCGGATCAAAGCACCAGGCAATTTATGTTAACAAATTTGGTACGGACGGATTCGGGTTTTAAATGGCGTTTGAATTTGCGTGCGATTAAAGAAAATTACGATAACTTAAGGTTGGCACCGGACGCTAAATTTAAATTCACAGGTAAAGTGCTTTTCTTAAATGGAGAGTTTTCGAGATATATTGTGGACGATCATCATGCGCAAATACAGAGCCATTTTCCAAACGCAGAATTCGAGACCATTTCTGACGCGGGCCATTGGTTGCACGCGGAGCAACCATTGAAATTCCAGCAAGCGGTAAAAAACTTTCTGAAGATTTAGGATTAGATAAAACATGACTACGTTAAGCGTTAACGTCAACAAGATAGCATTGCTGCGTAATTCTCGGGGGAGAGATTTTCCAAATCTTTTGGGCTTTATTGAAAAGCTAATTACGCTGGGTGTAAAAGGAATAACAGTGCATCCTCGTCCCGATGAACGTCATGTAACACAAGCCGACGTCTTTGGTATTTCTGAATTATTGGCTGATTACCCTGACGTTGAATTTAATATTGAAGGTTTCCCTAGCGGCAAATTCTTGGGATTGATTGAAAAAGTAAATCCGGCCCAGTGTACTTTGGTACCTGATTCTCCTGAGCAACTTACCTCGGATCATGGTTGGGACATCGTTAATCAAAGACATATTTTGCGCCCAGCATTGAATCGGCTCCGCAATGCAGGGGTTCGGTCCTCAATTTTTATGAGTCCCGATTTGAATATGTTCGAGCAGTTGCCCGATACAGCGACTGATCGAATAGAGCTTTATACAGAGAGTTATGCAGAACACTTCACTGGACCACACAAAAATGATGTTCACGCGACTTACCTTCACGCCGCTAAGACTGCAAATGAACTAGGTATAGGTCTAAATGCAGGTCACGATTTGAATCTTGAAAACCTTGCTCATTTCTTGACAATACCCAATATTTTAGAGGTCTCGATTGGCCATGCATTTGTTCTTGAGTCGCTTCAGTTTGGTGTCACCGAGGTCGTAAGTCGGTATCAAAAAATATGCGCTGGTAGTTAAGGCTTTTTGTTGATTAAAACTTCTTCCTCATCAAATTTTTATTACGGTTATTGGATAATTCTTGCCGGATTCTTGACTCAGTTTGTGGCAGTAGGCATGGCAAATTATGTGGCTGGATCTTTCATGATCCCCATGACAGAAGAGTTTGGTTGGACTCGGACTGAGTTTTCAGCTTCGCGCTCGATTGGGCAGATGGTTTTGGCTCTGACCGGCTTCGCTATCGGCGCGCAAATTGACAAACATGGCGGACGCCGTTTCATCTTGATTGGATCTTTTGTACTCAGTGGTTCGGTGTTCAGTATGAGCTTAGTGCAAACATTAACCCAGTGGCTGTTTGGTAATGGCCTCATGTTAACGATGGGCGCTGCTCTAGTCGGAAATCTTGTGGTAAATGTTACGCTGGGGAAATGGTTTGTTGAGCGAAGGGGGCGTGCCGTCTCCATCGCTGCAATGGGTATCTCTCTTTCTGGAATGATACTCCCCATCGGCGCGACATGGTTGATTGACAATTATAGCTGGCAGGAGGCTTGGCGAGTTTTAGGTCTGGGGACATTGATAGTGACCTTCCCGGCCGCACTAGTTGTCCGACGTGCGCCAGAGGATTACGGGTTACATCCTGACGGTAAAACAAAATCTCAATTGGCTGTTGGTCAAGGAGCAGCTGCAAATATTGATTTTGATAACTCTTTGACGCGCGCTGAGGCAATTCGCTCCCCCAGTTTTTACGCTTTAGTGGTCGCGTTCGGGTTATTCCAAATTTCGATCACTGTGATGCTGTTGCAATCGATTCCGTTAATGACAGACGCGGGTTATACCCGGTTTGTTGCATCAGCGATGATTTCTCTTGCGTCCGTGCCGGCTTTTTTGTCAAAGCCTATATGGGGTTACCTTATCGATCAGTACAGCCCTAAAAAACTTGCTTCTTTGGGTGCCGCGCTCACTGGAACGTCGATTCTAGTTGTCGTGTTAAGCGTATGGGCTCGCAATGATTATCTTATTTATTTTGGTTTTATAACGATGGGTATCGGTTGGGGTGGGCTGCTACCGCTGCAAGAGGTAATTTGGGCGACATTTTTCGGCCGACGGTTCTTGGGGGCGGTTCGTTCGGCGGCTTTGCCATTTGTTTTGGGAATGTCTTCAGTAGGACCCGTCTTAGTAGCGACATATTACGATCTTGTGGGAGACTACTACGGGGCCCTGGCTTTCATTGCGCTATGTAACTTATTCTCTGCCGTGATGCTCTTCAGAATAAAAGATAGGCAATAATAAACACGACTGGTCACGGGCCCAGCAAGGGAAAGAGAACCGGCCAAACGTTTTCTAGAATGATCCCTTGCGCTTCCGCTCGAGGATGTATCCCGTCATCTTGCATAAGCTCTGGTCGCTGAGGGATGCCATCAATTAGAAATGGAATAAGTGGTAGGTTATGTTGCGCCGCCAGTTCAGAATACTGCGAAAAAAATGGTTCGGTATATCTTCGGCCATAATTAGGTGGGATTTGCATTCCAGCGAGGATCGTTTGAGCGCCGGTATTCTTTATCATTTCGATCATTGAATTGAAATTTGCCCGCATCAAAGAAAGCGGGAGACCTCTGAGGCCATCGTTACCGCCGAGTTCAATTAGCACCCAATTTGGTTGGTTAGCGCTGAGCATTGACGGGAGGCGTGAAAGCCCGCCTGTGGTTGTTTCGCCGCTGACGCTTCCGTTGATGACGTCTATCTGTAAATTTTGTGAATTAATACGCTCTTGCAACAGTGTTACCCAACCTTGGTGCTCTTCAATTCCATATGACGCACTAAGGCTGTCTCCCCAAATTAGCAATTTAGGATCGGCGTGGAGTGTCGAACATGTAAAAATAGCAATTAAGCTGATGATACGACTCATGGGTTCTATAGCTCGGCTTTTAGAAACTGAACGCTTTCTGTTTGCGTATTGTATAGCATCAACACCAATTGTATTAAATTGCACGTTATTTTTATATATTAGGTTCAACTACAGGCCTATCAACGATTTTGAGCTCAGTTCATTTAATTTGAATTTGTCAATTCTTTGAGTCTAGAGTTGCTGTCTTTTTCTGAATACTAGACAATCCTATCTCCCAAAAATCAATGCATTAAACATAATTTGAGTTCCACAGGAAAAAACAATGCCGCAGGCCATGATCCGAGTAGAGAAACTCTGCAAAAGCGTCCCAACGACTGAGGGTGTTTTAGAAATCCTCAGAGATATAGACCTTGAGATTGATGCTGCGGACACAGTCGCGATTATTGGTGCGTCCGGATCTGGAAAATCGACCTTGCTGGGCTTAATGGCTGGGCTTGATGCAGCTAGTTCAGGTGACGTTCTTCTCTCTGGCCATAGTTTGGCGTCGATGGATGAAGAGGCGAGAGCCATTCTTCGTGGGCAGTTGGTCGGTTTTGTTTTTCAGTCTTTCCAATTATTACCGAGTCTGACAGCTCTCGAAAATGTGATGCTGCCTATCGAACTTAAGGGCGAGAATTCGGCAAGAGAAAAGGCATTACAACTTCTTAATCGGGTAGGTTTATCCGAGCGTGCGCATCATTATCCGAATCAGCTTTCGGGTGGAGAACAGCAGCGAGTTGCTATTGGACGCGCTTTTGCGACTGAAGCAAAGATACTTTTTGCGGATGAGCCGACAGGAAATCTCGACACTGCAACTGGCGCGAGGATCGTTGAGCTTTTGTTTGATTTGAATAAAGAATTTGCGACAACTTTAGTTCTTGTCACGCACGAAGATAGATTGGCTAAGCGTTGCGGGAGAATTGTGAGACTGGTTGCTGGGGTTGTATCGAGCGATGAAAAAACTTCTCATGAAGTCGATAAAAAGAGCGTCCGCTGATGGCTAGATCATTAGAACTAGACCTTAGTGGACAGCGATCCTTTAGCACGCTTATCTCACTCGCCGCGCGTTTGTTATGGAGAGACTGGCGCGGCGGTGAACTAAAGCTTTTGTCTCTCGCATTGGTGATGGCGGTGACCTCTGTAACTGGGATAGCCCTCTTTACTGATCGGCTAGAGAAAGCTTTAGTGCTTGAGTCGGCAAATATGCTTGCTGCTGACAGAATGCTGCGCAGCGGTCGGCCGTTGCCAAAAGAAATCTTAATAGAAGCCAAGACACGCGGATTCCAAACCGCAGAAACTTTATCCTTTACTTCGATGGCTTTCTCAGATTCGAGTAATATGCTTGTCTCGGCAAAAGCGGTTAGCGATGCCTACCCCTTGCGGGGAGAAGTTATTATCGCTGACGCTCCATTTGTGCGTGGTACTCCAATCGCAAGCGGCCCCAGACCCGGTGAGGCATGGCTCGAATCAAGGGCCTTTCCGGCACTGGAGTTAAAGATAGGGGACAAGATCTATATAGGAGAATCAACGCTTAGGGTCTCACACATAATTATTACAGAGCCTGATCGATCTAGTGGTGGGATGGTCGATAACGCGGGTCCGAGAGTGATGTTGCACATGGATGACGTGGCAGCGACCAACGTAGTCCAGCTTGGGAGCCGAGTGACTTATCGGTTCCTTTTCGCAAATACTGAGCCAGAGATATTAGATGATTTCTCTCTTTGGATTGATGAAGAGTTCAACAGCGAATACCGTTTGCGAGATGTACGTGATGAGAGTGCCGAGGTGAGTGAGGCGCTCAGCCGAGCCGAATCATTTTTAATGTTGGGCTCTCTTTTTGCTGTCTTGCTTGCCGGCATTGCTATTGCGCTTACTGCAAAGCGTTATAGCGAGCGTCATTATGACTATGTTGCAATACTGAAGACGCTTGGATGTACCTCCAATCAAATTGCTGCAATTTATTTGATGATTCAGGTGGTGTTGGTGCTTGTCTCCATCGGTCTTGGTAGCATTTTAGGATGGCTCACACATGCGGGAATTCTTGAGTTGCTTCAAACGGTCTTGGCTGTTGATTTGCCTCCCGCTGGAGTCCGCCCTTATATTGTTGGTTCGTTAACGGCGATTGTATGCTTGCTCTCCTTCGCCTTACCGCCTCTGTTGGCTCTACGAGAAACACCGCCGCTTAGGGTTTTACGTAAAGATATTTCACCCGAGAAGCTAAGCGACCGAATGCCATACATCTTTGGCCTGGGTGGAAGTGTTTTGTTGGTGTCTTGGTACAGCAACGACTTACTCATAACCTTCATTCTTTTGGCTGCTGTAACAGCTATCGCGGTCATGTTGTCAGGTTTTTCCTATGCCTTGCTTAAGAGCACTAGCTCTGTCGGGATGAAAGCAGGAAATTCCTGGAAACTCGCTATGAGTGCCGCTAGAAGAAGGCGGAAACAAAATGTTCTGCAGATAATGGTTTTTGCAATCACCATCATGTCCCTATTGATTTTGTCTTTACTAAGAACAGATTTGATCTCTGACTGGCAGGCTCAGCTGCCTGAGGATACCCCGAACCACTTTATGATGAATATTTCTCAATCACAAATAGAGGGTATTGAGGAGTTCTTTGATGAGAATGGGATCAGGGGGAATGCGTTTTATCCGCTGATCAGTGCCCGAGTGGAGCGAGTGAACGGTAAGGATCCTGAACCTCAGGGGGAGATGGGAGATGGGGGAGAGCGAACAACGCTAGCCGGTGGGGCGGAGACTCGAGAAATTGAAGAAGGTTCTGCTAAGCTCGGGAGGGAGGCTGAAGTAGAGGGTGAAGAAGTGCGGGGAAGATTGAGTCGAAGGCAGGTTACGTGGGCAGCTGAGGTTCCGTCTGATAATCGAATCGTTGAGGGAGAGTGGTGGGATGAGTCTGCTAGCCCGGGGTATGTGTCGATTGAAGAGGAATATGCGGGATGGTTGGGCTTGGAAATCGGTGACAGTCTGGAGTTTGAAGTTCTGGGTCAGCAGGTGAGCGCGGAGGTAAGCAGCTTCCGGAGTGTTCAATGGGACAATATGCAACCTAATTTTTATATAATTTTTTCGCCAGGAACCATTGACGACCTCGGCGCAACGTTTCTCTCGACGGCACTAATGGAGAGAGAACAAAAGGTATTACTTAACGACTTGGTTCGTCAGTTTCCTACGATGGTGGTGATTGAAATCGATGGGTTAATAGAACAAGTCCAAACCATCATTGCTCAGGTGACTTCAGCAATCGAATTAATCTTTTTTTTAGTTTTAATAAGTGGAGCCCTTGTTTTATTGTCATGTGTTAATGCAACTTTAGATGAGCGCTTTTATGAAAATGCTATTTTGCGAACTCTTGGCGCTGGCCGCCGACTTATTTTGTCAAGCCTGGTAATAGAGTTTGCCACTATAGGAGTTTTGGCCGGATTTATTGCAACTGTTGGTGCGGAAGCCAGCCTGTTTTATCTTCAAGAAAGGGTTTTTAACCAAAGTTTTGACTTGCATTACTGGGTTTGGATTGCCGGACCTTTGGCCGGGATGCTGGTTATTGGTGCACTTGGTTTAAATTCTACGAAAGAAGTTGTTCGGGTAAGTCCGCTTATTTTACTTCGAAGAATTAGTTGAGGAAAACAGATGCATCCTCTGAGCCTTAGTTATATCGGAGCCCTCCTCTCACTGCTTATGACAGATATTTTTGCTCAGTCGCTTGACGGAGTAACGAGCAGAGAATGTGTATACGGCGATTGCGCCGATGGGCGCGGGCGGCTGGAGCTTAAGACTTCGTTCGGGAAAGGGTTTTACTCAGGCAATTTTCGGGCTGGTATTTTTCATGGTCAGGGGCGGCTGGAGATACCCATTTCATCGGTGGAGAAAGAAATTTACGTTGGTGAATGGGATCAAGGCATTAGAAAGGGGCGAGGGACTCATTGGAACGGCAACGGTAAGCTTTATATCGGGCAGTGGGCAAATAACAAGCGAGAAGGTCAGGGGTCTTACTTTATTAATATGCCAAGGTGGACTGAAAATCAGAACTCTGAATTTTGGCTGCGAGAGAATACTGAGAATTATACCGGTGATTTTGTCAATGATTTTTATCACGGGCAGGGGACCTATCGTTGGCCAGACGGACAAAAATTTGTCGGTAGATTTTTTGCCAACAAGAAACACGGCAAAGGAGTTTTTTATTATGCGACGGGTACGATTCGGCAGCAGAATTGGGAATATGGAAAATTGATTGATTAACACGCTTGCTGTTTTAGATTAAGGAACTTTATATGGATTTGCACGACGACAGACGTGAATACCTTAAGGGAGAGTTAAGGCGCGTAGATCTGGAAGAAGATCCAATCAAACAATTTGAGGATTGGCTTGCTCAAGCTTTTCAGTCCGATGTTGTTGACCCGCCTGCAATGACTGTTGCAACGGTCGCGCCCGATGGAAAGCCAAGCCAACGGATCGTATTATTAAAGCATGTTGATGCGCTTGGTTTTGTGTTTTATACCGATTATGAAAGTAAAAAGGGGAGTGATTTGGATTTAAATCCAAATATATGTCTACACTTCCCCTGGCACGCGATTGAGCGACAAGTGAGAGTTGTGGGTGTTGTTGAAAAGTTGGCACTGGAGGAATCTAAAAAATACTTTCATAGTCGCCCAAGAGGCAGCCAGTTAGCGGCTGCCGTATCTCCGCAGAGCCAAGTAATCTCGTCGAGGGACGAGTTAGAGAAAAGGTATCGCGATTATGAAACTGCTTGCGGTAGCGGCGAGGTGCCTTTTCCTGAGCGTTGGGGTGGTTATCGAGTAATTCCTTCAGAAATTGAATTCTGGCAAGGTGGGGCTAATCGACTTCACAATCGGTTTCGTTACAGCCTCGAAAAAGATGTGTGGGTTATAGAGCGCCTGGCTCCATAGTTTTACTTTCTTAGTTTGATTTTTTTTCGTATTCTGGTTCCAGAAACTCTTCTTATTGGGTTCTTAGCGTCTGCAGGGGAGTGGACGGCTGGGACGTGTGGCTATTGCTATGGGCTACAAGAGAGGGTAAGCCATCGGTAAAAAAAGAAAGGGAGGGCTTTATGGTTTTTTCAAGGGTAATAAAAAGTGCAGCACTGTCGGTTGTTTTTACTACCGTGGCTGGCTGCATGGGCTCGACAAGCAGAGTGGTGCACCTTCTGGATGAGCCCCGGCACCGCACTGTTTTTCAGGATGGGAGCTTGTATCTATTAGATGTTCAGCTTAATCCTGGTGACCAATCGTTAGATCATTTACATGATCAAGCAATTTTGCTTACCCGCATAAGCTCTGCTAGTGGCCCTCAGGACGGGGGGGTAAGCGCTATTACCGATTACGCTTCTGAATCATTTGTTCACAAAATTAATAATAGCGGTCCTGGTTTACTGCGTATTTTAGCTTTTGTTAATGGGGGACAAGGAAAGTCTGGAACTATTGATAGGCCGGAGGGAATAAATGGAGCTCCTCAGCTGGAAAATCCGTGGTTTCGTTCTTACCGTGTTGAGTTAGAGCCCGGGCAGTCGTCACCTTTGGTTCGGCATAGTATGCCGGGGTTTCTTGCTCAGGTTACTCCCGGTGTCGTACATATTGCGAGAGAGGATGGTGTTAAAGAGGAGCTCGACCGAGTAGGAGAGTGGGTTTGGCAAAACGCGGACCTTGCCTATACGATGAAAAATGTTGGTAATCAATCTATTGCAATTGTCGTTAATGAAGGGCGGCGGTAAAGTGTCGAAGGGAGTTTAAGTATGGTTAATTATCTTTATCAATTTTGCGTTTTCCTCACCATTTTTCTCAGCACGATCTCTCAGGGTCAGCTTGCGACTCCGAATGAATTTGGGCTGACATACGGTTTAGTCCATTTAAACGTAAGTGACATTGAGCTCCACAAACGTCTTTGGGTTGAGCATTTTGATGGCGTGGTCGTTCAAAAAGGGCCGCTCACAACGGTTCGGATGCCAAACATGATTATTGCGCTGTCGAAGCAGGATGTCTCAATGGGCTCTCGCGATACCGTCATGGATCATTTTGGATTCAAGGTTCGAAGTATTGCTGATTTTTTGACCAAGTGGCGAGCCGCCGGGTATGAAGTGGGGCCGGAGTTCATTGGCGCCGAGGGGCAGAAGAACGCCTACGTCACCATGCCTGATGGAGCCTATGTCGAGCTCCAAGAAGATCAAGCGCTTCATAAAGATATAGCAGGGTATCACGTGCATTTTTATACTGATCAGTATAAAGAGTTGCTCGAATGGTACACCGAGATTTTTTCACTGGATGTCCGTCCCCGCGGGAATATAGAGACAACTACGAATGTTCCTGGGATGAACCTGAGTTTTGCGAATTCTTCTGACGAAAGGTTACCAACTCGGGGCACGGCAATAGATCGGATTGGTTTTGAGGTCTCTGACTTGGAGGCGTTCTGTCGGGAGTTAGAGAGCAAGGGTGTGGTCCTTCTTGCGCCGCTAAGAGAGCTACCGTCTATTGGCTTAAAAATAGCCCTTATTGTTGACCCTGCGGGGGTGACTATTGAGCTTACGGAGGGGCTAATCGATTACTGATTGTGATTAAGTCGAGAGTTTTTATTGGTTGATCTGGACAGTGAGAGGGTTTTCTGAATAAACGGTGAGGCCACTGTCTTCCAAGGTGTAGCCGAAATATATTTCTAATTTGGCTGATGAAACCCCAAGTAAGCTTGGAGTGAGTTCATTCAGGACGCTGAGATTCTCAATAGCTTTTAGGGGTCTCGGATTAATTGACCCTACCAGATTTGGCTGCGCCAAGTCTAAGTTGACAAATTTCCCCGATGAGTCTACCTGTAATGCCCCAAGTGCCCCTGCGACAATAATGATGTGGGTAACCCCATTTTTTCCTGCGTGCGCAGGGTCTACCTGTATCGTTGCCGCGGAGTTGATGCTGTCGCTGGGTAAGAATTTAGTTTTAAAGCCAAGTTCGGTGCCATTGATGGATCCTGCTAGAAATCTTGAGTCATAATCCTTGCCGTCCGATGATTTGCTGGAGAGAATTGGTCTTGGCGGTGAAAATTGTTCTATCTGATAACGAACTATCCGCATCGCGCCGACGGCGTCCGCACCGTTCACCGGATCTGAACGATCGATACCACAGGCGTTTCCTGTAATGATTTTATAGGGTTTTAGTTGGGTGTACTCGCAGTCTGAGCGGTTGGCATCTGAGAATCGACGGATTCGTTGATCAGTACCAAAAAAACTTGGATAAGCCATGATGGTCGTGAACCGATCATCTTCGCCAAAACCCTGCGCCCAGGGGAAGGTGCCAGACTCATCGGCCCACTCAGCAGATAGGAGTCGGGCCTGACGCCGCGAGTGCCCGAGGCCGAATAGGTGGCCTAATTCATGGCTCATCGTTTCCTCATCAAGATTAAATCCGGTTTCGTTGTAATGGACGAACGCCGTTCTCTTATGCTTTTGTAGACCGAAGTATCCTCGGTTATTCACACCGCTCTCGGCCTGACCTGCCGTTGGGTCGTCACCTCTCTTACCATCTAGTATAAAAACGAAATCGGCACCGTAGAGTGCTCTGAGCTTTTCGCTGAATTGCCATTGATTTTCTTCACGTTTGCCATATTCAGCAATGACGGTCTGAGTGTCATTCCAGCGCTGCCCATCAGTGCATCGTTCGGCGGTGCAGTTGTTGACGTAATCGAGTTGCTCATAATGAACGATATTAAAACGTATTCCTGTCTCACTGCCCGCAAACATTTCATTAACAATCGTAAATGAATTATTGATTTGGGTCTCCGCGTCTATCGAAATGTCCTCAACAAAGTTGGAGGTGTAGAGCACAACCACGTCGATTTCTACATCTCTGGCAGGAGCTCGATCTTTCTTGGCAGGGTCGCTATTGATGAGAGTCTCATTAAAGTCACTCATGCCATCGCCATCGGAGTCTATTAACACATCCTCGACCGGCAAGGGTCCGCGAATCGAGCGGGCGTAGTCGCCAAAGGCGGTTCTATAGGTTTTGTCTTCTGTCACGCTTGAGAATGGATACGTTAAAGCGTTACCGTAGGCGAGATCATTAACGGAAAAGTCGGCACGCAACTTGCTATCAAGGTTCAGCGTTCTTGTCGACTTGGGCGCGATCGGATCAACCCGGCATTCTATTTCGCCTAACTTTCGATAAGGGTTCGACTCTTCGTAGGTCTTTTTATAGCAGTTTGCTGGAAGATTTATCCACTCAGAAGAGTCTGTCAGGTCCTTTTGAATTTCTGCAGTCTCGAACGGAGGTTCAACGTACTTGCCACCTATCGAGAGAGTGAGTGGATTAGTAGTCTCAGAAAAGGGATTTGTAATCGTAAATGACCAGGTCACGCTATCTCCGATAAAGAAGAACCGGTTCGGGGTACTGTCCGAAATTTGAAGGTCTAAGGCTGGCTCTTCCAAGGCGGAGAAGGAACGTGGATTGTCTGTCTCAGAGTCTGAATCCCTCTCAAGAATGGTGTCGTTGATTGGTCTGTAAATTGACGGATTTTCACTGTAAATCCAGCCTATATAATTTTCTTTACTGGCCTGTTTTTTTGCAATTATTTTGTAGGAATTGCCCTGGGCGACTAATGAGGCTATGAAGAATTTCTTGCCAGCTGTCATTGAAAGAGTCTCAAGGAGGCCATCTTCATCATTTGCAGCGTGCCAGCTGCTATCTCCATTAGGAAAAGTCAAAGAGTCAGCAATATCGAAAAAGATAGAGGCGCTGGGGCTCGTCTTGAGTTCGATTTCATCGTTAAGATTTAATGATTTAAGATTTCCGAGGGAAATTTCTACTGGCATCCCTGCAGAGGCGGAAGCAGGGGCTTTGATTGACTCAAGAATGCTTTGGTGTGAGCCTTGATTAATGAACTGCCAAATTGGTTCTGCAAGAATTGTCGCAGGAACTGCAAACAGACTTGTAAAGATAAGTAAGAGATGTGGCCTGAGGAAGGAATTATTGTCTTTTCGCATATTGAAACACTCCTCATACGACTCATCCAAATCCAAGAATTTTTACTTCTTATTCATTATGTTGTTTTTGGTCGCCATGCCTTGAGTTTCTTTTTCTCTAAAATCTTCTTAAGTGTAGCATACTGAGGTATTCCATTTTTGTATGCAGGATAGTCCTCACCTTTAATAAGGGGCGAAAGATATTCCCGTGCAGCCTGAGTAATACCAAACCCGTCTCGGCTTATATAATTTCTCGGCATCATTTTTTCAACGTTCGCGACATCGCTTAGCTTTGCCTCACCGATATGCCAACTGTAGCGCCGACTTTGACGACGAACGATTATAGGCATCACCGCTGTCTTGCCAGCCAGCGCGAAATCAACGGCCGCCTTTCCAACCGCATAGGCCTGCTCCACGTCGGTCTTCGAAGCAATGTGCCGGGCAGAGCGTTGTAAATAGTCTGCAACGGCCCAGTGGTGCTTGTATCCAAGGTTTTGTTTAATCATCTCGGCGATAAACGGCGCGACTCCACCTAATTGAACGTGCCCAAAGGCATCTTTGCCGCCGGCATCAGCAAGGAACTTACCAGATTTTTCTCTAACACCCTCTGATACGACGATCGCGCAGTACCCAAACCTCTTTACGCAGCTCTGCACTTTTTTTAAGAATTTATCTTTCTCGAACGGAATTTCGGGAAACAGAATAATATGCGGCGCTTCCCCTATGTCCTTTCTTGCTAAGCCAGCTGCTCCAGCGATCCAGCCAGCATGGCGGCCCATCACTTCCATCACGAATACCTTGGTTGAGCTTGCACACATTGAGGCAACGTCCAGCCCGGCCTCACGAATTGACACGGCTACATATTTGGCGACCGAGCCAAACCCAGGGCAGTTATCGGTGATCGGTAAGTCGTTATCGACGGTCTTTGGCACTCCGATGCAGCTTATAGGGAATCCCTTTTCAAGACTGATTTGTGAGACTTTATTTGCGGTGTCTTGAGAGTCACCTCCACCGTTGTAAAGAAAGTACCGAATGTTATGGGCGCGGAATACATCCATCAGTCTATCGTATTCTTGAGAATTTTCGGCATACGACTTGAGTTTGTAACGACAGGAGCCAAATGCGCCAGACGGTGTTGAGCGCAGCGAAGCGATTGTCTTGGCTGACTCCTTGCTAGTGTCAATTAATTCTTCATGTAGCGCGCCCATAATTCCATTGAGTCCCGCATACACTTTGCCGATTTCGTTGCGATGCTCTCGAGCAGTTTCGATGACACCGCAGGCACTTGCGTTGATGACCGCTGTGACGCCACCTGACTGTGCATAGAAAAGATTTGGTTTTTTTGTGCTCATGGTGGCTCTCTTCTGAGTGTCTGTGTCAGATTTTCAAGGAAGTCCTAAAATTTCAACAGAGCGCTTATGTTAACCGTTGGGACTTTTACTCGCAATGTGCTCCCTTGCCTTGAAAGCGGTGATAGGTCAAGATTACGGACGCAATTAAATGGCAAAAAAAATCCGTTTTTACTTACGGGGGGGCGAGAGTGAAGATCATTGTAGGAATGTCAGGCGCGAGTGGGGTAATTTATGGGATTCGCTTGCTCGAGGTTCTGAGAGACGTCGCGGAAGTAGAAACGCATTTGGTGATGTCAGATGCGGCAAAACTTAACATCGCGGTCGAGACGGACTTGGAGACACAGGATGTTGTTTCTTTGGCTGATTATTCGTATTCCAATAGAGACATCGGAGCCAGCATCGCGAGCGGGTCTTTTAAAACTGACGGTATGGTCGTAGCGCCATGCGCGATCAAGACTCTTTCTGCTATTGCAAATTCTTATTCCGATTCGCTTGTTGTTCGGGCTGCAGATGTCGTGCTCAAAGAATGCCGTAGGTTAGTGCTGGTGCCTCGAGAGACTCCCTTACATGTTGGGCACTGTGAACTGATGATGAAGGCATGTCAGCTGGGCGCGGTGATGGCGCCACCAATGCCTGCACACTACATATTGCCGAAAACTATAGATGACTTAGTTAACCATCATGTGGGACGGATACTTGATCTTTTTGGTCTTGATTCGGAGCTTGTGCAGCGCTGGCATGGTGTTAATAAAAGCGAGTAGATAGGTTTTAAGCTCAGCGTTCTCTCTCGTCGTCTGGATTTAACTAAATATCGCTTTCCTTGCGCTGTGATTGTGTTAATGTGCGCGCACGTTCGACGTTGTGCCGTGGCAGATTTCGGACGGTGCATCATACTTGTAGTAAATGCTTTACCCTTAAATTGAAAATTTAAATTTTTTTGGGGGTCCGAAGTTGTTTGGCGTCTATACAACGTTAGCAACAAAAGTCTTTGCTCTCGGTGCAGGGTTTCTATGCGATATTACTCCCGCATATCTTTTTCTTATTGGCTGAGCCCTGATCATCGTAACAACTATCGCTTGCACATCCGTGCCCCTTCGTTATTACGAAGTTCACAATTTGCATTTCTAATTTTATCAAGGGGTCGCTCAGCTGCCAGCTTGATAGAGATATTTTAAGTTTGCGGTATCTAAAGAAGAAAATTTATGACGTTTTTAAATCTGGGTCTTTCTAAATCACTCTTACACGCAGTTGAAAAAACAGGTTACACCGAGGCAACCCCAATTCAGAAGCGCGCGATCCCAGAAATTCTGGCGGGCCGTGACGTGATGGCTGCAGCACAGACTGGGACGGGCAAGACTGCAGGGTTTACATTACCCCTTTTGCAGTTACTTAGCGGAAGGCGAAATACAAAGCGTTACTCAATACGCGCGCTCGTGTTAACACCAACTCGAGAATTAGCGGCTCAAATTCAAGAGAGCATTGAGACCTATGGAATTAACGAAGACCTACGCGCAAATGTGGTTTTTGGGGGCGTTAATATTAATCCTCAAAAGAAAGCTTTGGGCCACGGGACAGATATTTTGGTGGCTACTCCTGGTCGGCTGTTGGATCTAAAACAGCAAGGTGTTGTTGTTTTTGGAGATCTTGAGGTTTTGATACTTGATGAGGCTGACCGTATGTTGGATATGGGATTTATTCGTGATATCCGTAAGGTGCTTGCGATGTTGCCCAAACGGCGTCAAAACTTGTTGTTCTCTGCTACATTCTCGAATGAAATTCGCACGCTCGCTAAGAGCTTATGCAATAACCCAGTTGAGATTGATGTTGCGCCACGTAACTCCACCGTAGAGATTATTTCGCAGACTCTTTATTTAGCAGAGAAAGACGAGAAGCCCGCGCTTTTAAGTCTGATACTCCGTTCTAACACTAATCAAACTTTAGTATTTAGCCGAACTAAGCACGGTGCAAATAACCTCGTAAAGAAACTTGCAAAGGATGGAGTGGGGGCGCTCGCAATTCATGGCAATAAATCTCAAGCGCAAAGGACGAAAGCATTGGAAGCCTTCAAGCTTGATAAGGTGCAAGTTCTTGTCGCTACTGATATCGCAGCGCGTGGTATTGACATTCATCAGTTGGATACTGTGATTAACTTTGATCTCCCTCAGGTAGCCGAAGACTACGTGCACCGCATTGGGCGCACCGGGCGGGCGGGAGCAGGCGGGTCAGCAATTTCGTTAGTGAGCCGCGATCAGGTTAAGCAGTTAAGAGATATAGAAAAGTTAATTAAACAAAAGATTCCTGTGGCAGATGCGGCTAAAATTGATCCCGTGCTCGCGCGTCCAGCTGAGGCCCTTACCGAGTTGTTTTTAGCTTCGCCGACGCCAGGAACCAATAACCGGTCCAATTCAGGTTCTGTTCGAAGGCGTTCTGGGACGAGCGCTGCTAAGCAAAATAATCTCAAAAAATCGAGCGGAGTAAGAAAAAAATCGACCTCGGTAAATAGCAATAAGGCCAAAGACCGTAATGAAAACTCGGGAAATCAGAAACCAAGGCGACGGCGAAACCCGAAGCCAATTAATTGAGTTTAGTTTCGCTTAGTCAGTCTCGAGCAGCCCGGTGAGTTGCTCAAATTGAGCCTCTAAAGTAACGAGGTCATCAAACTGATTTTGAAGGGCGATCAGTGTTTTTATGTTCGCTGTTCTGGCAGCACTCGCGGATCTACTCGATGACTTCGAGTCTTTGGAAAGCCCATTTACGCAGAATTCCATTAGTGATTGTTGTTGAATTTTTTCGGCTTCGAGCTCTATCGTTTTTATATTTTCCCTGAATGATTCATAGGATTCCTTTTTAAGCACAATTTTATCTTCTTGATTTGTCCATATTTTGAGGTCGGTTCGCGCAGATCTTAATGGATAAATAGCAATTTTATGCCATTCGGCACTGAAGCTGAGTATGGCGCTCATTTTATCAAAAGAAATTTCTCCATGGTATGTTCCATGCCAGTAACAAAGAAAAATTATGTTGACGTCCTGACGATATTGGTTCTGTAAAGTTAAACAGCAACTGGCGATCGCAGGGTTGGAGTAATAATGGGTGGAATATTCCCAAAGAGTCGGTGAGTCGTCTAACATATGAAGTAAACTTTTGTTCGTTGGCTTAAGTGGTCTGCCGAGTGCTAAATGATTGGTTGTGAAATCAGTTGGTCAGTGGTGCAATGCTACGCGACTTTTATGTTATAAACACCCCTTGAAAAATTTTATTTTTTTTGGATTTTAACTTCGCGATGCATATTCATATCCTTGGTATCTGTGGAACCTTTATGGGCAGCTTGGCGGTTTTAGCCAAGCAGCAGGGTCATAAGGTGAGCGGAAGCGATTTAGGTGTGTATCCACCGATGAGTACGCAGCTTGAGAGTCAAGGCATTATGCTCTGTGAAGGCTACTCTGCGGCGCATCTTCAGCCGCACCCCGATTTAGTTATAGTAGGTAACGCGCTTAGCCGCGGCAATGAGGCAGTAGAATATGTGCTGAATACTGGGCTGCGATATACGTCTGGACCACAATGGTTAGCCGATGAAATTTTACATGATCGTTGGGTTCTTGGAGTTGCTGGAACTCATGGTAAGACAACCACGAGCGCGATGTTGGCTTGGATTCTGGGGGAGGCAGGACTTAAGCCCGGCTACTTAATTGGCGGGGTTGTGAATGACCTGCCTGCCTCGGCAGACATTGGTGACTCTATTTTTTTCATTGTCGAAGCGGACGAATACGACAGTGCGTTTTTTGATAAGAGGTCAAAGTTTGTACATTATGCCCCTCGCACCGTTATTCTTAATAATTTAGAGTTTGACCATGCTGATATCTTTCCGGATCTTGGTGCTATTCAAAAACAGTTTCATCACTTACTTAGAACTGTGCCGAGTAATGGTCTTATCTTAGCGCCGCGCAATGATCCTGCTATTGAGGAGGTATTGGATACGGGTTGCTGGACTTCCGTGGAGCGTTTTGGTCCGGATACAGAAGTTACGCCCAGCAGAATGATTGATTCAAACTTATGTGTTGGTGACTGGTCTGCTTCAGCGGTGAAAAAAGACTGGAGTGAATTTGAAATTGAATACAATCCTGTCTCAGGAGATAAACAGACTTCGACGGTTCGCTGGCCAATGTTCGGCATCCATAACGCAAAGAATGCTTTAGCAGCGGTTGGCGCCGCCCATCATGTTGGTGTGCGTTTGATCGATGCGGCGAGTGCGTTAAGAAAATTTAATGGCGTGAAGAGAAGAATGGAGCTGCTCGCGGAGGTAAGTGGCATCTATATCTACGACGATTTTGCTCATCACCCAACGGCGATCGCGACGACGTTGGAAGGTTTGAAGGTTCAGCTTCATAGTCGTGGCGAGAATTCAAGGATTATCGCTATTATCGAGCCTGGATCGAACACGATGCGCGGAGGGATTCATCAGAATAAACTTGCAGAAGCATGCATGCCAGCAGATGAAGTTGTGTGGAAGCGGCCGGTGGACTCGCAATTAGATTTTGAAGCCCTTTGCGCGGAGAACGGAGATTCGCGGGTCAGTTTTTCTGAAGTTCATGAGATTCTGGCTCATATTTTTACAATCGCGCGCGAAGGCGATCATATTGTTGTCATGAGTAATTCTGGGTTTGAAGGTATCCACGAAAGGATAGTTGATGGTTTAGCGAGTCGCTAGCCACTTTGTTCGTTCGCTGATTGGGGTAAGGGGTAAGTTATGGGTTATGAATCTACAATTCCGCTTTTTCCACTGGACATTGTCTTGTTTCCGGGCGGTAAGCATGATCTTCAGATTTTCGAGCGTCGATATATCGATATGGTAACGGAATGTATGCGCAGTCAGACGCTGTTCGGTATTTGTGCCCTTCAGATGGGTCCTGAATTGCGCGAGGGTGGAACGAAGCAAACGATTCATCGAATCGGAACTGGAGCACAGATTGTAGATTGGAATCAGTTAGACAACGGTTTGTTAAGTAT
Organism: uncultured Gammaproteobacteria bacterium; assembly: GCA_913048385.1. Classification (GTDB taxonomy): domain Bacteria; phylum Pseudomonadota; class Gammaproteobacteria; order Pseudomonadales; family Pseudohongiellaceae; genus UBA9145. Next base: position 96,000 of record CAJWVZ010000005.1, on the reverse strand, counting down.
TACTATTGAAGGCACTGCGAAGTTCCAGGTAGAGGACTGTTGGGAAGCAGATAACGACTTGCTTATGGGCCACGTTAAATTTCATGGTAAAGATCGTGTTGATACGAAGCTTGCGTCGGGCGTTGAAGAGTATCCTAGGTTAATAGAGGTCTTGAGAGGGTTGGAGGCACACCCTGTAATTAAAGAAAAAAACTTTAATATTAATTACGAAGATTTATGGCATTTAGGATGGCGTTTAGGTGAGCTGTTGCCCATGAGTAATGTTAATCGACAGAAGCTGCTTGAGCTCGATGATCCCAGGCGTCGTGCGGAGGCGATTGATGTGATGATTGCTGAATTAGCAGGTGAGAAGTAGCAGTGGTTGTAGCGTTTCAGAATTCTATTTCTTCGGGTTTTTGTCGTTATTGGGGCTTTAAGAACTTAAGAGTTTGCTTGCGACTCTGTGGATTTTTATTGCTTATTTTAAGCTCAAATAGCCAAGGTATAATCATTCGTCACGATGTAGCACCGGAACGTTACCTGGTTTTGGAAAGAGTGTATCCTTCAATTTTTTTTCTGGAACGTATTGGCGATCGTCGAATTTGTGCGGCTACGCTTGTGGATGCTTGGTGGGCGATAACGGCTGCTCATTGTATTGAGCAGGTGAATTTAAATGAAGTTTTATCAAATGGTGACAGTTACGAAGTTATCATCGCAGGTGAGAAAAACTACGTCGATAAGGTTGTTTTTCATCCTGACTTTTACAAACCTGCAGGGCAGGATGTTGATCTTGCACTTCTTCGTATGAAGCATCCACGCAAGGGTCTGAATTCTTTTGCAATAGGTACGGAGGAAGTTGTTTCTGGAGTGGGTGTAAGCTTTCTCGGCTGGGGCTATTCGGGTATTGGAACAACCGGTCGAAATTACACCGATGGCGAGCTTCGGATGGCGACTAATCGAATAACATCAGATAGCGTTAAGCGTTTAAGAATTCGTTTTGACGACCCGAGGACTGAAGCAAGTGACCCCTTGGAGGGAATGCCCAGTCTTGGAGACAGTGGGGGCCCTGTTTTAATGAGCGGAGTTCACGGATTGTTGTTAGTTGGGATTATCGTGGGTCAGCTTAAAGGAGTTAACTTTTCTGAAGAGAGACAAGGGGAATATGGCTCTATTGCCGTTTTCGAGCGCGTTGCGCCTTACTTGCAATGGCTTGAGCGAGTTATCGAAGTTCGTGAAGGTAAAAAAAGGTAATCCGAACCCAGCTCATGTTAGTGTTATGAGGAGCTCTAGAGTTCGTTACTCGAGCTTGAAAACTTGGTACGATGAAGATGGCTTGGCTATTTAAAAATTTATAAAAAGGTAAAAGTAATGACAATAAAAGTAGGCGACAAGATCCCCGCGATTGGTTTTTCTATAATGACAGATGATGGCCCCAAGGGCGTAAGCAGTGAGGAAGTATTTGCTAATAAAAAAGTAGTGTTGATTGCGGTGCCGGGAGCGTTTACTCCGGGATGCTCAATGACACATTTGCCAGGTTTTGTCGTCAATGCGGAAGCAATTTTAGACAAAGGTGTTGACACCATTGCGTGTATGTCGGTGAACGATGCTTTTGTGATGGGCGCTTGGTCCGTTAATCAGAATGCCGAAAAGATTTTGATGCTTGCTGATGGCAATGGAGAGTTTACGTCGGAGCTCGGTTTAGCCAATGACATGTCTGGTTTTGGGATGGGGCGACGAGCCAAGCGATTTGGGATGATTGTGGATAACGAAATCGTAACGTATTTAGGAATTGAAGAGCCCGGTGAAATAAAAGTCAGTGCCGCCGATTACATATTAAAAGAGCTGTAATCGGTTGGGTAAGCATTGAGAGGACGGCTAGGGTGCAATAGAAAATGTGAGTTTTTGTTTAGATATTAGTCTCTAAATACACGCAAGGCGGCTTGCTGATTTTTAAATTTAGTCATACGTCTTGTTGGCGATTGTAAGCTTGCGCATAATTCGTGGAAAAAAGTATGACGATAGGGCAAAGTTCGCCTTCCAAAAAAAGGGAAACTAACTCGTTTCGAAGTCGGTTTGGTTTGTTATTTGGGCCTGTGGTTTTTCTCTGTATTTTAATTTTTCTTGATCTCGATCCCAGCAATCCGCTTGTTACGCGTATGGCCGCGATAATCGTGCTAATGGCCATCTGGTGGATTACAGAAGCTATTCCTCTTGCTGCTACAGCGCTCCTACCTATTGTTCTGTTTCCTTTGTTCGGCATTATGCGCGGTCGCGAAATAGCTGCTGGTAATCGAATAGATTTAAGTCTTGCCCAATTTAAGGAAGGGTTTTCTGCCTCGGACTTCGATATTACATTTCCAGATGTGGCCGGCCAATATATGGATTGGATCATCCTTTTGTTTTTGGGAGGATTCATTATTGCGATCGCGGTTGAGAAATGGAATTTACATAAACGTATTGCCTTAAATATATTAAAGATAATTGGGGGTCAGCCACATCGATTGGTTTTAGGTTTTATGGTTGCGACCGCCTTTTTGTCGATGTGGTTGTCTAACACTGCCACGGCATTGATGATGATGCCGATGGGCATGTCGCTTATTCTGCTCTATGAAGAAATAAATACGGAGGTATTAGAATCGGGAGGCAAGCCCGAGCCGAGGGCCGAAAATTTTGCTCTGACTCTTTTGCTTGGTATTGCCTATTCCGCCTCAATCGGCGGGGTTGCCACTCTGATAGGGACTCCTCCGAACGGAGTGCTAGTGACACAGATGTCTCAATTGTTTCCAAACGCTCCTGAGTTTGCTTTTGTGACTTGGATGACGTTTGCCCTCCCCATGAGTCTGGTTTTTTTGGTCTTGAGTTGGTTTGTGCTGACATATGTCATTTTTCCACTGCCCTTAGTCACGCCTTTTAGCGGTAAGGACTTTATCCATCAAGAGCTCAAGAAATTAGGCCCAATTTCGCTTGAGGAAAAGCGAGTGCGTCTGGTTTTTTTTGCAGCGGCCGTCCTTTGGATGACTCGGAAAGAACGGTTGTTCGGTGCTGATTTCGATGTTTTTGGGTGGAGTCATTATCTAGACTTATGTTTAGCTTGGTTTGGCTCCGAGCCTATCAGTTATATGATCGATGACGGCACTGTCTCTATCGCAATGGCCTTGATGTTATTTATGATACCTGCAAGTAATCAAATAGGAGGGAAGCTTTTGGATTGGGAGGATGCCAAAAAGATCCCCTGGGGGATTTTGTTGCTTTTCGGCGGCGGGTTAGCGATAGCAAAAGGGTTTTCGACGTCTGGATTGGGCACTTATGTTGCAGAGCAGCTGCAAGTACTCTTAGGTGACTCGAGCCCACTATCGATCGTAATTAGCACTGTCACTTTTATAACGTTATTGACGGAAGTTGCTTCCAATACAGGAACAATATCCCTTGCTGTTCCGATAATGGCAAGCTTAGCTCAGGCAATCGAAGTACATCCTTTACTACTTCTCATACCAACCACTCTGGCAGCTTCATGCGCGTTTATGCTCCCTGTGTCAACGCCCCCCAATGCCATTGTCTATGGGTCTGGTCGTGTTCCGATTTTAAAAATGGTGACGGCGGGAATTTTCTTAGATGTGCTCTCTGTAATTATTTTAACCGTATTTGTTTACACACTCGGTCATTTCACTTTTGATGTTTTGGGCGAGTTCCCGGAGTGGGCATTGTGACTTCATAGGTTCTATGCTTTGTTCAAATAAAAAAAGGAACATAGAGAGGGAGTTCGTTGCAGATATCGGCGGCCTATGACCGACCACCAATTTTGATGGCTAAATTTTTTGTTTGATATTATTTTCGATTTCGTTCGCGAGATGATAGAGAATGGCTGCCGTTGCTCCCCAAATTCGGTATCCGTTATATTGGATCTCTAATATTTGATGATTACCCGAATCAGTTTTTTTTACTTTAGTCTTGTAAGCATTTGGATCAAGCACTGTAGTTAGAGGTACAGAGAATATTTCGTCTACCTCATCCGGGAAAGGAGTTAGATTTAGGAATGAATCAATCAAGCCAACGACCGGCGTGACTAGGTATCCAGATGGGAGTGCTATCTTGCCGAGGCAACCCAAAACCTTAACCCGATTTCTCCCCAGCGAGACCTCTTCTTGAGCTTCTCTCAAAGCTGTGTCAACCGCGTTAATGTCAGAGGCATCGGTTGTTCCGCCAGGCAAGCTGACTTGACCCGCGTGTGACTTTAGGTTTTGTGAACGAAGGGTGAGAATGATGCTGCTTGTTAAATCGACGTTTTCAGGTGAAGCGGCTATTAATACTGCGGCGTTCTTGAGCCCGGTTTTCTTCTTATGAGCGAGAGAATTGATGGTCGGGTCCGGATGGAAAATTTCTTTTTCCAACTTTTGCTCTGTAAAATATTGTTCCAACCGATTGAGGCAAACCTGGCCCTCAGATACCCCTTTGACTGTCATGACAAGGATCCTAAGACAAAGAAGATAATATACTCCCTGGCTTAATATGCATATTATAAATAAAGATTAACGATATTTATAGGTAAACCCTAGATAGGCCCGAAGAGGTTCGCCTGGAAAATATCGATCGCCCGCAAATGAAGTCCAGTCGGCTCGCTCTGCATATTCTTCATCGAATAAGTTCATGATATTTACATAAATCAATAATGATTCACTGGCTTCGTATTGCGTACGAAGATTTACGACATCGTGACCGTCGTATTTCGCAGTATTTTCTGGGTTTGTGAAGTAGTCACCCATATGCACTAATTCCATCTCGCTTGAGAGAGTCTCGGTTGGCGTCCATTTTAGGCGGAGATTGCCAAATCGATCTGGCGCCGTATCTACATCCTTCCCCTTGATATTGATTCCGCCAGAGATCAATGGATTCTCATAAGAGTGATCCGCGAAATTAAAGGTTCCAGCCAGGGAAAGAGTTGAGCTGAGGTCGATTCCCGCGCCAAATTCAGCACCGCGGTGCGATGTAGCATTACCATTAAGATTTGTACGAGAACTATTCGACATGATCTCATTGTCTTTATCCATCGAATAAATTGAAACTGAATAGTTCCAGTTGATGCCGGTACCTTTGAATTCAAATTCATAGCTGTCAAGTTCGACAGAACTTAAGTTTGCTACAGTCTGAGTGTTCTGCAAGCGATATAACTCGGTCGCTTGGGGCGCCCGAAACCCTCGTTGAGCCCTAAATTGCAGGCTGTAGTTTTCACCGATTGCATAACTAAGCCCAAGCTTCGGGGAGAGGTTGGTAAAATTATCGCTTCGGTCCGAAGGGCGACTGTATCTGCAACCAAATCGGCAAGCGATACCGGCGTCATTGGTGCGGCCATCGAGCATTAAATTGTCATATTCATAGTCCATTTCCTCTGCTCGAAGGCCCAAAGAAAGTCGAAGAGACTCTGTTAGGTTCTGCTCGTAGTTTACAAATGCAGCCAGCTGACGTGACTTGACGGTAAAATCATAGTGTTTGCCTTGCGGGATGTGGTTGCGCAAAAAGAATGAGCCAACGGTTGGGTTCGGCTGAAACTGCATTAGTTTTCCATCTGTTCCCTCAATGTCAAACCCCAATGCAAATTCAGCACCACTTGCTAACGTTTTGTAAAAGGCGCTCTGAGTGCCAATCGATCTGTGGTACGTGTCTTCAATCGGTTTCCCTGGCAAAAAGTGCTGCATGAAGTTCATGTTGACTTCGCGAGCATAAGGGGTAATGACGACATCCCAGTTTCCGAGCGTCTTGCTAAACGAGGTCCAGATGCGGCCGTTGACGCTGTCTCGGTATGCCTCAGGATTCGGATTTCCGTCACGGCCATCACCCTCATAACTGCCATTACCCACAATGTAGCCGGCCGTTTCTTGGTTTAGATTGAGATATGAAAAGCCACCGTCTAGGTCCCAGCCATTGCTGGATGTGTAGTTGTATAACCAAGAAAGTTTCTGTTGGTCTACCCCGCTGTTCTCGCGATAGCCTTGCTCGTTAACTCCGTTAAGAAGCAGAAGTTGTTTGAGATTTCCATAATCTTTGCCGATCTGTGTCTTCACACGCTTTGAACCCCACGGCCCTTGTTCCACTGTGAGGGTGCCTGCATCACCAGCCTTGGGTAGCACAACGTTAATAAGACCGTGAACTGCATTTGAACCCCAAAACGCGCTACCGGGTCCGCGAACGACCTCCACTCGCTCCGCATTCTCTGAATGAGTATCGAACATTTCATTTACGTTACAAAACCCATTGGACCTTACCGGAATGCCATTCTCAGCTATTAGAAAAGCGCCGCAAGCGCCGGCTCCGGTTAGTACGGGTGATCTAATAGCCGTGAGACTCTCTCGTCCATTATTTCGATGGATACTAACACCGGGTAAGCGATTGAGAGCTTCTTGGGCATGGGTATGTGCTATTGCCGTGAGTTCGTCCCTCGCGATTACAGAGACCGCAGCATTAATGTCAGCCATACCCTCCGACTGACGGCTATTAGAGGTGATAGTTATTTCTTCGATTGCTTGCAGGCCATTTTGGGCAAAGCTTGACGTTGATATCAACACTGAAATAATCGCACAGAATAAAAAATTGTAGCTACCTTGTTTCATTCCTATCTCCTGCTCTGTCGCAGAGCAATGACCACAAGCGTTGGAGCTTTCCGTGAAAGTCCGTTATATTCGGCTGCTGGAGCTCGTGAGTTATTTTGATTTTAAAATGTGACTACAAAGTTATCATAATATCGACCAAAATTCTCTTCCGTAGGTGCAAAAACTTATCGAGATTGGGTTGAAGTTTACGAATTTTTGTACGGAGGAATTATTCAATTTTGTTGTTCCAGCAATGATTTAAAATAACCTCTTTTTGTTTGGGCTAATGGTGGGCAAGATCTATGAAAGCAAAAGATAAAGTTATAGTAATTACAGGGGCCGCAAGTGGAATAGGGAAGTCGTTGTGTGAGCGATTCGCTGCTGAGGGAGCGAGAGGAATCATTGCTTCAGATATAGAACCCAAGGGGCTTACAGATACCGTCGAAAGTATAGCTCCTAAGACTGAGGCTTTTGGTGTGGAGTGCAATGTTGGAGTGGAGGACGAAGTTGGTGAGTTGGCACAAAGAGCTCTTGATACCTTTGGCCATATAGATCTATTTTGTTCAAATGCTGGAATTTTTACTCCTGGAGATGAAACGGTATCAACAGATGCCTGGCAATCGATTTGGGACGTCAATGTAATGTCCCATGTTTTTGCTGCGCGCTCTGTTCTTCCGAGTATGCTCGCGAGGGGAAAGGGTTATTTACTGAATACCTCCTCAGCCGCAGGGCTGCTTAGTCAAGTAGGTTCTGCCCCTTATGCGGTTACAAAACATGCGGCTGTCGGTTTTGCTGAGTGGTTGGCAATAACCTATGGCCAGCGTGGGATCAAAGTCTCAGTGCTTTGTCCACAGGCCGTGAGAACAGCGATGACTGCTGTTGGCGCTGGAGATGGCGGCGTTGCAGGCTTAGACGGAATGCTCGAGCCGGAGCAACTTGCAGATACGGTAGTAACGACTCTTTCCGAAGAAAAATTTTTAGTTCTTCCGCATCCAGAAGTATTGACTTATATGCGACGAAAGACCGAGGACTATGATCGATGGCTTGCGGGAATGCAGAGGTTGAATGCTAAGTTTGAAGACGCTTATCGTCGTCGTTAGGGCACCAAACTGTTCTCAAATTTAGTAGAGAGGTTTTGGGTATTCATATTGAAAAATTTTAATTTTGATTTAGTAAGACAAGGAGATGAAAATGATAGTTAAAAAGCTTGTTTTTAGTTTTGTAACATTTGTTAGTGTTTTTGTGGCGAGTATAGTGTTTGCTGCAGGGCCTAGCGCTAAAATAGAACAATTGTCGTGGATGACAGGAAATTGGGCAGGTGCATTGGGCCCAAATCAGTTAGAGGAAAATTGGATTGCGGTGGAAGGCCGCTCACTTGCAGCGATGGTTCGTATGACGGGCGATGACGCAACAAGCATGTTTGAAATGATAACAATTGAAGAGGAAGCTGGATCGCTCGTGTTACACATTCAGCAATGGGATCCCGGATTCAAGCCTCGGACGTCGGGTGCGCAGCGTATGGAGCTAGGAGAAATTACTGCTAGCAGTGTTCTTTTCAACGCGACAGATGAGGGCGGGATGAAGTCCCTTGGTTATAGTCATCCAGAAAATGAGGTTTTTATAATTCACGTAGAGCAGGCTAGCGGAGCGAAAATAGACATCAATCTAACTGCTCGCAGCATTTGGTAATATAAAATTAAAGACGTAGTTTCGTTAGTGGTTTGATGGATAAAAATCCATCCATCAAACCATAGCGCGAGCAGATTAATCATCCGGTCACGGACTTCAACTCATTTGGAGGAGCTCAACCCAGTTGCCGTCTGGATCTGCTAAAATCGCGATCGTAATTCCAGGCCTTACTTCTTTTGACCTTACTATGATTTTTGCGCCTGCGGCATCTGCTTTTTCTATGCATTCGGGAAGATTGCTGACGGTGATGGTCCAGTAACGGTATCCTGTAGCGCCGCGGATCCCACCCGGAGGAGCTGCTGCCTCCGCTTGGGGCTCTAAGGAGATCACTTTGATAACACTGTCACCGGCCTTAAATCGGTTCATTGTTCCCCCGCCAGGCATAGGCATACTGCCCTCAAGAGGCAAGCCTAGAGTTTGTCCATAAAATGTCATCATTGCATCAATGTCGATGGCAATAATGCCAAGATCTATCGAGGGTTTAGTTATATCTACGGCCAATGTAGTTTCCTCATGTGTTAATTAAATTTAGCAGATGACAATTTTTTCGAGTACAAAAGATGGCCTCGAAAAAATTGACCCCCCCATGTTTAACGATAAGCCCTGCTATGCAGCGCCCATCATGGATTTTGTCTCGAGGTATTCTTCGAATCCTTCGAGGCCCCATTCTCGGCCATTCCCAGATTGCTTGTATCCACCAAAAGGTGCAGCAAAATCCGGACCGGCACCATTGATATGGACCATACCCGTTCTTATTTGCCGAGCTATTTTTTGTGCATGAGATATTTCACCCGACACATAACCTGACAGGCCGTAATCAGTGTCATTGGCTATCGCCACGGCATCGCCATCGTCATCATAAGCTAGTATGCTTAGCACAGGACCGAATACTTCCTCGCGAGCGATATTCATATCGTTAGTAACATTTGCGAAAATGGTTGGCTGGATAAAGTAGCCTGTTTCAATACCTTCAGGTCGGCCGGGTCCCCCAACTATTAATTCAGCGCCTTCTTCGATGCCACGCTCAATGAGTGCGGTAATTTTATCAAATTGTAGTTTGCTTACCACAGGCCCTAATCGTGTTGTTTCCGCATTGGGGTCGCCGACAACGGCTTTTGAGGCTGCCGCTTTTGCGATTTCGATTGTCTCAGCCATCTTTGACTTTGGGACTAGCATACGGGTGGGAGCGTTGCATGATTGACCGCTGTTTCCGAAGCATCCCAACACACCACCAGCAACAGCCTTCGTAAAGTCTTCAACATCTTCAAGGATAATGTTCGCAGACTTGCCGCCGAGTTCCTGTGTTACTCGCTTGATTCCATCAGAAGCTGCCTTGGCGACCTCTCGGCCTGCTCGAGTGGAGCCTGTAAATGAAACCAAATCGATTTCAGGGTGCGAAGAAATGGCGGCGCCGACTGTAGGACCATCTCCGTTCACTAAGTTAAAGACTCCGGCAGGTAAACCGGACTCGGCAATTATTTCTGCTAAGATATATCCGCTTATTGGTGCGATTTCGCTTGGTTTTAGAACAATAGTGCAGCCAGCGGCGATAGCTGGTGCGACCTTACAAGCGATTTGGTTGAGAGGCCAATTCCAAGGAGTAATGAATCCACAGACGCCAGCAGCTTCCTTTACTATTTTTGTGCTCCCGCGAGTTTCCTCAAAGTTGAAATTATCTAGAATGCCCAGAATGGCGGCAAAGTGTCCCATGCCACTTCCGAGCTGTGCAGTTTTCGCAAGACTCATTGGAGCACCCATTTCCTGGGAAATGGCGCTTGCCATTTCATCACCGCGAGCCTTAAGGCCGGCGATAATGTTGCTGATAACGGCCTTTCTTTCCTCGACACTTGATTGGGACCAAGAGTCAAATGCCGCTCTCGCTGATTTTGCTGCAGCATCGATATCACTCGCTGTACCGAGGCTTATCCTAGCAAAAGATTCTTCTGTAGCGGGATTGATCACATCAAGAGTTTGCCTATTTGTTGGCTCAACCCATTGGCCATTGATAAAAAATTTGGTGTAAGCTGCAGTCATTAACTGGCTCCTTTTTGAGTTATATTAAATTGCTTATTTTAGAGTTCCGTAAATACATTGAATTATCTTGGTCCAAGTATAATGAAGTCTGCAAAACATAGCACAAGAAATTATTGTTTTATTGAAATATTGACTGTGGAATTGAGTTTTCGGTCGGCACGGAATCTAAAATGTTCTTGGAAAGTCCTGTTGAAATCTGTACACAAATTAGATAGTTCCCAACAAAGTAAGTACCGCTGCGTCAAATTGTAGATCGCCTGCAATATTTTTATTAAACGGAAATAACACTTTTTGATCTGGTACTAATCCTTGACCCTCAATTGCAAATTTATATTGTTCCGCGTTGGCTTGTGGCTCGTATAAAAATTTTACGGTGTCATCAGCTCGCGTATTTCTTTTATTTTTCTGAAACGTTCCGAATTTGCCAGCAGAAGTATCACCAATGACCACTGTTCGGCTGAGCTGAGCGAGCGCGGAAGCAAAAAACTCATTGCGACCACTGGTCTGGTTATCGATTAATATTCCCAATGGTTTGCGATAAGTTGAACTTGCAAGTGATTCGATTTTACTAGATTTACCTAGAATGCTTCTCAACTCATTGTCGCTTAGGAAGGAGGCAAAATGGATATGATCGATAAAGCCATACCCGCTTCTTAGATCTAAAATAATTCCATCACAATGGTCAAGGCTTGTTAATATTTCTCGAAAAGTATTTAGATCATGAGTCGAGCGAGAAATTGCCCACAATCGAATATACCCAATGACTTTGTTTCCAGAATTAAATTCTAAAACACTATTACGTGTCGCTGTACGATAGCTATCGAAAAGGTTCTCAAATACGGCGTTCAAGCGTGTGGTTTGTATTGTATTGTTCCGTAGATAACTTAGATTGATTGGGTCAAGATCTGGTTCAAAGATTTCGCGTCGGGCTCCTGGGTTTAGCGTTAAAACTGGATGAAAAGGTTCATCGTTAGCGGACAATATGGTGTCTCCTCGGCGTATCCCGACCGCATGCGCTGGATATCCCTCCAAAACTCCCGTGACCATGATCCCTTTTGTTACTTTAGTCCCCTCGATACCAAGATGGTTTATCGGTTGTCGATCAGTTGACTGATCAGCATTAAATGCTTGTACCAAGTAATAACCTAGGTCTTGTGTACTTAGTGTGTCGGTTAGGTTTGTTTGAGCTATGCTTAAAAACGGAATCAGTAATCCGGAAAAAAACAAACATAAAAACAAAGCGAGGCCTTTGGTTGATCCGATTCGGATCGGCCGATCCGGGTTAAAAAGAGGGCACATAGATTATTCTCATGAAATGTTAAGTAGGGCTCGCCTTTTGCGCCCAATCTTTTGCGATCGTAGAACGAAAAACCCTTACAAATAACCGCAGATTTCTTTCTTAGGTGCCTTCTGTTTATTTCAGAAAGCTCCCGCCGGGCCAGGGAATACAATAGGGCTTGCTATTCCTTGCTCTGAGACACTGGACACGCCGAAATAATAATTATCAATGACGATATCGTCTAATGTGAAGGTATCAACATCACCAACGTCTCGGTGATAATCCCAACTTGGAGAAGTGGTCAACCGCCAATGAAGTCTGTAGTACTCGGCACCTTTAACTTTGTTCCAGCTGAGTGTTGTGTCCGAGCTGACTTGGCCGTTTATCTCGACCGACATTGGCGGTGGCGGTGCCCAAGCCAGTGAAGCGAGAGTTGCAGCATTAAGTCCCGTTATTTTTGCGGCATACTTAAAATTGACGTGGTCAATTGTATCTCCGTAGTAAACCCCATCTCTCTCCCCCAGATCTTGGTGTTGTTGAGTGTAGTTTTCATTTGTCTCCATGATGCGAACGGCCGGAAATCCGACTTCATTGAATGGTCGGTGGTGACCTCCGCGCGCGAAGCGGTCCAATCGGTAAACAACCATTACGTCCAAGTTGGGTACATATTGATCGCCAACACGTTTGATATAACGAGCGAGATTTCGAGAGGCGGAGTCAACCTCACCCCCTTGGAATCTGCGCATCCGTGCTTCCTCTTCAGTCTCTGTGTAGCGGGTGCCCTCGGAAAAAACTCTTGCCGTGGTGTTGTTAACAACACCATTTTCACCAGAAATATTCCCAATCATATCGTTGTTAATTACAGCATCCACATTCCACTTTTTCTCCAAGGCATATTCAGCAAGAATGGCGCCACCGTACAAACCTTGCTCTTCGCCCGACAGACCGACAAAGGCGACGGATGCCTTGAACCGATGTTTGGTAAGTACCCTTGCCGCCTCTAAGACGCCTGCAAGCCCAGACGCATTATCGTTTGCTCCGGGTGAGTCAGATTCTGAATCCATAGGGTCGCTGACCCTTGAATCGATATCGCCGCTCATTATTATAAATCGGTTCGGGTCCTCAGACCCGCGAAGGATGGCAACAATATTAACCACTTCTGTCGGATTTGGAATTCTCGGACCTGAAACGATGTCTCCGACAGTTAAAATTTCTAGGCATTGCCCACAGTTCTCTGAGATTTCTTCAAACTCATTCGCAAGCCAGCGCCTAGCTGCACCGATACCTCTTGAGTTTGATTGAGTTAACGACAAAGTATGACGCGTGCCAAAATCTACAAGAGTCTGAATGTCATCAGCAATGCGCTCATCGGATGGCGCCGTCGCTATTTCATAAAGATCTTTTTCAGTTGCCGAAACTGAAGCCGCCCCGAGAAGTGCTGCAATTGCAATCGTTACATTTGACATCGATGAACCAATTTCACGACGTTTGTATTTGCTGGGATGGCTCATGCGTTTGTTCCTGAGATTGAATTGCAAAAAGAAGATTTGTCAAATTTCGAATAGGTCTGGCACCGGTTCCTAAAATTAGTCCTAAACAGAGAGTTTATCGACAATAGGATAAGAAGCGAATATTTATTGGTAGCTAAATCATGCAAAAGCTCGCACTCAAACGTATTGATAATCATTCTCATTTACGATAGGATCTCCGGTCTTAAATAATAGTTAGCACAGCAATGCAACGTACAAGTCGCACAAAAGTGTTCTGGTATCAATATTGCTCAATTGCACTAGACCGTTATTTCCCTGATCGGGCCACAAGGCCCGAAGAAGGGTGGGGTAGAAGGTTTTAAATTACAGGATAAGAGGATTAAAAGATGAGCTTAAGGACTGTCTTCACGTTTTTTTTAGGGTTTTTTTGGTTACTTGTGGGGTCGGTTTTCGCGGCAGAGGTAAATGTTTATTCCGCCCGCGGAGAGGATCTAATAAAGCCGGCGCTCGATCAGTTCACCCGAGACACGGGAATCACCGTAAACCTGATCACTGAGAATGCGAGTGCATTGATAAGACGGATCGAAAGTGAAGGCGTTAATTCTCCGGCGGATGTATTGCTTACTGTGGACGCGGGAAGGTTATATCGAGCGAAGGAGGCGGATATTTTTCAGTCAATTGACTCGGCCACATTAAAGGCTCGTATACCGGTTGCATACAGGGATGTTGATGACAAGTGGTTTGGTCTTTCTCTCCGATCTAGAGTGATCATGTATGACAAGTCTAGAGTTGATGCCAGTGAACTTTCAACTTATGAGGATTTGGCTAACCCTAAGTGGCGAAATGAAATTTGCATACGTTCGTCAAGCAATATTTACAATCAGTCGCTGTTAGCTTCATTGATAGCTCATGTCGGAGCTGGAGCTGCGGAGGAATGGACCCGAGGACTCGTGGCGAATTTTGCCCGAAGCCCGCAGGGCGGAGATCGAGATCAAATTAGAGCCGCGATTGCGGGTCAGTGCAAGTTAGCCGTCTCAAATACTTATTACCTTGCTGGAATGCTTATTTCTGACGTCGAGGCAGATGTAGAAGTTGCAAAACAGGTTGGTGTTTTTTTTCCAAATCAAACCGGTGATAATGAATCAGAGCGCCGAGGTGCCCATATGAATGTGAGTGGCGCTGGTGTGGTGAAAACAGCACCGAATAAGATGGAAGCTGTGCAATTGTTAGAATTTTTGACTGGTGATTTTGCGCAACAATTTTATTCCGAGGTTAATAATGAATATTCTGTGCGAAGTGATATCCCTGTGAGTGATGCTCTAAGAGGCTTTGGTGATTTTAAGGCAGACAGCCTCAATCTTGATACCTTGGGGCGCAATAATGACTCAGCCGTGCGCATGGCGGATCGCGCAGGATGGCGTTAATGTTCTGATGGTTTGAATAAACGAGCGCTTTGATTAGATTGTGTCTGATGAGATAATCTTATCAATGAGAATTTCAAACCCAAGTGGTGAGTCAGCAAAGATTATTGGAAAGAGCCATAGGGCATTGTCTTCGAAAGCAAGCCTTTGGTCGGTCTGTGTCTGGTTGTTATGTCTCGTAATCGCTCTGCCGATTATCGTTATTTTCGCGTCTATTTTTTTTCCGAGTGAAGATGTTTGGCAGCATCTGATCGATACGGTTCTTGGGATTTACATCTCGAATTCGTTGTTATTGATGACTGGGGTCAGCATTGGGGTGCTGTCAGTTGGTATTCTTCCAGCTTGGCTTGTGACATTTTATCGCTTCCCAGGTCGATCCATTCTGGAATGGGCTTTGCTTATGCCTCTCGCTATTCCGGCATATATCATAGCTTATACTTACACGGGTCTCCTTGACGTTGCCGGACCTTTGCAGAGTTTGCTCAGAGAAAGTTTTGATATCCGATATGGCGATTATTGGTTCCCTGAGGTGAGATCGTTGCTTGGTGCAATAGTAATGTTGTCGCTTGTTTTTTACCCGTATGTCTACCTTTTGGCACGTGCTGCTTTTTTAGAGCAATCGGCATCGGCGTTGGAAGCTGCGCGGAGTCTTGGTTGCAGTCCGTTTAAGGCTTTCACTCAAGTTGGATTACCCCTTGCTCGGCCTGCGATAGTGGTTGGGCTAAGTATAGCTCTTATGGAGACTTTGGCGGATTACGGTACGGTACAGTATTTTGGGATTCCGACTTTTACTACGGGTATTTATAGAACTTTCAACGGTCTTGGAAGCAGCGTCGGAGCAACTCAGCTAGCGGCGCTGTTAATGGTCTTTGTTTTAAGCTTGCTCTTGCTTGAGGGATATTCCCGGCGCAAGTCAGCAGTTTTTGAAGCTGTTTATCGCCGGCCCGCATCGAGAGAAAGGTTGCGAGGTGGTCGGCTCGTCCTTTGCTATTTTGTTTGTGTTGCCCCAGTAGTTTTTGGTTTTGTAATTCCCTTTGGGCAATTGGCAGCTTGGGCTTTATTGACATTTGAGAACATATTCAATGCAAGCTTTTTCCAGTTGAGTTTGAACAGCTTGATTTTGGCTTTTCTGACAGCATTTTTTGCACTGATGCTGGCTCTTTTCGTTACTTACGCTAAAAGATTATTCGGAGGGTTTTTAAATGAAACCGCTATTAAAATCTTGTCACTTGGATATGCAATTCCCGGCGTCGTAATAGGTCTAGGAGTGTTAATTCCATTCGCGTGGCTAGATAATGAAATAAGCACATTTACCTTGAAAAACTTCAACTTTAATATGGGATTAATTCTAAGTGGCTCTATATTTATATTGATCTTTGCTTATCTTGTTCGGTTTTTGCCCATTGCTATCAATTCTGTTGATTCTGGGCTCGCAAAGATAAAACCTTCCATGGATGAGGCGGGTCGGAGTATGGGTAGAACTCCTTTAACCATGCTTCGCAGAATTCATATTCCTATTCTTCGAGGATCACTTTTGACGGCGGTTTTGTTAGTTTTTGTTGATGTTTTGAAGGAGCTGCCGGCTACGCTGTTACTTAGACCGTTCAACTTTAATACGCTGGCTGTTCGAACCTATGAGTTAGCAAATGAAGAGCGTTTAGCGGAAGCTGCAGTTCCGGCTCTTACAATTGTGTTAGTTAGTATTATTCCTGTTATCCTTTTAAGTAAATCAATGGCTAAATCTAATTATAGAAATGACGAAATCATTAGAGCTTAGGGAAGTCTGTGTGCATTTAGGTGGAAACCCTATCGTGAACGCCGTTTCCTTTGGTCTTCATCAGGGTGCTATCGGATGCCTTCTTGGTGCGAGCGGTTGTGGGAAAACAACACTCCTTCGAGCTGTTGCGGGTTTCGAGCCTTTGACCGGCGGAGAAATTTCTTTGAGAGGCGCTGTTGTCAGTGATCCAAGAGGGATGCTGGCCATTGAAAAAAGGCGAGTGGGCATGGTGTTCCAAGACCATTCCCTTTTCCCTCATTTAACTGTTTCGCAGAATATTGGTTTTGGGCTGGAGGGTTGGGCAAAATCGGCCAGTGTTAAAAGAATTGAGGAAATAGCGAGTCTTTTAGAGATTGATGATTACCTTTTTGAATACCCACATAGGATGTCCGGAGGGCAGCAGCAACGTGTCGCAATTGCTCGGGCGATGGCTCCTCGACCGGATGTCTTGCTCTTAGACGAGCCGTTTTCAAGTCTCGATGTTGAATTGAGGGAGCAGCTCGCACGTGAAATAAGAACTGTGCTGAAGACAGAGGGAATTACTGCTGTTCTAGTTAGTCATAATCAATTTGAAGCCTTTGCGATGGCCGACGAAGTCGGAGTTTTAAAAGAGGGAAGATTGCTGCAGTGGGATAGTCCTTTCAATCTTTATCACACACCAGCATCCTTAGAGGTAGCGGATTTTGTTGGGGAAGGTGTTTTGATTAAGGGGGTTGTGCGAAACGATCATGTCGTGGAAACCGAATTGGGACAGATTGACACGAGGGAGATTGAAGATTTCCGCTTGCCTGGCACCGAACGGATTTCGCTCCTTTTAAGACCTGACGACGTTTTCCATGATGATGAGAGTTTAGTGAAAGCAAAAATTGTAGACAAGGCATTCAGAGGAGCTGTATTTCTTTATACCCTCGAGTTGGAAAGTGGCACTCGCATTTTGAGTTTGGCTCCAAGCCACCATGATCATGGCATCGGTGAGCCGATGGGAATTCGTCTTGATATAGAGCATTTGGTTGCTTTTCCATCAAATTGATAAGGGTTTTTAAAATTGAGTGAAGCTGTTCGCAAGCATGGACTCAGTTGCATTGTGTTTTTGTTTTTATTGCGAGGGTTCTTAACGTCTTGTCGGCAGGTGCTTCACTTGGTGCTTAAGGCAAAACTGCTTAAAATCCCATATTCTTTTGCTTAATAAAGTTTCAGAAAGATTTCGTAAGGCAGTTTGTGATTTTTAGAGAGTGTAAAACAGACTTAGATCGCATTAAGTTTCATTTTAAAATTTTGTGGAAATTCTTGTCAATAAAAGGTTCAATATGTCATCAGTTTTACGACTGGTTTCGACTTTTAAACGGAGATGAAAAATGCGCCACTTTTATAAAAAGAACGTGCCTGTATTGTCGTCGATCTTTGCTGTATTACTTTTCTTCGCAGGAGGGTACGCCATGGGCATAGAAGAAGGAGATAAAGCGCCTGATTTTAGCCTACAGAGCTCAGATGGGAAAACTTATTCTTTATCAGAATTTACCGGAGTAAGGCCGGTAGTGATTGCTTTCTTTCCGAAAGCTTTTACTGGCGGTTGAACAATGCAATGCAAAGCGCTGCGTGACAGTGCTAGAGAAATTCAAAGTTTTGACGTTGCCTATTTTATGGCGAGTGTTGACACGTTGGAAGAAAATACAGCGTTCGCTGAGGAACATCAGGCCGGATTTCCGATTCTCTCCGACCCAGAGAAGAGGATGACGAAGGATTACGGCGTGTTGATGTCAGCCGGTTTTGCCCGTCGTTGGACGTACTACATAGACGTTGACGGCACCATCTTGAAAATTGATAAGGAAACTAAACCTGCTACTGCAGGAAGAGACCTGACGCGAACTATGGAGGAACTGGGGTTCCCAAAAATTTAGTTTTTGCTAGTTTGTAGAAAAAAGGACCCGTAGGTCCTTTTTTTTGCTCGCTGCTTCTTTGCTTGCTCCGACACAATGTGAAACTTACCCTTCAGCTGGATGGATAACAGCCTGGCATAAAGTATGCCTTCTGAGTTGTTAGTGTCTTATTGCTATGACAAAATGAATCTCTTTGGAGTCTGTTATGAAAAAGTCGGGAGTCTTTGCGATTGCGGGGGTCGCAATAGTTACGTTTCTCTACCTAGTTTATCTTGCGATAAATTTTGAAGCTCCTTCGCAAACAACCACGATTACCCTTCCGATGCCCAACCCGATCGTGGTTGCGCCAACGAATTTACGTCCTGAAATCACAACCCAAAGCCCTGCGGCCAGAGCACAGCCTGCGTCAGTCGCTCCGCCAGCAGAAGAAGTGGTGATGGAAAGTCCTGTGAAAGAACCTTTAGCTAGCGAAATTCAGTTGCCTCGATTGAACGATAGCGATGAATTTGTGCTGTCTCGTTTATCCGACTTCAGAGGAGGAGAGATGCTTCTCAGCTTTTTGGTCGATGACCAAATTATTCGCAAGGCAGTAACACTTATTGAGAATATGACGCGCGGAGAAATTCCTCAGAGTGGTCTCCCTTATAAGCCGGTTGGCAGTGAAATTATAGTATCGGAAATTGATCGCGACTTTTACCAAATGGAGGAGGCTAGTTTTACTCGGTTCGACAAAGTTGTCGATGCTTTAATCGGGTTTGATGGGTCAGAATTGACTGCGCTTTATCGACTCTTTAGTCCGTTGATGAGGAGGGCTTACTCAGAGCTTGGCTATGATGGAGATTCATTTGATGCAGCAGTTCTCGATGCAATTTCAAGAATAGTTGCAGTGAATTCAGAAGAATTACCCCTTCAATTAGTTAAACCCTCTGTAATGTACTTGTATGCAGACTCGCGTATCGAAGATTTGCCGGACCTTGATAAGTTGTTGACCCGCCTTGGTCCCAAAAATCTATTGCGGCTGCAAAGCAAATTGAAATCGATTGCAGACCAGTTATAAAATTTTTTTTTGCGGGTTTTTAGATGAAAAATTATTTGTCCGCTTTGGTTGATGTTACCTGGTTACATTCTCATATAGATGACCCAAATCTAATTGTTCTCGATGCGTCAGTGAAGCCAGTTGTCCCTGGGTTTATATCCGTAAATGGCTCAAGCGAGCGTAATATGTTGATACCGAGAGCTCTGTTTTTTGATTTAGAAAATCGCTTTTCTGACTTAGAAAGTGATCTTCCGCATATGATGCCAACGGTCAGTCAATTTGAAACAGAGTTCAGGTCTCTTGGTATTAATGAAGATTCACTAATCGTGGTTTATGATGATGTTGGTGTTTATTCAAGCCCGCGAGTCTGGTGGATGATCCGGGCGATGGGGCACAAGGATGTTGCGGTTCTTGACGGTGGGTT
The DNA here is from genome assembly GCA_913048385.1 of uncultured Gammaproteobacteria bacterium. Lineage (GTDB taxonomy): Bacteria > Pseudomonadota > Gammaproteobacteria > Pseudomonadales > Pseudohongiellaceae > UBA9145. Next base: position 76,413 of record CAJWVZ010000005.1, on the reverse strand, counting down.
GCCTGCTTGGTTAGAAGCGGGCCTGTCAGTCAGTGAATCACATGAAAGACAGCATGGGGTAGCTGCTAACGAAATTGGAAATTTCATTGCACGGCCGCAAGAGGGGTCTTTTGTTAACGCCGATATAGTTGCCGAAACTCTTCGTGATCAGAAAGAAAACTCTGTTCTTGACGCGCGTTCGCCCGACAGATTTTACGCAAAAGCACCAGAACCGAGAGCAGGAGTGAGAGGCGGGCATATTCCGGGCTCGAAAAATTTGCCGTTTCCTATCGTGTTAGACAATGGGTATATGAAAGACTCTGAAGCCCTGAGAAAAATTTTTGAAAATTTTAGGGACCTTGATCATAGGATCATGTTCACTTGTGGGTCAGGGCTGACTGCTTGTGTTTTACTTTTTGGCGCATACCTTGCGGGGTTTAGTAACTTATCTATATATGATGGATCTTGGACGGATTGGGGTGCGGATTTAAATCGAGAAGTTAGTGTTAAATAAAAAGATTTCAAAGATGCCATTGGTGCTTTTGATGTTTTGAAACTGATATCTTAAAAAACTGTTTTTATATTACTAGTGAATTAATGCAAAAAAAACGTCAAGGAATAGTATGAAAAATTCCGGCAGGGTCGTCGTAATTGCGCTCTATCGTTTTGCTGATTTCCATGATTTCCGTGACTTTAGAGAGCCGCTTTATGAAGTAATGATTGCTAATCAGGTACGTGGAACCTTGTTGCTTGCGAATGAAGGGATAAACGGGACCATCGCGGGCTCTCGTCTAGGAACTGACAAGGTAATCGAATGGCTTGCTCTTGATGCTCGCCTTAAGCCGCTCGAAAAGAAAGAGTCGTATGTAGATTTAAATCCTTTTTATCGGACAAAAGTAAAAGTAAAAAAAGAAATTGTTACAATGGGAGTTAACGATTTAGATCCTCGTCATATTTCGGGGACTTATGTTGAACCTAGGGATTGGAACGAGCTGATCGATGATCCAGAAGTACTTTTGCTCGATACACGGAATCAGTACGAAGTAGAGATTGGTAGCTTTCAAAGAGCAATTAATCCAGAAACAGAATCTTTTCGCGAATTTCCCGAGTATGTTTCGAGAAAGCTCGATCCGAATAAGCATAAGAAAATTGCGATGTTTTGCACCGGAGGTATCCGTTGTGAAAAATCGACAGCCTATCTTAAACAACAGGGTTTCCAGGAGGTTTACCACCTAAGGGGTGGAATCTTAAAGTATCTAGAGGATGTGCCTGAAGCGGAAAGTAAATGGGAAGGTGAGTGCTTCGTTTTTGATAACAGAGTTACTGTAAATCATAAGTTGGAACAGGGAAATTACGATCAATGTCACGCATGCAGAATGCCAATTACTGAATCTGATAAACAAAAGAAAGAATATCGAAGCGGTGTGAGTTGCCACTATTGTTTTGCAAAGAGTAGTGCAGAACAAGTAGAACGATTTGCCGAGCGCGAACATCAAGTGCGCATAGCTGAGTCGCGCGGTGAATCCCATATCGGTCAAGCGATGGAAGGGGTCATAAGTTCGCGTAGATTAGAAAAAATAGAATTTAAGAATCAGCAGCGCGGACATCTTAAAACAAAGAGAAAAGGCTGATGGACGAAACTATTTCTGCTACTGATTATCGATTGAGCCCATTTGGAGATTTTCTTGGAATCGAGCAGATCGCGAGTGACGATACTGCAGCTGTTTGTCGAATGAAGCTAAGTTCAGACCATTTCAATGCCGGTGGGCGGGTGCACGGAGGTGCGTTATCGTCATTAGCAGACACGGCTGCTGGGCTTGTCGTGCGCGCAAATCGTCCTGAACATTCGGTGTCTGCGACCACTGATCTGAGTATAGCGTATATTCAGAGTCCCCTAAATTTTTGCGTAAGTGCCAAAGCTACCCTGCTTCATGCGGGGAAAAGACTTCATCGCGTAGAAATAATTATCGTTGATGATGATACAACTGACTTTGATCAAGCTCGCTTGGTCGCTCGGGCCACTGCTACTTTTATTATCAATAAAACTATTGATTAGATGCAGTAAGCTGATCAAGAGCGCTTTGGACACGAGCAAAAACACTTGAACTTCCGTCCTTATGCATCAAAATTATGTCGTATGGCGTAAACCTTTGGCCTATTTCCATACCTGGGCTGCCGAGTGGCATTCCAGGAACCGCCAAACCTAATGTGTTTTCCGGCGGTGCTGATAAAAAAGCTTCGATAAATTTGGCAGGTATGTGGCCCTCAAATATATATCCGTCTCTGCTAACAGCGGTGTGACAAGATTGCCACTTTGGTAATACTCCTAATTCGCTTTTGACCGAGTTCAGGTCTTTCGGGTGTGAAATTTTGGAGGTAAATCCATGGTTGTCCATGTGCTCAATCCAGCCAACACAGCAACCGCATGTGATTTCTTTATGGACTTCGAAGGTATCTTTAGCGCTGGGCTGTGCAAACACTTGACCCAGCCAGCTCGCTATAAAAAAAACGCTTATGAGAAGCTTTAGGTAAGGCTGTATCTGAGAAATTAATTGCTTCATCGTGAGATCCTCGAAAGAGTTTGATAAAATAATCTTGAGAACGACAGTTTTTAAATCAACAAATTGAGCAGAAAAATCTTACGTCGTCCTAGTTTCGAATGCTTGCTTGCCTACCTACCGTCGTTAACATAACATCAAGCACGTTTTTTTGCCTAGCTTTTGCTCTCGATGCGATCTTTACGACACTATTATGATCTTACAAAAATTCCACTACAACTCGCAAACGTTTAGTGAACTATTAAGAATCGCTCTGCCGATGATGGTTTCTCAAGGTACTTTTGCAGTCATGATTTTTACGGACCGCTATTTTATGTCTCAAATTGATCCAACCCACATGGCAGCGGCTCTGGGTGGTGGTGTTGCTTTTTTCTTTAGTTTTTGTTTTTTTTCCGGTTTGTTTTCGTACATCAACGCACTAAGTGCTCAATATTTGGGAGCCGGGGAGCCATTTAAGTGTCCTAAAGTCCTGTCTCAAGGGTTGCTCATGACGCTTGGGTGTTTACCTATTCTGGCCGTGATAACTTATTTTGTTTCAGACATGTTCGCAATGATGGGTCACGACCCCACCCAGGAAAAGCTTGAACGACGGTATTTTGAAATTCTGATGCTTGGCGCACCTGTCAGTCTTGTTAAAGTTTGTGTTTCATCCTATTTTGCTGGGATAAACCGTCCACGCGTTGTGATGATTTGTGATGTCATTGGTTTGTTGGTTAATGTACCCCTGTGTTATTTGATGGTCTTCGGATTCAGAGGATTTCCGGCACTTGGAATTGAGGGAGCAGCGTTATCAACGATAATAGCAACCCTCATTTCTGTTTTGTTGTTTTTTATATTTTATTTTGAATCAGAACATCGCCGATATTTTTCAGTAGGAGACGCCTGGCATTATGATCGAGGTGTATTCAGACGATTTCTTCGTCTTGGTTTCCCCGCTGGGTTTGAGCTTTTTTTAAATGTAGCAGCGTTTAATTTGTTCCTATTAATGTTCCAAGGGTATGGCATTGTCGAAGGGGCATCTGCAGCAATCGTTTTTAATTGGGATCTCTTGTCATTTGTTCCGATGCTGGGATTGAATATTGCGGTGGTAAGCATGATTGGTCGCTTTGTAGGTGCACGCGATATGCAGCAGACGAATCAGGTAATAAGTGCCGCCTTCCTAATTGCATTTTCGTATTCTGGAGTTATTGCTGTTATTTATATCAGCTTTAGATTTGCCCTCGTCTCTGTTTTTGAGCCTCCGAGTGGAGATTTTTCAGAAATACTTTCTTTAGCTAGTTTCATGATGGTTGGGTTGGCTAGTTATGCAATGGTTGATGCGACAATCCAAGTTGCAGGTGGAGTTCTGAGAGGTGCTGGTGATACAAAATGGTTGCTAATCGCCTCCACAACAACGCACTGGGTAGCACTTATCGCTCAATATATGATTATTCGTGTATTTGATTGGGGGCCACGAGCATCATGGCTCGCGTTTGTTGCAATGTTATTAACGATCGCATTACTTTTCGTTTGGCGTCTAGCCGGAGGTTCTTGGAGAGAGGAGAAAGCGTTGTTATCGGTAATGAGAGAATAACATTGGGTAGCCGAGCTTAGTTTTAAATTCATAAAAAAGTAATTCTTCAGTACTCTGCAGAAGAGCAATTATGTGTGATAGCGAAACAATTCTTTTGCAATTGGCGTGATTTTTGATGTAACCGTATAACAGTGAGGGAAGTCGTGGGCAAAGAGTTATCTAAACAGCAAGCAGAGTTTTTTAAAAATCTGAGGTCCGAGACGTGGTGTCCTCCCAAAGGAATTCGAAACCTTGGAATCATCCCTCACCTTTGGCTTAAGGAAGTTTCCTACGGAAGAGTCATTTATGAATGGCCAAATGATGGTAGCCGAGACATTGAATCGGGCCGTGTTTTCGGAGGTTGGATCTCCGCATTGGCTGATCATATTGTTTCAATGACAATGGCGAGCGCTTTGGAGGATGGCGAGTGGTTTACAACCACCGAACTTACGACAAGAATGTTTCGTCCGATGCAGGGTGGATTGATTCGCATTGAGGGGCGCTTAATCAACCGCGGGCGGACAACAGGGTTTGTCGAAGCTGATTTTTTTCAAGAGAACGGAAAACTAGCTGCTCGAGCGAGTGCTGCTAAAGCTATACGCTTCCGTGATTAAATAGCTTAGGTGAATCCCAAAACCCGCGGAGATTCACCTTTTGCGAACTAAAAGATTCTCTTTAAAATTCCTTGCCAGTAAGATTCCAGAGGGTTAGCCTGAATTCCATATTGCTTATGTTGTGGGGAGGTAAGAAGGATGAGCTTAAAAGGATCTTTTTTTTCTTTTGTCTTGGTTCTGGTTATGCCAATTATGTTGGCTGCTCAAAACAGCGGTACGTACTCAGAATCTCTCTTGAATACCAAACGAGTTTTTTCAGAAGGGCTCGCAACAGCCCTTGGAGAACCTTATGCGGGAGTTGTGGTTTCTGACGGGAAGAGAGACGGTCTTTTCCCTATCGAATCGACTGGTGTATCTACAGATTCTATAGTCGGTGCGGCTACCGAATGGCTTTCTTTGCTCGATGACGCGCAGCTTAGTCGCAGTCAATTTGCGATCGATGATCCCGAGTGGCGTAATTGGTCCAATGTTGATGTTGGTATATTCGCGCGTTTAGGTCTCAGTCTTGAAGAAATGAACGGTGCGCAAAAGATGGCCGCTTGGAATCTTTTTGAGTCATCGTTGAGCGCGGTCGGTATACAAAAGATAAAGGGCATCATGAGAACTGAGCAAACGCTTTTAGAGATCAACGAAGAGCCGCTTCGCTACGGGGAAGAGAAATATTATGTAACGATGATGGGGGTGCCATCGTCAACGGAGCCATGGGGTTGGCAACTGGATGGGCACCACTTAGTTGTAAATTTCTTCGTACTGGGAGATCAAGTCGTCATGACTCCTGCGTTTTGGGGAGGTGAGCCGATCGTTACTGAGACTGGTAAATACGCGGGCAATATAATTTTGCAGGATGAACAGGATTTTGGTTTAGCCTTGATGGCATCGCTCGATCCAAAGCAGAGATCGGCAGCTATCATTGAGGAAAGAAAAGTAAAGAATGACCAATTAGCTGCAGCTAATGCGGACAATCTCGTTCTTGATTACGCAGGCTTATCCGCGGGCGAGATGGAGTATTCACAACGGTTGAGCTTATTAAGTTTGATTGGTGTTTATGTTGACAATCTTAGGCAGGGTCATGCTGAAATCAAGATGGAAGAGGTTGAAAAATATCTTGATGAAACCTATTTTGCTTGGATCGGAGGGTGGGACAGAGGAAATGTGTTTTACTATCGGATTCATAGTCCAGTAATTTTGATTGAATTTGATCATCAAAACCCTGTTGGCAGCTTAAACAAGAATCCGGCAGGTGTTCCGACGCGAGACCACATTCATACGGTGGTCCGAACTCCGAATGGCAACGACTATGGGAAGGACCTGCTTCGACAGCACCTTCTTGAGTACCACTAAGTTTTCAGATTTCTTCGATAGAGTAAATCAGCGACGTTTAGGAAACACCTCATGTCTCGCCTAATTTTTTTCGTTCCTTTGATATGTAAACTCGCTCGTTATAGCCTGTTCAAAAAAACCCCCCTACAAGCTGCTGTCAATATTGTGCCCGCGTTTATCTTAGCGGGATGTCTCGGGACAGGAGAATTAATTTGGCCGACCGGCATACCTGAAAAAAGTTATTTTGAATCTGCTTATGAACTTGATGCCGAAAACCAATTGTTACAAGGACGTATGGAGTACTTAGATTGGGTAAAAAGTTTTTATCTGGGTACCGTGCTTTATCCAAATGGTTGGCTTCAGATTCAAACGCGTGCGTTAACTCTATCTGGAGAGGCACAAAAAGATTACTTAACCAATCTGTTCGAAGAACTCGGGAAAAAAATTGGTGCAGAATGGGCCAAAGAGAACGCTCTTCGTGTCATAGATAATCGACTATTGGCAATTTGGGGTACAACAATTCAGTTGGCTGTCGGCACTGAATCTAGCCGTTCGGTAGTCGATTTTGTGGCGGCTGATGTGCGAGCGTTGTTGGCTGGTGAGATTAAAAAGGGCGACATAAGTGAATCTCGATATGACAGTGTTCTTGGGGTTGAATCCTTTGATTCCTTTTAAGGATTTGTAGTCTTTTATCTTTCGGGCGTTTTACTGAGCGTATTGTGCTAGCGGATTGGGATTTTGCCTAGCGGGGTTCGTTTTCTTCCTCACGGTTAAAATCGGCCTAAATGACGTTTTTCGTCAGCTCAAACGCCGTTTCAAAGGCATGTTTTGTATTGTATGGATAGTTAGATTTTTGATGCGCTAAAATTGGAGTCATGATTTTTTTTAGCGTTAGGACAAGTCATGTCGTTTATTCGTATAGATCTATTGACGCACGGTTCGAGCATTAAAGCGATGTTTTGGCGTTTGATTTTCTTTTTGGCTTGTTTCGTTTTTTTATCTTGTCTTTGGCTTTTGCCTGCGCATCGCTCACTTGCTTTTGTGCCGCTCGTAATTTTGCTTTCTTATTCGGCTTCTTTTTGACAGAGGGTTTCTTATCTTTAGCAATGGGAGATGGTTTTTTTTCTGGTCGTCCATGACCATGTTTGGGTTCTCTCGGCTGGTCTTTGTTTTCGATTAACCGAGTTATCTTAAGTGTTTGACCTGCTACCCAAGTTTTTTGCAAATCAGAAAAAACCTCGGTCGGCATTTCCTCAGGAAGATCGACGGTGCTGTAATCATCGAAGATATTGATCCGGCCAATATTCTTGGCATCGATGCCGGTCTCGTTAGCAATCGCGCCGACGATATTCCCTGGCATAACCTGATGGATGTGCCCTACCGCTATTCGGTAGCGTTGCATGCCCTTCAGAGGTTTGTGTTCCCTGCGCCCCTGACGACTGTTTGCGACGCGTTCAGAAGATCGATTAGGTTTCTCTTTGTCAGCAGAAGTCCATCCTTTTTTGATGGGTTTATGTTCTAAAAGCAACGGTGTAGCCCCTTGAAGAAGTTTGGCGAGAGCAGCTGCTATTTTTAAGGGAGGCGTATCGTGTTCTTTCTGATACTGTTCAATTAAGGTTGTAAAAAGACCTAAATCGCTCTCAGCGAGCGTTTTCGAGATGTTTTCTTTAAAAGTTTCGATTCTTTTCGTGTTAATAATTTTTGTTGACGGCAACTCCATTATCTCAATTTTCTTTTGAGTTGCTCTTTCGATTGCTGACAGCATTCTTCTTTCTCTTGGCGCTACAAAAAGGATAGCGTCGCCTTGGCGTCCTGCTCTTCCTGTGCGCCCTATGCGATGAATGTACGCTTCTGTGTCGTGGGGGATATCGTAGTTTATAACGTGACTGATACGGTCTACATCTAGGCCTCGTGCTGCGACGTCTGTAGCGACGATTATGTCGAGCTGCCCCTTCTTTAATTGCTCAATGGTCCTTTCTCGCTGGTTTTGAGCGATGTCGCCGTTCAAGGCAGTGGCAGCGAATCCCCTTGCCGTAAGCTTTTGCGCAAGTTCGACAGTAACGATACGGGTGCGTACAAAGATAATCATTCCATCGAAGGTTTCGGCCTCAAGGATTCGGGTTAATGCGTCAAGCTTGTGTAAGCCGCTAACTGGCCAAAAGCGTTGCCGTATCAAATTTGCGGTTGCAGTTTTAACTTTTATGGTTATCTGAGCTGGATCAGAGAGGTGATTGGTTGCGATTCTGCGAATTTGGTTGGGCATCGTCGCTGAAAATAATGCAATTTGCCTCGGCTTAGGTATTTGTTCGAGCACCCACTCCACATCGTCGATGAACCCCATGCGGAGCATCTCATCAGCTTCGTCGAGGACTAAGGTTTTGAGCTCTGCTAGCTTTAGCGTCTTCTTACGCATGTGGTCCATGACGCGACCCGGAGTGCCGACAACCACGTGAACGCCTCGCTTCAGCGCGCGAATTTGTCCGCCATAATCCTGCCCTCCGTATATGGGGAGAACATGGAAAGAGGGAATTTTAGAAGCATATTTTTGAAACGCTTCGGCAACCTGAATCGCAAGTTCGCGAGTGGGTGTCAGGACGAGGGCTTGAGGGTTACGTTGCGAAAAATCTAAATTCGACAAAATTGGGAGTGCAAATGCAGCGGTTTTGCCGGTTCCGGTTTGAGCTTGGCCCAAAACATCTTTTCCTTCAAGAAGCAACGGAATGGTCTCGGCTTGAATCGGTGACGGGTCTTCGTAACCGATTTCGCGAATTGATTCGATTAGGGGTTTGGAGAGATTAAGTTGGGAAAATTTGTCAGCCTTGGTCGCAGACATCGGATACTCTACCTTTTTTAGTATTATTACAGTCTTATCAGAGTGCGGTCGTGTCAATTTCTTCTTTGGCACTAGTTAAGAAAAGAACACACGTTCATTGCTTAATGTCTGAGAACTAGAGGGTCGCTGTAGTTGAAGAGACGTCACGCGGCGTTTTCTAAAGAGCGCGAAGTTTACGCCATTTTGACAGTGTTGTCTTTATCATTGTCCTTTACTTAGCTTAAAGTTCTAGGCAACGATTGAGGTCATCGTCGAGATCTGGGGGAGAAGTGGCAAGCGAAACGCCAATGAACAGCACTAGTGAAGTAACAAATGAAAGTAGTCCGCCACTGATACCATAGGGCGGAATTATTCCAGCTAGTTGAACGGAAAAATTTATTGTCAAGGCCGCCAAGATTGCAACGATCGCACCTGCAACGGTTGCGCCTTTCCAGTTGAGTCCTATAGCTATTACCGGGAAAATTGAAGCAGAAAAAGTAGCCCATCCAAATGCTCCAAGCAATGCGACGAGCGTCGCATCGGCATAGTAGGAGTAAAGGGCAAAAGATGCAGCAATAACAGCAAGGATGATCGTGACGATGCGGGCCCACCACAGTTCATTGGTGATGCTCGCGCCTCTAATTGCTTTGGGAATATCGTGGATTATCGCTGCGGTGCCTACATTGAGGAAAGCATCGGAGGTAGACATAATTGCTGCGAAAAGGCCGGCAAAAACCACTCCGGCCAGCAGTGGGTTGCTGAATATGGTTAGAAAAATTGAAACGGCGTCATCTGGAACTGAAAGAGGGGGAATCAAACCATCAATTACTGATGCACGCATTACTACACCAATAGAAATCCAGAGCAACGCTGCCATGATATAACCAAACACTGACATTGGTAAGATGTGGCGATTGTCTGCAACCTTCCTGTTCATCATCATTTTTGTTACCAAGTGGGGTTGACCGGCCAGTCCGAGCCCGAAGACAAAAAACCAGCCTAGCGAGGCCATAATACCCGCGGCTCCAAATGGCATCATCGCTTCAGCATCGTCAGCAAGAATTATGGAAGTGGCTTCAGTTATACCACCGGGGAAGACCGTCATAGCAGTCAGAAGAATAAGGACGCCGGCAATCATCATCATGCCGCCTTGAATAACATCCGTGTATACGGAAGCAATCATCCCGCCAGTCACGCAGTAAAAAATCAGGACGGCTGAGGATATAACAACGCATGAGACTAGTCCGATATTAGCAAAGGTGTCAGTGCCAGCTAATATTGCTTGCATTACCAATGCCATTGCAAGGATCTGGGTAGCTAAATAACCCATTACACCTAGGACGATAGTTATCGCCATTAACAACCTGACTATCTCACTCTGGTATCTGACTGCCACGATATCAGGGAGTGATATACAGTCTCGTAGTTCTGCAATTAATCGAATTCTTTTAGCAACTAAGAAGAAACCAACCGCGTAACCGGCAGATGAAATTACCACCATCCAAAATGAGCTCACGCCTATTGAGTAAACGAGGCCTGGGCCTCCAACAAAACCGAAACCACTGAGCGTTGAGGAGAAAAGGGCGAGAGAGAGAACAATCGGGCCAAGACCACGTCCAGCCATAAAAAAATCGCTAGAGTCCGTTGTTCGGCGCATTGCCCAGAGACCGGTGAGTACACAAAACAGCATGTAAAATGCCACTGCGCCTGTAATTATCTCTTGTCTATACGCTTCCATTTACTATTGTTCTCATCGATTTATAAATAACCTAAGGATAAACGGACTTTTGTCTGCCGACGATCAGTGATTCTCTTTATTGGTCGTTAGAGTGATTCTTCTCGAGCAGGGTATCAAATTCTTTCTCGTCAGAATCGCTAAACACGTATCGTCGAAAACCTATGCTGTAGAGAAAGATCAAGGGAACAGAGCTCAGCCAAATTCCATACATTTGCCAAGCTGAGGCCGTTGGGAATCCCATAAAGTAACCGGTCACTCCAGTCTCGAGGTACTCTAAGTGGGAGTTAATCATCTGATACCAAACAGCGAGGCTAAAGATCAGAGTCAGGAGTAAAAATAAGTAAAGTTGTAAGTCGCGCTTTCGAGGCGTTATGCCGAGCAGACAGAGTACAACGATCAAAAATATTAATAATCCTCCAAATGTATAGCTTGGTATGCCGGTATACCTTAGCCTCTCAAGTCCATCTCCACCAACACTCATGCCAGCAAAGATTTCATGTTTAATCCCGCCGCCATTGACAACAATCTCTGCATTCATAATAAAAAGCAGTAAGGCGCCCATGATGAGACATGTTGCAAAAATTGTGGCGATTATTATTTTGTTAGTGTTATCAGCTGACACCGATCGCATACCCTTAGCTAAGCGTTGGGGAAGAGTTAGACTTCTGCAACGCTCTCCCCAATTTGCAGGCGAAGAATAGCTAGGACTTCGCCCCGCGTCTACTATTTGTTTTTGGTATTAAGTTTTGTAATAGTCGGCTTGCAATTGAAGATATTAGGGCGGTTTAAATGTGGCAATGTTTCTTTGTGTAATTTCGTTACCGAGTGCTTTGGTTTTTCCCTGAACATTGGTAAAGTCGTAGCGTGAATAATAAAAAAGATAGTTAATTATGATGAGGCTGATAACAATGAGAGTTACCAAAGTGAGTGTTAGCAAAATGGCAAAGTTAATCGGATTGTTCGCATGCACGCTGTCTGCAGCGGTATTTGCACAGCGTGGGGCTGTTCAACCGCCGGAGCACGCAAATCAACCTCCGATTAACAACTTACCGAATCCATATGAAACACAACGGGATTTTGGGACGCTACCAGACAGTCGTATCTGGGGCTCAGTGAGTGCAGTTAATGTTGATATAGATGGATTACACATATGGGCCGGGGATCGCTGTGGGAATAATTCTTGCGCGACTTCCCATGTAGATCCCATTGTTAAGTTGGACCCGCAGGGAAACGTAGTCCAAAGCTTTGGCGCTGACCTAATTATTTGGCCACATGGCATGGATGTCGATTCGGAGGGAAATATTTGGGTCGTTGATGCGCGAGCGGCAAATAGTCGGGAGCTTGCTGAAAATCCCGATGCCGCTGGCAAGGGCCATACTGTGCTTAAATTCAGTCGGACGGGTGAGTTGTTAATGACTTTGGGTACTGGTGGTGAAGTAGGGGATCCTCCAACGCATTTTGATGCTCCAAACGATGTGTTGGTCGCGCCAAACGGCAATATCTTTGTGGCAGATACCCACGGTGCACAATTTCAAGATGAAGCGGGGCCGAACGCAAAAAGCCGTATTTCGATCTTTTCGGCTGATGGAACCTTTATTAAGTCTTTTGGTGAGTGGGGCTTTGGAGATGGCCAGTTCAGGTCTCCTCATTCCTTGGCAATGGACTCGCAAGGCAGACTTTTTGTGGCTGATCGCGGTAACAATCGTATTCAAATTTTTGATCAGGATGGAAATCATCAGGATACCTGGTATCAGTTTAGTCGGATCAGCGGTCTCTTTATCGATAAAGCAACGGACATGTTGTATGCCATCGATTCTGAGTCAGATACGAATTATAATCCGGGTGGTTGGCGTAAAGGTCTCCGAGTCGGAAGCGCTCAAACAGGAGAGGTTATGTATTTCATTCCAAATCACATGTCAGAGCGTAATTCTGGTATGGGTGGGATAGGCTCCATGGGTGAGGGGGTCACTGTAGACAAGGACGGCGTTGTTTATGCCGGTGAGGTGGGGCCGATAAAAGGGATGACTAAATTTATTCCTCGGCTTATTCCTTAGAGTAACGAGCACAGGAGAGAAAGATAGGTAAATATTTGTGACATTTCGGTACCAAAGGCAGGAGGAATAATCTTTCCTTTGGCTACCGATTAGTTATGCAATGGCACCTATCTAGTTAAAACTAGTTAATTGGAATAAGAATTGATCAGCGTTAATTAAACTAAAAACAAGTTCGCGCCCAACTACAATCCCGTCTATAACCAACTCCGGCAAAATCATCTCACCAGATGACTCGGTAAAAACCGCAATCTTTGGCGTGGTATCAGGCAGTTTTTCGACGGTCTCAAGTTTTACAATGACATCGGGTGCGCTCTGAAAGACACTGAAGGTCAGTTCGGCAAACCCAGCAGTTCCGGCATCTACTTTTATATGGAGCGTACCGTCGCTGTTGTCAAAATAATTTGGAGCAACAATCTCTATAACTTGTAGATTTACAAAATTTTTGACGTTTAAACCTGATCCCGAGTAATCGATTACGGGCACATCGAAGGGAATTTCATTGATATACCTGTCGCGCTTCAAGTTTTCTATTTTTTGGATTACAGCCATCCCGTTACCAATAACGCGGCCAAAGACCGCGTATCCGCCACTGTTTTCCTCTCCCAAGATCGCCGTGTTATCAGCTAAGTTAACAAACCACTCGCTCGTTGCGCTATCGGGCAGAGCTGTTCTTGCCATAGCTATGGTTCCGAATACATTTGGAAGTTGATATTCCAGAGTTATAGGAGAGCCTTTTAAGATAGGTTCTATTGTGTTTGCGGCCTCGTTTGAGCTGATTTTGCCGGTTTGAAGCACAAAACCTGGTTCGGCTCGATGAATGATAGTGCTCTGATAACTGTCTGATCGCACATAGTTAAGAAAATTTCTTGTGGTAATGGGAGCGGTGTCTTCAAATAACTCGACCGTGAAGTCGCCGACATCCGTTTGGACTCTCACAAAAGAATTAGCCGTAACTTCTAGGCTGGTGGAGAGGATTATCAAAAGGACGAGTATGGATTTAAGTTGGTGAGGTAGAGCAACAATCTGCTTGTTGCTTAAGGTACGCTTTATCATTAGGTTCGAACTTCCATGAGGGGTGATTGCACCAGCGCAAGACGGAGGAGTATATCAAAAAAATATTTAAAGAATAAAGCTTGCTGAGTTAGCTCGGTCATAATGAGGACGTGACTGATTTTTCTACGCGCTCACATATTCAAAGCGCTTTAACTCCTGCCCCTCTCGCTCGATGGTATCAAAAAACATTTGAAATGGTCTGACCCATAATCCACCCTCCCCGTAGAGAGCACGATAGAGCACCATCTGTTCTTGGGTCTCGCTGTGTCGTACTTTCCCAATCACATCGTATAAGTTTCCCTTAAAATGGCGGTATTGGCCGAGTTGGAATTCGTGTTGGGAATCCTCATTTTTAGAGATCATTTTTAGTTCCTATTTAATTGCATTTAGTTGGGGGCCTGAAGTGGTCTTGGTGGCCGGAGCGTCGAATCCTCAGTAACGCGATATTGAACGTCTCGTTTTGGCTTTCCTGTCCTAGGATTGAGTACTTTCGTGAGATATTGCGAAACTGTCTTTCGGTTTTCGGGCTCTATTTCTTCAAGGAGTTCGGCTACTAGGTCATGCGACACTTTTTGATAAGCTAAGTTGGTGTCGCGGATAACAGAAAAAGTCTCAACGAGCGCTCGCCGATCGAAGGGTTCGGCGGCGATGAGTTCGTACGCGAGAACTTGTGACTCTCGCAGCCGCCTCAGCAGCGCTTTTCCAATGGGCTGTTGCTCAGAAATTTTTGCGGAGTGTCTCTCTAAAAACGCTGGGAGATCTTTTGGATCAAGTCCTTGAACAACCAATGCTACGTTTGTAGGGAACGGTCTTAATTGTCGTTCTTCAAATTTTTTCTTTGCAATGAAGGGGAGGCCACCGATAAAGAAGAAATTTAGTGCAATTGAAAAAAGTAAAAAAAGCCTCAGTCTGCGTTTTTTCATTCTGGTAACTCCAGCTCGCTAATATTTAGATTATCGGGAAAAATTTCAGTAGTTAGGCCAATCAAGTAAAGCTCGTCCACCAAATTCTGAGAAATTAATTCCTCTTCAGGGTCATCTAGTGAGTACAGGCTGCCACTGACAATTCCTAACACCATCGAGAAACAGGCCGCCATCGATGGCCTAAGAAGTTGCCCGTTGGGTTTGTTCCCGCTGCTGAAAAACCAGTCAGTAATAATATCAACCCATATCAGGCCCTTAACCCTCTTGGGAAGAGTTTGGCTCAAAACTCTGCTCTCCAACGACGAAAAGTCATGAGAGGGAAGCTGTTTAATCAGGCTATAAATCTCCTTATCAATTTCATTTTCTTCCGATCGGATTTTTTGAATGAAGTTCTCGCCTTGTTTATTGTTTTGAAGATAAGCCTTAGCCTCGACGAGCAGTGCTGTCGGTAAGGCCTCTAAATTTGTTCCGTGTTCGCGCAGTATTGAAACAAACTGCTCATCAGATATTTTTGGTTGCATATCTAAATCTTGTTTTGATCCATCAGTTTTGTTTGGCATATAACTCTTCCTTTATTGCGAACGAGCTGATTGTTTCAGTTTTGCTGGATTCTGGTGACACCAAGACGCGCAAGGTTTTCCTGCTCCTACTGAGGAGGGATTCCAATGCTTTTACAGAGATGCTCATAATCTCTGCAGCCTCTTTGTTAGAAAAACCTTGTTGATAGACAAGCGCCGTGGCGCTGCGCTGACTCTCAGGCAATTCTGAAATCAGTTTGTTTAACTGTCTGAACTGCTGCGCAACGTCGGTACAGATCTCATCTGAAGCTTGAGCTGAGTCAATGTCAGATTCTTTTAACTCAGAATGTAATGCCCTTTGACTTGGGCGCCTGAAGTAATCCATGCACAAATTAAAAGCAATTCTATGAAGCCAGGTACTCAGTTTTGCCGAGCTTGAGTTCCATGTTTTTGCTTTTAGCCATAGCTTGAGAAAAACTTCTTGCGAGATATCCTCATAATCTTGTCGACCGTTCAGAAGTCTCATCGTGTAACGGGCGATTGAATCGATGTGGCGAGAAACCAGAAGACGGTACGCACTTTCGTCACCTTCGCAAACGCGCTTCATAAGTTTCTCATCACTTATCATTAACATTTTCTTAGTAGGTAGAGGGAATTGCTGCGATTAAAAGGCATTTCTATTTTTTTTGCTATTCTCGTGACGTTTTTTCCTTTTCAGTCTTCTTTTTTTCTCCATAGACAGTTCCGACACGTCTAACACCCCGTTTTTGTTCGTGTCGAGGCGGAGGAATTGACTTTCATGTATTTCATCCGCGCTCAGTTGACCATCGTTGTCGATATCTATTAATGAGAATTGCGAAAATAGCATCTTTGTTCGGTTTCGGGGCAATTTGTCTTGGTGGGTGCCTGTCATTCTCGGATTTGATCTCTGCTGAGTGATCTTTTTCTTTCTTTTCTCTCGTAAATTATAGCGATGTTGATAAAATTCCTCCAGTGTGAGGCCTCCGTCGCCATCTGTATCTTGCAACGAAAATCGTTTCGGAGCCTTTGCGGAGAATTCAGGGTAGTTAAGGACGCCATCGCCGTTCTGATCAAGCTCTGTGATCATAACGACGGTTGATAATTCTTTTGTTTGCGTTTTTTCGAGGGTACTGCTTTGATGAGCGCTAGAGGGTATCGTTGCAAGCGCCAATAAAAAGAAAACAGTCAAAGATTTTAAACTTAAGAGAGAATGATTCGATATTTTAGTCATGACTTCCTCCAAGATTATTGAAGTTAACTACAATTCACTCAATCATACGGAATTGGGCTTGAAAACCTGCGTTTGAATAATCTTTTTTGGCGAGACTATATTGTTTAAGAACCAATAATCATAAGCTTCATGAGGATTTGACTTATAAAGAACAAGTATTTGGCTTTTCGGATAGGGAAAGATTATGAAATCTAGCTTAGTAAATCGACGAGAATTTCTGAAAATGGCAGGAATAGGTTTTTCTGCGTTTCTTTCTGGTGGAATCCGGGCGATTGGCTCGGAGGGAGTAGGAAGATTTTCTGCACTCGGAGACGTTGGTACGTTACTACCTCCCGACGCAAATGGTATTTGTTTGCCGCCTGGGTTTCGTTCTCGAATAGTCGCTCGTAGTGGCACCTCGCCCGTGGATGGAGCACAGGTTTGGCATGGTGCACCGGACGGAGGGGGTGTCTTCGCGCAATCTGATGGGGGTTGGATATATGTTTCCAATAGCGAAATTTCCGGAAGAGGCGGGGTAGGTGCCCTTCGTTTTAATTCTTCTGGGGCGCTTATCGATAGCTATCCGATTCTCGAGAATACGACATGGAACTGCGCTGGGGGAACAACACCATGGGGCACATGGCTTTCGTGCGAAGAAACAAGGACCGGGCAGGTTTATGAATGTGATCCGACAGGCCGAGATCCTGCTGTCGCTAGGCCAGCTTTGGGCGTATTTTCGCATGAGGCTGTTGCCGTAGATGAGGCCACGGGTTACTTGTTCCTTACGGAAGACCGCCCTGATGGTGGCTTTTATAGATTTGTCCCCAGCAGTGGGCTTCCAGACATCAGCAGCGGTAGATTAGAAATTGCCGAGGTAAGGGAGGATGGTGGGGAGAGTATAGTGATTTGGCACGAGGTGCCAGATCCTCTAGCGAAATCGACATCAACCCGAAAGCAGGTGCAGAGCTATAGTCCTTTTCGGGGCGGAGAGGGTGTTGTGATACATGAAAGGACGGTTTTTTTTAGCACGAAACGAGACAATCGTGTTTGGGCTTATAACATAGAATCACATCAGCTTTCTTTGGCATACGATTTAGCAACAAGCGCCAGCCCGATTCTGTCTGGTGTTGATAATCTCGCCATTACGCCGACCGGCGATGTATTGGTGGCGGAGGATGGTGGGCACATGCAATTAATTGCACTGACTTCTGATGAGAGAGTTATGCCGATTTTACAAGTTGTGGGGCATGATCGCTCCGAGATTACAGGACCCGCTTTTGATCCTTCATTTGAGCGGTTATATTTTAGCTCTCAACGCGGTTCCGGCGGAACTAGTGCAGATGGGGTTACCTATGAAATCGCCTATCTCGAAAGTTAGTTCATAACTTTGGGTTTAAAGAGGTTTATGTCTCGCTGAGGCATAGGGCGTCATTGTTTTGCTGCGAAAGGAAGCGTCGTAACTTGAGCACCACAGTGGATAAAGACAAGATTCCGATTCTAGACGTTGGTCGTTTTGTTGGCGCTGTGATCGTCGTCTTTGTTCATTATGAAACAATTTTTGGAAATCCTATCGTCTATGGCACGCTGGGAACCACTTTTTTGTCATGGTTCTTTGTTTTAAGCGGATTTATTCTGTCATATAACTATCCAGAAATTGTTGGCCATGCAGGTTATCGCCGTTTTTATAGTCACCGTATCATTCGAATCTTTCCTGCATATCTCCTAGCAGTATTTGTTTCTGCAGCTTTTGTTTCGATTGGATATCTCAGCTTGGCCGATCAGTTTTGGGAGGAAGTGCATCGGCCGTTGCAGTTGCGTTTTGATTTGCCTGAAGATCTTGGTCTACAGTTTTGGGTTAGGGCAACGGTTGCCCATGCCACATTTACGCAGTCCCTCTCAGAGATTCAGTCGTTAAATCTTGTGTTCAATGGCCCGCTTTGGTCGTTAGTGTTAGAGATGTATTTTTATGTAACTTTTCCTTTTTGGTTGATTGCACTGCGCCGAGTTAATACACTTCCGAGGATCTTATTCCTTATGCTTTCGCTATATTTACTCCAGTTCGGCCTCATCCAAAGCTGGTTGCCTCCTGGTGAAAATCTGGGGTTGGCAGAATTAAATATTCCGGTTTATACGAATCCTATTGTACGTGGTAGTGAATTTATTTTGGGAATGCTGTTATACCGCGCTCATTTAATTCGCCCACCAGAACTTTTTGGACGTTTCCATCCCCTTTGGTTATTGCCAGCAGTCGCGCTTTACTTGGGAACTGTGTATCTAGCACAAAATTACCTTCCTTATCAGTACGGTTCATTTTACCTATCTGTACCGGCGGTAACATTGATTGTGTATGTAATGAGCCGCCTCGATTGGGAACCCAATAATCGACAGCACCGCTTTTGTTTTTTTCTTGGCGGAGTTAGTTACGTGCTTTATTGTTTCCACTGGCCATTGATGGAGATGCTCCAATTTTTTGATTTTTTACCGCAATCTCTGCCCGTTATGTTGCATAGCGCCTTGCTTGCCTTTATTTTGTTGGTTGTTTGCACCCTTATTTACCTCTACGTAGAGGTTCCGTTAAGAAGGTGGCTCCGAAGTCTATTCAACACCTTCCAAGCAAGATCTTAATAATTTGTTAGACACATTGGGTAACCGAGCTTTTGTTTCTTTTGTAAAGCTTTTCGATCACTTGACACATTTCAGGTCAGGTGGTTTCATCGCCTGAGTGCCCAGTTAGAATGGGCCTGCAATTTCAATACTAAAATCAAGGGACGGAATTATGAGACTTTATTGGTTACTGCCAGCACTTGCCGCATTTTGCATAAGTTGCTCTCCTACTGATTCATCCAACAGCATGACGACGGGTGGAGGACAGTCAGCGTCGAATAGCGAGATTCCGCGCTCTCCGAATGGAAAGCCTGATTTCAATGGTATTTGGCAGGTTTTGATGAACGCCAATGATAATCTAGAGGCCGCTGCGCCAAAGGCCGCCTATCAATTAGTTCCCGGAGATTTCGTTCCAGTTCCGTCTCCAGCAGTCGTTGCGATGGGCGCCGCGGGCGCGGTTCCTGCTAGTTATGGTGTGGTTGACGGGGGGCGGATACCTTACAAACCAGAAGCATTAGCTCGACGTGATGAGAATGCTGCGAATTGGCTCGAGAATGATCCTGAGATCAAGTGCTACATGCCTGGAGTTCCCCGCGCGACTTACATGCCACACCCTTTTCAAATATTTCAAAGTGAAAGTGCTTTTTTCATCGCATATTCCTTCGCGGGCTCAGTACGAAATGTATTTTTGGAAGATCCAGGTCCGGCGCCGCTTGATTCATGGATGGGCCAATCATTTGGCTATTGGGATGGCGACACTTGGGTTGTAGAGGTTACAGGATTGGATGATCGGACCTGGTTTGATCGAGCCGGCAACCATCATAGTTATCAACTTAAAGTCACTGAACGATATACCCTGGTAAGTGAAAACGTTATTGAGTACGAAGCGACTATGGAGGATCCTGAGGTCTTCGAGGAGCCATGGACCATAAGAATGCCGATCTACCGGCGCCTGGAGGTGGGATATGAGCTACCTCAATTCAAGTGCGTAGAATTTGTGGAGGAGTTGATGTATGGGAAATATAGAAAAGGGCGTGAGAGTGAATTAGGTTTCTGATCAATTTTTTAAATAAACGAGGTGTTGGGAGCCAAGTCACTGACATGTCAGTATGTTGAATCGTCTAAAGTTGATAGATTACCCTTTGTGCTTTAAACTATAAATAGTGTTTAAAGCGTACTAAACAAAAACTACATTACGGGGATACGATATGAATTTCAAACTATTGGGACTTGCCATGGTCACCGCTGCTGGAGTGGCTGCTTTAAAGACTCCCGCCGTTGCCCATCACGCCTTTTCAGCGGAATTTGACGCGAATCTGCCGGTTCGTCTCGGTGGTCCAATCACTCGAGTGGAGTGGATAAACCCCCACACATGGATACACCTTGATAATACTGATGCTGAGGCGACTCGTGATCCTGGGTTGTGGATGGTCGAGGGTGGAACTCCTAACACGTTATTGCGACGTGGGATAAATCGTAACACGCTGGTCTTGGGAACGGATATCGTCGTAACTGGCTACCAGTCTAAGGATCGGCTTTGTGAGCCGACTTGTCGAGCTAACGGAAGAGACATTACCTTTCCCGATGGAAGAAAGTTATTCATGGGTTCGTCGGGAACCGGAGCTCCAAGAGATGGTTCAGATGCGACCGAACCGGGTCGTTAAAAAAGATCCGCCGAAAGGCGGTTTTTTTTGCATAAAAGAAATTCAATCATAGTATTTAACGAGCGTTTGGAGATATTTGGCGCTCAAAATCACCTCCGTCTCGAAATACAGTTGAGGCGAAGAAAAAACCAGACGCATTCAGTTTGACTGTGACAGTTGTAAGACCTCGATTTTCCCAAAACCATCCATGAATTCCGGAAAAAGGCGCATGAAACGCGCCATTCATCGTCAGCCCGTTGCCCTGCTCGAAACTTTGAACATACTCCTCTCCAAGGCCGGCTGGCTCGGCATGCATGTCATAATAAACCTCACCGTCAGTTTGCCAGTTAAATACCATTGGGGCATCAAGGTCGAGGTGGTATTTGTATTCTACGGATTGGAAAGGCTCTAGAACAAACTCAACGCGGTCATTGCGCCATCCCTCGGGCTGCGCTTCAAAAGGGTTGAGAGGGTTTGATAATGCTGTAAGGCCAAGCAGTCGACCAGAGCCGAGAGGGTCCTTTCCAAGCTCAGCGGGAAGGATAAAGGCAAAAGTAATAAATGTGGCAATTACTAGTGCTCCCGAAGTAGCAATAATGATCTTTTTTGAATCCGGAGTTTTAGTTTCTTGTGAAATCACGTGAAGATCCTTTCTGGTTGGTGACATGTTTCTTAAGACGGATTTTAGATCGCCCCAGTCCAATAGTAGTGGCTTAGCTGATAACCGGCGAGTAAAAAACCCGCCGTCATGATTACAACATTAGTTGCGAATGCGTTTCGAGAAAAGTTGTCAGTGCTCCGCCAAATAATAATTCCTATCAATACAACGCTGAGAGCAAATAGCTGCCCTAACTCAACGCCGATATTGAAACTTAGGATGTTAGTAATTATGCCGTTTTCAGATAGGTTAAATTCCTGCAGCTTTGTCGCTAGACCGAGGCCGTGAAATAACCCGAACACAAAAACAGCGACATCCGCTCGTGGGTTGAAGTAGAAAACGCTCTTAAATCCATCTATATTTTCAAACGCTTTGTATGCGATTGAAAAGCCAATAATTGCATCTATTAAGTAAGCATTTACTGTGAGATCGGCAAGGACGCCGAACAAAAGAGTCAAGCTGTGTCCGACAGCAAAAAGAGAAACATATTTAAAAATGTGTCTCGGCTTGTAGAGAAAAAAAATTACCCCAAAAAGGAACAGTAGGTGGTCGTATCCAGTGACCATATGTTTTGCACCAAGATAGATAAAGGGACCAACCGCTGGTCCATCTATAGCCTGCACAAAAGCGGCGTCTGCACCCTCCAACCCATGAGCATAGACAGCGAGAGATGTAAAAGTAGTCAGCAGCGCTAAAACAAAAGAAGACATTGGTCTGCTACAAATGATTTGTAGGCTTTCTAGTTTTGATCGCATTTCTTTAGTCTGCCGAATCGAAACGATTTACGATGTCCGGATTATAAGCTTGGTGGCAAGCAGTGCAGACACTATAGATTTGGCCACCTGCTTCAAAAAAGGCCTCTTCGTTTTTTGACTCTGCTGCATCCATTGCGAGCAGGCCGGCGTCAGAAAGCCCGTTCGAGTATATGAGCCAGGCATCGTTATCTGGTGCTCGTTCAGGGAGAGCGAGTAAATTTCCGGTTTCGGCAACGATTGCCGCTTGCGCTCGAACATAATCCCAACCGTCGTCAGTAGTGGGGAAAAGTTCTTCATATCCCGCGGCGTCTAAAACCCAACCGCCTGAATCCCAAAGAATATCGGAGGCGGGCTCTAAAATAAGTGACATAATTTGTTTGTTGCTTAGTGTCGTGTTGAAATGAGATTCGGTAGTATCTTGCAAATCAGTGGTTTCGGGGGGTTTTGAACAACTGTTTACCCCAATTCCTATAAGTAGAAAAGTACATATGCCCTTCTTTCTTATCGAGTGGAAGCAATGAAATCTAATAAGACGTATGAAGCTTGGAGTCATGAGTTATCCTAATGCGTAGGGTTAGAGTTTATCACTAACTCTTAACGCAGTTAGCGCAAATTTTGGTTCAATAATGGGGCTGTAACGACACAGTAGAATAGTGCACTAATTGTGGGTATTTTTCTACTAACTCGAAATGTTAAGGATTCATATGATGCTGCTTTGTGTGCTAGATTGCTCGCTTAAAAGTTGCTTGAAAAGCTGAGAAGGGACATGATCGAGGTAGGAGGTAATTACTTTGTTACATAGGTTAAAAAGAATGAGTGTCTTGTTGTTGCTCATCGGTGTCGCTGCAGTTAATGCACAGGTTCGGATAGAGGCTACTCCTGACGGCGGACTTCAACCGAGACTTGTTAACGACGAGAAGGGTGGTCTGCATCTCCTATATTTCAAAAAGCGTCTTCGGGCACGATCGGCAAGAGAGGGTCATCTGTATTACAGAGAGTTTTCTCATGAGGAAAAAAGATTTGGTGACCCAGTGCGAGTTTCTTCCGAAGCGTACAACTTACAAACTTTTTCAATTGCGCGTGCATCGATGGCTGTTGATGGCGCTGGTAGAATTCATGTCGTGTGGTACTTGCCCCGAGACAATCAATATTACTATGCGCGATCGGATGTTGGGCGTCAAATATTTGAAGCACAGCGTTCTATGGTGACAACATTTTCGGAGGGAATTGATGCCGGTGCTGACATAGCTGCAATGGGACCGAATGTGGTTTTAGTCTGGGGTGCGGGCGATCTTGCCAACGAAAAAGAGCGAACGGTTTACATGCGATTTTCAACAGATAGCGGAGAAACTTTTGGCCCAGAGCTGCCTGTTGGCGACCCTGGTCTTGGAGCTTGTGCATGCTGCTCGTTAGCTGCTGAATTTACTGGAGGGGATCAATTAGCGATTGCTTATCGCTCCGCTATTAACGGAACGGGGCGTCACATGCAGGTTTTAAATCTGTCATCGAACCAAAGTAAATTTTCTAACGAAGAGTTTTTACGGTCTGAATACGAATCAATGCAAATAATGCGAGAGTGGACGATGTCCGCATGCCCATTGAGCACCAATGATATTGCGCGTTCGCAAGAAGGGAAAAGTTGGATGGCGTTTGAGACAAAGGCCCGAACTGTTTATAAACTTTTAGGAGCTGATATAGAAGTCGGTGCGGGTGAGCCTGCCAAAGCGACGAGGCAAAAAAACCCAACCATTGCGGCAAACTCGCGAGGTGAAAAGTTAATTGCGTGGGGAGAAGCAATTAGTCACAGCAAGGGGGGGGAGTTGCAAGTTAGGCTGGTCAATAACAAAAATGAACAAATAGAAATTCCTGGTTTAGAAAAAACTATTATTCCAGATTACAGTTTTCCTGCGGCGGGGAACTTAACAACTGGCGAATTTATTGTCTTGTTTTAAAGCGGTCTAAATCTTCTAGACCAAGACTTAAATCGCTTCTCACAATACATATCCAACTCTTGATATGTGGAAAAAAAAAGTTCCGCGGTTTGAGAGATGGGCGCGTCAAATTCGCAGTAACTATTGGTGTACTCGCGACATACCATCGGACGCTTTTCGTATATGGCGCAAATCCCTCCAGTTAATAAGTGATCACACTTTGTGGCGATATGAAGAAACCACCCATCAGCATCTTTAAATAAATTTACACCAGCATGTGATATTTGCCAAAGTAAAAAATCGAAGTCTTCTCTGCTCTTTGGAGTTTGTATTTTTTGGTTTATAGAATTGCAGCAGATTGACAACGTGCAACGAGAGCACTTCTGATCTATATCAGGTGCGTTGACAGGTTTGAGCTTAATATTCTTCTGCAGGGTAAGCTTTTGGGTCATCATAGTACTAATGTTATGCTAGGTTTTAAGGGATGTGCTAGTTTCAGAATTCTATCACTCTAGAACCGTCGTCGTGTAGTTCAGCTCAGGATTTTTTGTTTGAATTGCTTTTAAAGAGGATTATATGGAAAAAGATCTGCTGCGGGTCATTGCAGGCGTAGTGTACCTCTCTCTGCTGATAGTCGTTGGGTGCTCAACAGATGAGTCGGTTGGAACCCTAATCGCGCCGCTTGAGTCGGAAAATAGTGGATTGTTGCAGATTGAAGTTCTTTCGTCTAAACCTTGGTTAGTAACTGGTGGTGATGCTTTAATCGAGATTTCTAATCTCGATAAAAATGGTGCATTTAAGGTGCAGTTGATTTTGAACAATCGGGTTCTTGAAGCAGAGTTGGTAAATACTGGGATTAAAAAATGGCAGGTAATTGTTCAGGGTATGGGATTGGGAAAAAATATTCTTGAGGTTAAATCAGCTGAGGAAACCAGCCAGATCACAATTGATAATTTTAGTGAGTCGGGCCCCATAATTTCCGGCCCGCATCAAAAGCCATACGTCTGCCAAACTGAAGAATTTGATCTGGCGATTGGCGGCACTTTGGGTCCCGCGCTGGACAACGATTGCAGTATTGAAACAAGAATTGATTATCTATATCGCCCCGAGGGCAGCGATGTTTTTAAGTTATTTAACGAGAGTGCTAAGGAATATCCCCCCGACGTATCTTTTATTACATTAGAAAATGGTGTGACTATCCCTCAGATTATTCGCGTGGAAACGGGAACAGTTAATCGCGCGATATATGAAATTGCGATGTTGCATGATCCGAATGATACCGAGGTTTCGCCATGGAGTCGGAGCGCTGGTTGGAATGGGAAATTGATTTACACTCATGGGGGCGGGTGCAGGGGCGGTTGGTATCGACAAGGCACGCGTTCCGGCGGTGTTATTCGTCCGGAATTTTTTGAGATCGGATACGCGGTAGTCTCTTCGTCTTTAAATGTTTTTGGTCAGAATTGTAATGACTTACTGGCGTCTGAGACTCATATTATGGTGAAGGAAAAATTCATAGAGGGGTATGGCGTCCCTGAATTTACAATTGGATTTGGTGCATCAGGAGGATCTTATCAAGCTCATCAGACCGCTGACAATTATCCGGGGGTGTTTGACGGCATTATCGTGTCATCAAGTTTCCCTGATGTGATTACATCAACAACCTTCACCTCAGTTGATGCGCGTTTATTGCATAGGTTTTTTGATCAGTCGGATCCATTCACTGATCTTGTTGGGTTTAACGAGGAGCAGCAACTGGCTGTGTCTGGTTTTGGAGTATTTCCAAGTATCTCTAACCTTAGCAGAAGCGCGGCGCGGGTGGACCCATTGTATCGAGAGGGTGAGGTTCGAGAGTACGCTGGAGGTGAAACTAGCTTGGCGGCGCTGGCATCGCAGCGCGCAACTCTTCGAGAGGCGAATGGGTTGAGAATGACGATATATGATCACGGTTTGAATATATATCGGCAAGGTCCTTCGGACATATCTGAGCCCGCAATCATCACGCGCCCACTGGACAATGTTGGAGTTCAATATGGATTAAAAGCTCTGAATAATGGCATGATTTCTCCGCAACAGTTCGTTGAATTAAATGCTGGTATAGGTGGTTTTGATGAAAATCTTGATCACGTTTCTACTCGTCATCGTGCTGAGTCGGCGGCTGCTCGGATTGCTATCTCAAGCGGTCGGGTACTTTTTGGCGGTGGAGGTTTATCTACGACCCCGATTATAGATTATCGAACTTATACTGATTTAATGCCGGATGGTGACCTGCATATGATAGGTCATCAATTTAGCACGCGGGCGCGCCTAATTAACGTCAACGGTAACTCGGGAAATCAAGTC
Source organism: uncultured Gammaproteobacteria bacterium (assembly GCA_913048385.1). Lineage (GTDB taxonomy): Bacteria > Pseudomonadota > Gammaproteobacteria > Pseudomonadales > Pseudohongiellaceae > UBA9145. The sequence goes on along the minus strand of CAJWVZ010000005.1, from coordinate 50,130 downwards.
ATGAAAATTGGAGGCAAGTGGGGTTTTGATGAGGGCGAGGGCGATTTGGCTGACATCTTTGCTCAGATGGATGCCTGGCTAATGGCGATAAAAAATGATCCCTCGACAGATGTAAGTCAGCGTGATCGGGTGATTGAGGCGAAGCCTTCAGGACTCACAGATGTTTGCTGGGATAATGAGGCGGTCCCAAGAGTCAAGCATGTTCAAAAACAGCAATACCAAGGAGATAATTTATGTTCTCAGCTTTATCCGGCTTTTTCCTCGCCGAGACAAGAAGCCGGTAGCCCGTTGGCCAACAATATAATTAAGTGCGCTTTGAAAGAAATCAACTGGACAGATTATGATGTTGATTTTAATCCGGATCAGCGGGAAGTTCTGAGTGAAACGTTCCCTGACGGGGTTTGCGATTGGATTTCTGGTGAATCAGAGAGTATAAGTTATCAAGGGACGTGGTTATCTTTTGGTCCATCGCTTGTGAACCAAGTTGCAAGATAAGTTACTTTTCATCTTTTTGCCTTTAGTTTTGTTGGAGTTTAAGTGAAAACCGTAAACATAAGAGTCGTAGTTTTATTAATGTGCTCCTTTGCTTGCACCGCGGGTTTTGCTCAGGAAAACGGCTATGAGCCGCCGAGAACTGTCTCGGGCAAACCTGATTTTCAGGGGTTCTGGAGCAATGCATCATTAACGCAGATGCAGCGAAGTAACGTCTATTCCGATCTTGTTATTCCTGCTGATAAGGTTGAAGAGTTTACTCGCGATCATCATCAAAATGTAAGACAAGCTACTGATGACGGGCTTGTGCAGGGTGAGCTTTTGGATGGGTCTGATCTTGGGAGTGGCCGAGGTTATAACGCTTTTTGGGTAGATCCTGGAACAAGGTTTGCCTCTGTAATGGGAACATCTAGAAGTTCTTGGATTGTTTCGCCTTCTGACGGCAGGATTCCGTTTACTGAGGTCGGTTTGGGGATGCGGCGTGATTTCAGGTCTAAATTTTCTGGTAATGATGGACCAGAAGGGCGAGCGCTTGGGGAAAGATGCATTATAGGATTTGGAAGCACCGGCGGGCCGCCAATGAATAACGTCTTGTATAATAATATGTATCAGATCGTCCAAACAGACGGCTACCTGATGATTCTCATCGAAATGGTGAACGATATACGTATCATACCCATTGACAGCGAGCATCGCCCAGAACAGCACCACCGTTGGCTAGGTGATTCTATTGGGCGGTGGGACGGCGACACTCTAGTTGTTGAGACTCTTAATTTACATCCTCAACAGGCGCCACGAAACGTGGCGCCGTTGTCACAAGATGGAAAAGTCATCGAACGATTCAGTCGATACTCGGATGGACAAATTCTTTATGAGTTTGAGGTTTTTGATCCTGTTTATTATGAGGAGAGTTGGGCGGGAGAAATGAGTTTGAATGCTACGTCAGATCGATTGTATGAGTATGCTTGCCACGAAGGCAATTATGGGCTTGTAGGAATCTTAGCGGGCGCGCGCAGGCAGGACTCTGATGTTAAGTAATCGTTCCTGTCTCGCGACGCGATCGCAGATTTGGTATTAATGGCACTTAAAAGTGATTGTTCATTTTTAATTTTTTCAACCTTGGCTTGTGATCATGATGGTTAAGAGTTTTCGAAAATTTATCTTATCTGCACCTTTTGTTTTTTTCACGTCCGTAATTTCTGTGAGCTTGCTTGCTCAAACCAATAATGTTGGGGAGGATGTTAAAAATTATCAGCGTCAGCTCTCAGAAGTTGAGCAATCGGACGGTCCTTTCGGGAGTGCGTTGATTGAGCCGTTGGTTGGATTAGTAAGCGCGCATCAGAAAGATGGAAATTATTCCTCCGCTTTGGATGAGCAGCGACGTCTAATTCAAATTGTTAGAACTGAGTATGGTTTTTCTGATCTCAGACTGCTCCCACTTCTGCGCACTCAATTAGAAATCGAGTTATTGCTGGGGGGAACGGATTCCGTTTCAGATATTTTCGATCATATGCGATTTGTTCAAAGCAGTGCCGGGGATGAAAATCCGGATGAATTGCTCTCAATAATTGATGAGCAGGCTTACTGGTCTTTATTGAGAATTTTTTTCGATCGCTCGAGAGAGGGTGTTAAACAGTTTTTCTTAGCTAGGGAGCTCATAGAACAACAAATAGACATTGCAGAGAAATTGTTCGGCGAAGAAGATGAGAGATTTGTTCCATGGAGTTATCGCAAAGCGGTCAATAATTTTCGGTTGGTGCAATTGCTCAATGTTTCTAATGGATTGTCTTACGAAACGATTGATCGCCTGTTTCGAGAGGATGGTGCTCTTGCTTTGCAAGATCGCGATGCCCCGTTCTTTTATGGCAGGGGAAGAGGGTCGATAACTCCGACGATTCAAAAAGGTTCAATGCTTGGTCAGCGTTATTTAGACAAAAGCTATAGGCTGGTAAAAGACATTGACGAAATATTAGGGTACAAGGCTTCGTTGTTGAAAGCGGCTGAAAGTCCAGCGTATCGCGAGGCTCTTGAGACGCAAGCAATGGCAAAGATCGCGCGAGGTGATTTTCAGCAATTACTTGGAAGAGGGACATCTGTCAGAGATTACCGAGCTGCGGAAGAGTTGCTAATGCAGGCCGGCGTGGACAGTAATTTAATTGAAAACTTTTTTTCTGTACCTGAGCCGCTCCCTAGCCTTAAACTCCACAGCTCTTTGCAGGCGGCTCTGAACGCGCGCGAAGGAAGTGATCAACACGCTGACGATAGGCTTTTCTTAGGAACTTTCTCGGGGTGGGCAGAAAATATTGGTTTCTCGCCAATGCCAGTTGCTCCGGACTCTTTCCCTGATCTCGCATTGGAGTTCGGAGAGGTTGAGGTCAGCCTTTCTATTTCTCGTCGGGGTCAAGCTTCAAGTGTAAAGGTCAGCGGGGCAAACGAACTGTCGCGGCGTCTTCGAAATCAAGCAGTGCGAGCGGTGCGGAAGATACCCTTTAGGCCTGCTATAGTTGATGGGAAAACTCAACGTATTGTCAATGCCTCTTTAGTCTATAAAATGCCGCTAGAGATAGAGTTGTAATTGCTTCAAATTTGGTTCTTTTTAACTGCTTTACAGTGCGCTCTGAAACTTGATTGCTGCTGTCCTTGCAACGAATGAGTTATCGTCGTCGTGATTGAATTTAACAGCGTTTCTAAATCTTATGATGGCGGCGTGAATTTCGCTGTCAATAATTTTGTTTTAAGTGTTAATCAAGGAGAGGTTCTGGCTCTTGTTGGGGCATCCGGTTGCGGCAAAACTTCTACTTTAAAAATGGTTAATCGACTTGTTAGCCCCTCCTCAGGTTTTGTCTCGATAGGAGGGAAGAATGTGCTAGATATGCCTGTTCAGGATCTGCGGCGCAATATCGGCTATGTTTTTCAAGGGGTTGGTTTGTTCCCGCACTACACTGTTAGGCAAAATGTTTCGGCGGTTCCGGAGTTGTTGAACTGGTCTCCAGAGGCGATAGAAGAACGTTGCTCGGAATTGCTTGCTTTAGTTGGGTTGCCGCTAGTGAATTTCGGGGATCGCATGCCAGTGGAGCTGTCCGGAGGACAGGCACAGCGAGTTGGTGTAGCTCGAGCGCTTGCGGCCAAGCCTGAAATCTTGCTGATGGATGAGCCATTTGGAGCACTTGACCCTATTAATCGTGCAGAGCTTCAAGAGGAATTTGTCCGAATCCAAAAGAGTTTGAAATTAACCGTAGTCATGGTTACACACGATATCACTGAAGCTATGTTGATCGCTGATAGAATTGCAATAATGAAAGAGGGGTGCATTTTGCAATGTGACTCTGCTTCTGGGCTGCTAAACAATCCAACGGATGGGTATGTAACAAAGTTGATGAAAACTCCGTTAACCAGAGCTGAAAAAGTGAGCAAACTAATATCTACAACTCATACGACCGATTACTTTGGGTAACGTTATGAGTGATAGTTTTGATCTGCAGTTTTTGCAAAATTTCCTCGGTGCTTTACAGGGACATCTTTTGCTCACACTAGCGAGCGTATCAGTAGGAATTATTGTGAGTGTGCCTGGTGGTGTTTTAGCGCATCAATTTCCTCGTGCGAAGCAACCTTTGATGTTAGTAATAAGCGTAATACAAACAATTCCTGGTCTTGCGATTCTTGCCCTAGTCGTCGCCTTTTTAGGCGGGCGTATTGGTTTTCTGCCTGCTTTTATAGCCCTAACACTTTACTCTATGTTACCAATTGTGCGGAATACAATTGCTGGTCTAGAAGGGGTTCCTATAGATGTATCGGAGGCTGCAAGAGGAATAGGAATGTCGCGACGACAGCGCCTACTGCTGGTTGAGTTGCCACTGTCAAAACCAGTGATAATTGCTGGTGTAAGAACTTCAGTTGTTTGGACCGTGGGTATGGCCACGCTCGCTACTCTCGTGGGTGCCCCGAGCTTTGGAAATTATATTTTTACGGGCTTGCAAACCCGTAATCTTGAAGCAGTAGTGCTTGGGAGTGTGGCCTCGGCAGCGTTAGCTTTGATCCTAGATGCTGGCATTGGCCTGTACCAGAAAAGATCAAGCGAGCGCAAACGAGAAATTGTAAGTGGACGATCCTTTTTTTCGGCCCGTTATCAATTAGTTGTTTTAATGATTTTGACTCTTGGCTTAATTGCAATTTTTTGGTCTGCAAAACCAGTCGATGTGGTAGTAGGCGCCAAAGGTTATACCGAACAACACATCTTAGCAGGGCTTGTGTCGGCAGAGTTAACTAGAGAAGGGTTTAAGACTGAAAAAAAAATAGGTCTTGGCTCCCAGGTTATATTTGAAGCTTTGCGCGGTAATAGTATTGATGTTTATTTCGAATATTCTGGAACAGTCTGGGCTGGACACATGGATCGCGAGGACAACCCGGGTCCCAAGGTAATCAGGGAAGAGGTTGAGCGTTATGTTAAAAACCAAGGGATTTCTTTTGTCGGTTTTGGTGGGTTTGAAAATCGATACGCGCTTGCAATGCGACGTGATCGAGCTGAGGAGCTTGGAGTGAGCTCTCTTAAGGACCTTACTAGTATCGGGACGTCAATAAAAGCCGGCGGTGATTTGGAGTTTTTTGGGCGTCTCGAATGGCTTCGTACTCATCAAATCTACGGAGTGGATTTTGGCGAAAAATTAACCTTTGATTCATCGCTGATGTACGGAGCAGTTGCCTCTGGAGAGGTTGATGTAATAAGTGCATACACAACCGATGGCAGAGTCGCTGCATACGACCTGCTGCTGCTGGATGACCCCTATAATGCGATGCTTTCTTACGATGCTATGATCTTGGGTTCTGAGCGAATAACTCAGCGGCCCAAGATAATGGATGTTCTCGCGCGACTTGCAAATAGAATTACCGATTCAGACATGCGTGAGGCAAATCGAATGGTCGATGTTGAGGGCCTGCCGGTTTCGGCCGCCGTTGCATTCTTGCAGAGCGCTATCGATTAAGCGCCTTAAATTGACGGGCTGCGTGTTTTGAGAGTTAATCTTGTTGCACCTCGAGCCAAGCCCTGATCATTTTGTTAACCTTGCCAGCCTCGTCCAAGTGAGACCAATGGTTAGCAGTGGGCAAGGTCATTAGCGTCCAATCTGACTCTATTTCCTCCCATGTATTATTCAAACCAGAGGGTAGTAAAGCGGTGTCTTTTAAGCCGTGAAATTGCAATACCGGTGCTTGAATTTTTGGAATATCTAAAAATTGACCTTCGGTATATGGTTCTCGAGGGAAATTGGCGCGGTAATAATTCATCATCGCGTCTAAGCTCGATTTTTTGAAAGCCTCAAGGTAACGACTTCGTGTTTTCGAATTACCACGAGACAGCGCTAACGCGAGTCCCTCTGCGGTGAGTTTCTCATGAGAGTTGGGCAACTGAAAATTTCGAGCGTACCCTGAGGCCTCGTGTTGCGCTTCAAATTTTGCTAACTCAGTTTGCAGCCTTTTGATATGTGGCAGGTTAAAGATTATAAGTCTGTGAGTCATCTCCGGGCGGAGTCCAGCAAAACTCCAAGCAATCCCGCCTCCCCAGTCGTGACCGACGATAATAGCTTTTTCACGATTCTCGTTTTTTATCACAGCTTCGACATCCCCGACGAGGAAATCCATGCTGTAATTTTCGTATCCAGAGGGTTTGTCGCTTAGGTTGTAGCCTCTTGTGTCCAATGCGACGACGGTGTACTGGTCAGATAAGCTCATCATTTGCTCTCGCCAGCCATACCAAAAGTCGGGGAAGCCATGAATAAAAACCATCAGCGGTCCTTCGCCTGCTCTTACATAGTGAATCGACGTGCCGTCGTTCACAGCGTATTTATGTTCAACGATTTCCTCGATGGATTGAGATACGCTTGCTTGCGAAAAATACAGGAGAGAGAGCCCGATCAGATTTGTTAGCGAAAATCGCATCATGAGTTCCTTGTGACCGTTGCTATAGACGCCTTTATTCGACGGTAAAGGGGTTGCGCTTCGGGTTGAATTTTTGTTGAGTATAGGCTGACACTGAAATGTTAAGATTAACAAGGACCAGCTCCAAAAACTAGGCTGGGAAAATACGAATATTGACGAGGCGTCATGGCGGAAGCTGAATACGCTATTCCTCTTTGCTATAGCATGCTGGTGAAAAATCTTGACCGTATGCTTTTAAGCCGCTTTAACCACTGGTTGCTAACCTCGAGGTTTGTGATCATTTTCTTAACTAACCGGCCAATACTTCGTGTAGTATAAACTGCCCGCAGTTTCTTAAAGTGCGCGCGACTTGCGAAGAGCATTCTCAATAGGTGTGGTTCGAAAAAACTGTTCATGTTAGTGGTGGTTTGATTGTTATGAGCTCACAAGAATTTCTCCTTACCGCCGGCAGTTGCATTTTTTTCATGTTGCTCGTGGCTAACGTATCTTACCGACAAGCGAAAGGTAAACTTGCCTCGCGAGAGGGCTATTTCCTTGCAGGTCGCGGTTTAAACGCTGTGTTCATAGCAGGCTCAATGATCCTGACTAATTTATCTGCTAACCATCTAATTGGTTTGAACGGATCAGCCTATGGGTTCAATATGAGCAGCATGGGTTGGGAGGTGACAGCGGCCTTTGCTACGATTTGCATGGCGTTCATTTTTCTGCCGAAATATCTATCTGGGGCTTTTTCAACATTGCCGGAATTCCTCAATGAGCGATTTGATCCTAGCGTCCGTCGGCTTTCAGTCGTCTTGTTTATGCTCGGCTACGGATTGGTAACTATTCCCTCGGTGCTCTATGCCGGGTCCGTGGCAGTCCTTCAACTGTTCGACATTCCAACTCAGCTCGGATTGACGTATGAGTTATCCCTTACCTTAACTATTATATTCATTGGCAGTATTGGCGGGATGTACGCAGTTTTCGGTGGTCTTCGCGCTGTCGCTGTTTCCGATACGCTAAATGGCATCGGATTATTGATTGTGGGGATTGTTGTTCCGATTCTCGGGTTCTCACTATTGGGCGACGGCAGTTTTTGGAACGGTGTCGGTATAGTGACAACCACTGACACATCTAAGCTCAATGCAATCGGCAGCTCTTCTGACCCCACGCCATTTCCAACACTTTTCACCGGTATGATTTTTGCTAATTTATTCTATTGGTGTACGAATCAATATGTAATTCAAAGAACTCTCGCAGCTCGAAATCTCGCGGAGGGACAGAAAGGGGTTCTTTTCTCCGGTTTTTTTAAAGTACTAGTGCCGTTTCTTATGATGCTTCCGGGAATAATTGCCTACCACCTTTACGGTCCGACTTTAGCTTCAATAGATTTAGCATATCCAGCTCTGATCAGAGACGTTCTTCCTGCGTATGCGATGGGATTTTTTCTGGCGGTTTTACTAGGAGCGGTTTTTAGCTCGTTTAATTCTCTTCTTAACAGCGCAGCTACTCTTTTTTGTTTGGACATTTATCTTCCTCTGAAGAAGGGCGTTGTGGATGATGCCTCCCTTGTTCGCATTGCGAAGCTAACAAGTGTAGTAATTGCGATAATTTCTTTTTTTATCGCACCGCTGCTGCAGTTTGCCCCCGAAGGTCTATGGCAAATAATGAGAATTTTTACTGGGTTTTATAACATTCCAATCATCGCAATTGTCTTGGTAGGTTTGTTCACTCGACGTGTTCCTCCGATCGGTCCAAAACTTGTAATTGGATTTCACTTGGTAGCGTATACACTCTTGCAATTTGTTTTCAACGATTCAATCAATATTCATTTTTTGCATTTGTACGCGGTGTTATTCGTGGTGGAGGTATCTATCATGCTCACGATTGGACACTTTTACCCTCTGAAGAGTGCGTACTCCTTTAAGCCCCGTCAGCGGGTGGATATGACCCCTTGGGAGTTTGCTCCTGCATGCGCAATAACGCTAATGTCGACTGTTTTCGCTGTTTATATCTTGTTTTCCCCAATCGGATTAGTTGATGGAATTGGCGATTGGTTTTTTCCAATATTATCTTTAATTGCGTTACTTAACGCGGGTGTTTGGATACGAGCTGTAAAACACTCTGCGCACGCCCTAGCATAAGGAAAGATATTTAATGAGCAAAAATAATCGACAACGGTTACGTTTTTTTGAGAGTCGCAAAAACCAAAATCATATTCCCGACACAGATCGCTTTATGTATAAAAAACCGGAATCGCAGTATCGAATATGCGTTATCGGTACGGGAACGATGGGGCAGGAGCATATGCGAGTCGCGGCCTTACTGGGCCGAGCACAGGTGATTGGAATATTTGATAGTCAGGCACTTAGCATGGAAGTAGCAGCTGAAAATTATAAAGAGTTTAATGACTGCTCCCTCAAGCTCTATTCTTCCGTCCGTTCAGCATGCTCCGACCCTGATTCGGATGCTATCTTTATTTGTACGCCAAATTTTACTCACCGCGAGATATTAGAAACTGCCATAGACTCGGGAAAGCCTATCTTTTTAGAAAAACCAATGGCGACAACTCTGAATGACTGTCTTGACATTGTTAAATGGAATGCAAGCTATAAGTCTTTTATCCAAATCGGGCTTCAGTATCGCTATAAGGCTCAGTATTCGGAGGCAATATTTGAAACACTTAATCGCGAAACGATTGGTGACATTAAAACTATTGCGTTAAGCGAATCACGACCACCGTTTTTGGATAAAGTGGGTCAATGGAATAAGTTCAACATAAAAAGTGGGGGTACACTTTTGGAGAAGTGTTGCCATTATTTTGATTTGATTAACTTACTGGCATCCTCGCGCCCGATCCGCGTTTATGCAGCAGGAGGCAGAGCCGTAAACTTTCGTGATTTTGAGTACGCTGGTGTAAAGTCTGACATTGATGATCATGCCTTTGTAATAATCGAGTATGCGAGTGGCGTAAGAGCAAATTTTTCTCTAAATATGTTTTCCCCCAACTTTTCTGAGGAGCTTGTTGTGGTCGGCGAAGGGGGGCGGCTAGTTGCAGCCGAATCATTTAATATGCATCAGGAATCTGCGACTGAAATTTCAATGGACATTGAAACGGGGGAACGTCAAACTTCGCGCCATATTAATTTGGGTTTCCCCAAAGCAATCGAGTCCAGTGGCCATCATGGGTCGACATATTTTGAGCACATAGCTTTTTTTGACCGAGTAGAGGGGAAGGAGACCGGAGCCGCCACAATTGAAGAGGGCTTTTGGTCAATTATTGTTGCGACAGCAGCACAGTTATCTTTATCCAGAGGTGAATCCGTGAGTATTGAGGAAATGCTTAAGCAGGAGGGAGAAGCTGCATATAAGTGGCTAGCTGATCAGAATAGTAAATGAGTGGAATCAAAATGACACAAGTAATTCCAATTGGAAATCGACATATGCCAGCGGTTGGGTTGGGATTGTGGAAAATCTCGAAACAAGACACTGCAGATACGGTTTATGATGCGATAGCTTTGGGGTATCGGCATTTAGATAGTGCTGCAGATTATGGTAACGAAATTGAGGTTGGTCAGGGGATATCTCGGGCTTTAGCAGAGGGGATTTGTTCGCGAGAAGAACTTTGGGTTACTTCAAAATTGTGGAATACCTCTCATCGCAGAGAACATGTGGAACAAGCGTGTCGTAAAACCCTTTCTGATTTGGCGCTAGACTATCTTGACCTTTATCTAATTCATTTTCCGATTGCTTTGAAGTACGTACCTGCCGAAAAGCATTATCCTCCTGAATGGACATTCGATCCACACTCTGAGAACCCAATAATGGAGCTTGAGAAAGTACCCTTAAGCGAAACCTGGGCGGCAATGGAATCTTTAGTTGATCTTGCCTTGGTGCGTGACATCGGGGTTTGTAATTATAGTTCGGCGCTGATTCACGATTTGATGAGTTACTGCAAGATTAAGCCGAGTATGCTGCAAGTAGAACTGCACCCTTTCTTAACTCAAGAAAACTTATTGAGGACAGCAAAGGATTATGGCATCGCGGTTACCGGATTTTCGCCTCTTGGCGCTCTTTCTTATGTCGATTTGAATATGGCTACGGGTGAAGAATCAGTGCTTGTACATTCAGTGGTTAAAGTCGTGAGTGAGAGGACTGGTGCAACGCCGGCGCAGGTGGTTCTGCGTTGGGGGTTGCAAAGAGGGTGTGCAATTATTCCTAAATCCTCAAAAAGAGAACGTTTGATTGAAAATATAGAGTTGTCAAACTTTGTTCTAACAGAATCGGAGATGGATTCTATTTCGGCTCTAAACAAAAATCGCCGGTTTAATGATCCTGCATTATTCTGCGAGGGTGCTTTTAATCGGTTCCATTCTATTTATGATTAGGACTTTTTATGACTTTTGCGCCAGACTTTGTATCAAACGGTGAGGAGCACGATTGTGCAGGAGATCTCCCGTTTGCTATTACTTCGCCCTCGCATGGCGATTTAAATCAGATTCGTGGTTGGGTTTATGATCAAAAATCGGCTTTGAGTCGAGTGCTTGCTCGAAATGGCGCGATTCTCTTTCGAAACTTCGGACTAACGAACGACCATGAGTTTGATGAATTCATCAAAGCGTTTGGTTTCCCGAATTTTACTTATGCCGAGTCGCTCTCGAACGCCGTGCGCCAAAATCGCACTGAACGTGTTTTTACCGCTAATGAAGCTCCATCAGAAGTTTCGATTTTCTTGCATCATGAGATGGCACAAACACCAGTTTTTCCCTCGAAGCTATTTTTCTATTGTGAGCAGTCCGCTCGGGAAGGCGGTCAAACACCGCTTTGCAGATCAGATGTATTATTGAATGTGATTGAAAAAAATCAGCCTGATTTCCTTTATAAATGTGAGAATCTAGGCGTACGTTACAGCAACACGATGCCAGCTAAAAATAATCTCGAGTCGGGACAGGGTCGCAGTTGGAGGAGTACATTATCGGTAAGCACACCAGCCGAGGCTGAAATAAAGTTGCAGACTTTGGGGTACAGCTGGCAATGGTTAGAGGATGGTAGTCTTAGGGTTACGACTACGGTAATGCCAGCTGTGCGGACATTATTGGACGGGCGTCGAGTTTTTTTTAATCAGTTAATTGCTGCCTTTAAGGGTTGGAAGAATGAGGACAACGACCGAAATAAGGCAATAACTTTTGGAGATGGCTCAGCTATTGATGAGAGGGATATGGGCAGAGTTTCCGATAGTGCGGAAGTCCTGACATTTGACATGTGTTGGGAGACAGGCGACGTCGTGTTGGTTGATAATTTCCTGGTGATGCACGGAAGGCGGCCATTTAAGGGGACGCGGAGAGTCCTAGCTTCTTTAGTCGGAAGCGACGAACACAGTGCATTTGGAGCCTCAACCGCAAAGCTGTATTAAGTTTCTTAATCTTAAAAAGAATTACCCGTTCTTCGTTTCTTATTACGTCTTGAAAAATTGCTGACTCTTGCATCGGACTGTATAAGTATTGTACTGTCCATATTGGTAGGGCCAATTTGGTAATACCAATATGGAATAACCGTATTGGTCTTACCAAAAGTGGTCCAGATATGTTTGCTGGGCGTTAGTTCCACCATGATTAAGTCAACGACATTAACAAACGAGCGTTGCTCTGGCAGAGAGGCTAATCCAACTCGAAGCGCAGAGATCGCAAAGGTTCTCCTCACTGAGATCTTGCGCGGGCAATTCCGCGTGGGAGAGAGGTTGCCGTCAGAGCGCGATTTAGCCGCGCGATTTCAGTCGGGCCGCGGCGCAGTCCGTGAGGCGCTCTCGCAGATAGAGCAGTTAAGGTTGATCGAGATAAATCCTGGGGGAGCTAGGATCAAGAGTATCAGGGATTCGAGTATCGCCGTACTGGGACCTCTTTTAGCTCTCGATGAAAAACCGGATCCGCTTCTGGTAGATCAATTTTTAGAAACTTTCTCGGTTCTCACTCAGCTGAGTGGAAGAAGAGCAATTACGGTTATGAGTATTGATCAACAACACGCTTTGGTAGTTCGGCTGGAGGCAATGATCTCTGCTTTAGCGCAAAAAAAATTCGTGCACGATGAATTGCGTACTTTTCTTGAGTCGTTGGGAGAAATTTCGAATAATTTAGTTGTTCGGCTTATTGGCAATGACCTGAAAACTCAACTTTTCGAACGAATGGTTTTTAAGGGACGACAAACAGATCTTGATGAGGAGTCTCATTTGCGTTTACTGAAAGGTCTTAAGAATGGTATCGAAAAAAGCGATGGGGATTTGCTTTCACTATCGCTGGAAGAGTATTTCCAAGAGCTTCGATTGGGAGTTTTTCAACTCCTGCGTTCTGAAAACGTTGGGAAGAAAGAATTGTTGTGACCGTGGAGTGATTTCCGTGAAAGGAATGATTTTCTCGCACATAACGTATAAGAAACAACAGATGGTTTTGGGAGTTAAGAAATGAAACGGGTATTAATGCCACTTGGAATTGTTTTCGCCTGCATAGGTATAGCTGCTGTGTTGATCAGCAATCCGAGAAGAGCGACTGAGGTCCCTCCAGAAATTGTTCCAATTAGCGTTCGAGTAATAGAGGTAAAGGAGGAGAGCGTTCAATTAACCGTAGAGTCGCAAGGAAAGGCTCAGCCCGCAAGACGCGTAAATGTTTCAGCCAACGTGGCTGGCCCTATCGAGTGGGTCTCACCTTCGCTGGAGGCCGGTGGATATGTTGCCGAGGGTGAGCCTTTGATTAGACTTGAGCTAAATGATTTTCAAACTGCGGTTGCTCGAAGCCAGGCCTCGGTCGCTCAGGCCGAGGCGGAGGCCACGTTCGCAGCGTCTGATTTGAAGCGGATTAAGGAACTAGCGAGCCGCCGCCTAGCGAGTGAGGCAGAGCTGCAAAATTCTGAGCGTCTCGAGACGGTCTCTGCAGCGCGGCTCGCAGAGGCTCGCGCTAATTTAAATCAGGCTGAGCTTGATGCGGATCGTGCCGTTTTAAGAGCACCCTTTAATTCGATCGTCGCCTCGAGGGATGTTGAGCTGGGTCAATATGTGAACAGAGCTCAAAATGTCGCACTGCTATTTGATGCTGACCGCATAGACGTCAGAGTTCCTCTTGCGATCAAGCAGCTTGGTTATCTTGATGTTGCTCCCGGGTTCAGGGGCGAGTTTTCAAGCGACAAGGCTCCATCCGTAGAACTGTCAGGCAATTATGGTGGTCGCCTCTACTCATGGGAGGGAACACTATTACGAACCGAAGCCTCAATTGACCCCAATAGTAATACCGTCCAATCGATTATCCGGATCCAGCAGCCAGAGGCAGACTCCGATATTATTCCATTACCCGTCGGGTTGTTTGTCGAGGCCAGGATACAAGGAAGGCGTTTGAACAATATTATTACTTTGCCTCGCTCTGTCCTCCGAAACAACGCGCAGGTTCTGGTTGTAGACGCTGAGAATAAAATGTCATTCCGAGACGTTGAGATTCTCAGGCTTGAGGAGGAGCGTGTTTTGATAAGTGCAGGCTTAAGCCCCGGAGATTTAATTTGTATTTCCCCGATACAAGCGGTTACTGACGGGATGACCGTTCAACCTGTCGTGGAGGTCATATGATGTCTTCAACTATCAATTACGAAGAGGCATTTTTTGTTAAGTTTGAGGCGCACAGAGCGCGGGGAGAAACAGTGTGAGAACTCCTATAGCGTGGTTCGTCAAGAATCCGGTTGCGACGAATTTGATGATGCTTCTTTTTTTGGCGGGCGGATATTTTTCTTACCAAAGCTTAAATCAAGAAGAGTTTCCGGATATTGATTTTGGCGTTGTTCAAGTCAGTGTCGCATATCTTGGAGCTACACCAGCAGAGGCTGAAACTGGCGTTTGTTTGAGAATTGAGGAAGCCTTGGAGAGTGCTGAAGACATAGATGTATTAACGACTTCTGCGCGCGAAGGTGGTTGCGATGCAACTCTGAAGCTATCAACAGGCGCCGACCTCAACAGAGTGCTTAACGATGTTAAAGGTAAAATTGATGCGATCAGTACCTTTCCGTTGGAAACCGAAAAGCCGATTGTAAGAGCCTTCAGTTCAACTGGTACGGTCATGACGCTCGCGCTATCGGCTGACAGTAGTGATGAAACGCTAAAAGTTGTCGCGGAAGAAGTAAAAAATGAAATTCTCGAACTAGACGGCATTTCTACGGTAGATGTTCAGTATTTGAGGCCATTTGAAATTTCAATTGAAATTTCTGAGCTCACACTGAGGCAGTATGGATTGACGCTTGATCAAGTTTCGCGCGCGATTAATCAAGCTTCTCTCGATTTGCCAGGTGGCACAATCCGAACTGATTCTGGAGAAATCTTGGTGCGGACAAAGGGCCAGGTTTACAGTGGGGATGAATATGAGGATGTTGTTGTTCGTTCTTACCCAGACGGCACTCAGCTTAAGTTAGGGCAGATTGCGACAGTGGTTGACGGATTTGAGGAGGGCTACCTAGATGCCCGACTCAATGGTCGTAATTCGGCCATTATAAATGTTCTTAAAGTTGGCGACGAGGATATTCCTACCTCGGCAGCGCAAGTCCATAAATGGATGGATTCAGAGCAGTTTTCTTTGCCAACGGGTGTTCGGTTAGACGTAATTTCAGATGCCGCTGTCTCTACTGAAGATCGGATTGCGACAGTTGCATTTAATGCATACACGGGGCTAGTTTTTGTTTTAATAATTCTTGCGTTATTCCTTAGATTTAAGCTTGCCATTTGGGTTGCAGCCGGGATACCCATCGCTATCGCCGGCGCTCTCTCTTTATTTGCGCCGGCTGGGTTAACGATTAGCTCGTTGTCTGTAATGGGTTTTATTTTGGTTCTCGGTATTATCGTTGATGATGCGATCGTCGTGGGGGAGCGTATTCACGCTTTTGAACGAAAAGGCTTTTCCAAAGAAGATGCAGCAATTGAGGGGACGCTGGAAGTGTCAGTGCCTGTCATTTTTGGCGTTTTGACGACTGTTGCAGCATTTCTGCCGATTTTGCTGCTGGGTGGTCAAATGGGTGCCTTCTTCAATGCTATTGGAGCGGTGGTGGTGTTTTGTTTGGCGGCCAGTTTGCTAGAGTCCCAATTGATATTGCCAGGTCATATCGCTCACCGTAAGACCACTGGTTACCTTTTTGAACATTCAAAGATTGTAATTTTTTGGCAAAAGGTGCAAGGCAAGATTGCCGCTGGAATGGAGCATTTCGCAGAATTTGGCTATCGCCGTGCTCTAACGAAAGTTCTAAAATATCGTTATGCTGCCTGGGCCACAGCTACTGGCGTTATCATAATTACTCTAGCGTTGCTGTTTAGTGGGAGGGTTTCGTTGCAGTTCTTTCCTTCAATTGAGGGTGACACTGTTTACGGGAGTTTGGTTATGCCTGTCGGTGTGCCGGGTTACGTTACGGAAGAATCGATTCTCATCGTTGAGGAGTCGGCCCTTGAACTGGTTAGCGAGTTGGAGGCAGAGTTCGCTGGTCCATCGGCAGTTCCTGGCGTTCAAAATGTCGTCGATAGTGTTCTTACGATCATCGGTGGGAGAGCACCGCGTGGAGGACCGCCGAACCCAGGCAGGGGCGGCGCGGGAAGCAGTGAAGTAGCTGAGGTAGTAATCTACTTGAAGCCATTTTTTGATCGAGGACAGATCAGTGCTGCAGAAATCAGAGATCGATGGCGTGATAAGGTTGGTTCAATCCCCGATGCCCTTGAGCTCTCGTTTGTATCGGATGCTTTCTCGGCAGGTGAGCCGATAAATTATCGCCTTGCCGGGCGAGATGAGAATAATTTGCAGATTGCCGCAGCACAGCTCCGCGCGGCGCTCGGTGCTTTTCCGGGAGTCTTTGATATCACAGATTCATTTCGCCCTGGGAAGCAGGAGGTCCAAATTGAGATTTTGGATCGCGGCAAAACTCTTGGACTTACTTTAAATGATATTGCGACGCAGGTTAGGCAGGCATTTTATGGTTCTCAAGCACAGAGAATACAACGCGGGCCCGACGATGTGAGAGTTATGGTACGTTATCCAGAGGATGAGAGGCAGTCGCTTGGGAATTTGGAGAACCTGCTCATTAGGACTCCCTCTGGTGCCGAGGTGCCTTTTCTGAGTGTTGCCGACTTTACGCTGGGAAGCGGATATTCAAGTATTAATCGTCGAGACGGTCGGCGCATTATAACGGTGAGGGCTGACCTTGACCGTACCGTGGCGAGTTCGGATCAGATTCGACGAGAGTTAATAGGTAAGTTTAGATCAACTTGGGCTCAGGAACTTGGGGTTGAATTTGTGGTCGGTGGTGAAGGTGAGCGTCAGGCAGAGTCGTATGGCGAATTGTTCTCGACGCTACCAATTGCGTTGATGGTAATTTTTGGTCTCCTAGCTATTCCCCTTAAGTCTTACTTACAGCCGCTCATTATTATGAGCGTTATCCCATTCGGTGCTATCGGAGCAATCTTCGGTCATTTTATTATGGGGGCTGATCTCGTTTTCTTTTCGGTGATCGGCATGGTCGCTTTAAGTGGCGTCGTGGTTAATGCAAGTCTAGTACTTGTGGTCTCAGTCAACAGACTAAGAGCAGAAGGAATGGGTATGGTCGATGCTGTTTCTGTGGCAGGAATGCAACGTTTTAGACCAATTGTTCTTACTTCTGCGACGACTTTTATTGGTCTGGTTCCTTTGATGGTTACAGCAAATCCGTCTACCTTTTTCGTTGTCCCGATGGCAATTTCTCTGGCTTGGGGTGTCCTTTTTGCGACAGCAATCACTCTTTTCCTTGTGCCTTGTTTATATCTGATGTTGCATGATGTGGTGGGGCACACTGATAGTGATGAGCAGCGTGCTGCTGCTTATAAGCACCGAGGGGCGGTAACAGAAAACGCTTAATTAATTTTCTAAGCTGGAGAACCGAATGATTAAAGGATGTAACAGGTTTGGTGTTTGTGTTTTTGTAAGTTTTTTAGTGGTTTCGGTTATGGCAGTAGCGCAAGAAAATCGGATTGATGTAATTTCTTCAGATGCTCCTATTCTTGCTAAGTATGGAGATTACCCCGTTGGTGTCCGGACATTGGTCTTTACCGACTCGGGAAGAGTTGATGTGCTCAATACGACTGAGGAGGATCCGCCGGTAATTTACGATCGGAGTTTAACAGTGGAGATCTGGTATCCCGCCCATCTTAGGGAAGGAGAAGAACTCGGAGAGGAATACGAGGCAATAACTAGAAACCCCAAAATAACAGCGACCTTGATTGGACAAGCTTTGAGGGAAGCGGCGCCAGCTCAGGGCGAAGAAAAATTTCCCTTAATTGTTATTTCTCATGGCTACCCTGGGAACAGATATTTATTGAGTCCGCTTGGTGAAAATCTTGCGAGTAAAGGTTATGTGGTTGTGTCTATCGACCACAAAGATAGCACTTACGAGGATCAGCAGCATATTAAAAGCACATTTTATAACAGGCCATTGGACCAACGTTTTATAATCGATAGTATGGGTGAGCTCAATTCTACTGGAGGGTTTCTCTCAGGGATGATTGATATGGATAACACCGGGGTCGTTGGTTATTCCATGGGGGGCTTTGGTTTAGTAAATAATCTAGGTGGCGGTTTCAATGAGGCCGTAGTCAATAGCTTCGGTGCGCCGCCACAAGGGCTGCTCGCGCAG
Source organism: uncultured Gammaproteobacteria bacterium (assembly GCA_913048385.1). GTDB lineage: Bacteria > Pseudomonadota > Gammaproteobacteria > Pseudomonadales > Pseudohongiellaceae > UBA9145. The sequence goes on along the minus strand of CAJWVZ010000005.1, from coordinate 32,061 downwards.
CACGTGTCGACTGACAGCCGTTATCGAGGTGGCCTCGATGGTCGGATCAAAGCAGGTTTTGCGATCGCTCCGTGGGGTATGGAGCGGGGGTTTTGGAATGAGTCAGACCTAGCGGGAATTAGTGTTCCGACTTTTTATTTGGCTGGTAGCAAGGACACTACGGCAGGTTATGAAAATGGTGTTCGAGCGATTTTTGAGGCCGCAATCAATAGCGAGCGTTACCTGTTGACCTATGTCGATGCGGGACACAATGCGGGCGCGCCATATCCAGTCCCAGTTGAGATCTTAGCCAGTGAAACAAGGGAAGGTGCTGACCACTACAGTGATCCGGTTTGGGACAATGTTCGAATGAACAACATCATGAATCATTTTGCGACTGCCTACTTTAACCTTGTTCTCAAACGCGACAGGTCGATGCAAAAATTTCTGGACGTTATTCCACGCGGAGATCAAGGCGTATATTCGAAGACCAGCGGAGCCGTTAGCCCAGCGCACAACTACTGGGAGGGCTTTCCAGAAGGTTCTGCTTCGGGGTTAATCCTTGAAAAGCTTGAAGCGATTCGTTAAGTTTTTAGGATCTCAGAAAGCTAATTTGACCTGAACGACAGTGATTTCGTTCCAGACATTCCCCGCGACATAGGGGTCTTCTTCAAGCCATTTGTCGACTTCTTCTCTACTATCAAATTCAACAAGCAGCGCTGATCCGATCATCGCGCCCGCGTCACTGATTATGGCTCCTCCTTTTAGAATGTTTCCTAAGTCTGAAAAGGTTTTGCCACGCGCAAGATGGCTGTCTCGTGCTGCCAGTCTTCGGTCCAAGGCTTTATCATCTTTACCGTCGTAAGCTGTAATCAAAAATTGCATCGTTATTCTCCATTTTATATTTAGCTCTGTGTACAATTTTATTGCAGTAATGTCGCGTATATTTCTAAAAATATTGGTATTAGTGTTGACGCAAGAAGAAGTGCGACAAAAATGTTAAACAATTTTAACCAGTAAAAGTCCTTTATTAATTTTTGGAGTGAGTTTCCAAACCAGAGCCATAAGAAAATGCAGGGAGAGCCGAAAACAAAAAATATACTTGTGATTGCTGCTACCTGGTAAAGGTAAGCCTCTGAGGAAACAGTATAAGTAACCATTGCACTGATAGCCATCACCCAAGCTTTCGGATTGATCCATTGAAACATCGCGGCTTGTAAAAAGGTAAATGGCGCGCTCGGGTTAGCTGAGCTTTGCAGAGACGTGGTTGTGGCGATTTTGTATGCTAAGAAACTCAGATAAACCGAACCCATAATTTTGAGAATTAAATTTAGAATCGGATAATTTTCGAAAATTGAAGCAATACCAAGCCCGACAGCCAAGACCATCAAAGGAAAGCCTGTTATTATTCCAAGAAAATGCGGGATGCTTGATTTGACTCCATGGTTGAGTCCTGAAGCCATTAACATCCCATTGTTTGGGCCTGGAGTGATGGTGCTGACAATTGCGAAGGTTATTATTGAGGAATAGTCCACAGTTATACTTTTGGCCAGTGGTAGAAGCTGTATTTTAGTTTCAGGTTTTAGAAACTTAGAGACGCGAGTATAGATGGTGTTTGCTTGAGTGCCAAGCCGTTGCGTCCTTTCAATTAACTATGAGCAATTGGTTTGGCTCATTTTAATCACCACAGATGTGGGTTGCTGAATCGTTAGCTTTTGTTAAGAATCAGATTTTTAAATTTTCAGCATCAAGACGTTTTGTTTGTGTACAATTATTTAAGTTAGTTAATATATGGTTTGCAAAAACTTGGAATATAAAGTTATGAAATTCCCCTTTTCAATGAGTGCAATTCTTTTGGTTATCACGTTTTCGGTTAACGATGCACAGGCGCAGTGGATAGATTTGTTTAACGGCCAGGATCTGTCGAATTGGCAGGTTAAATTCACAGGATTTCCGTTGGGAGATAATTTTCGAGATACGTTTGTAGTTGAGGACGGCCTGTTAAAGGTGTCATACGATAATTGGTCGAGGTTTGACGGAGAGTTTGGGCATTTGTTTACAAAAAGCTCCTACTCTAATTATCGGTTAAGAGTAGAGTATCGTTTTGTTGGTGACCAAGTTGTCGGTGGTCCGTCGTGGGCATACAAAAATAACGGGGTGATGCTTCACAGCCAACCTCCAGAAACTATGGCGTTAGATCAAGAGTTTCCGGTGTCAATTGAGGCTCAAATGCTGGGCGGTCAAGGAGAAGGGCCGCGGCCTAATGGTAATGTGTGTACCCCTGGGACTAATATGGTGATGAAGGGGATTTTAGTGACTCGGCATTGCACTAATTCGATTTCTAAAACGTATTCTGGTGACGGCTGGGTCTTATTAGAAATTGAGGTTTTGGGCAGCGAAAAGATTACTCATTTTCTCGATGACGAAGCTGTTTTGATGTATGAAGATATTCAGTTTGATCCTGATGATCAAGATGCCAAAAAGTTGATCGGAGGCGATAAGGATTTGCTTTTAGATCGTGGACACATTGCAATTCAAGCAGAAACAGCGCCCATAGAATTTAGAAAAATTGAAATTTTGCCACTTTGATTTCTATACTTATATAAACGTTGCGATTTCCTCGATAGGTTTTTTGTCAGTCGACGCGGCCGGAATAGTTGTCTTGTCAGCTGGGTGTCCTACCACCAACAAGAGAAAGGCGCGATGATTTTTTGGCTGTTCTAAAATTTCATTGAGAAACTTCATAGGGCTCGGCGTGTGGGTTAGAGTCGCAAGTCCTGCAGCATGCAGTGCGTTTATCAAAAACCCGGTAGCGATGCCCACCGATTCAGTCATGTAATAATTTTTGTGCTTTTTCCCAGTTTGATCCTCCCTCGAACGTTCCACAAAAATAGCTATTAACCAAGGGGCGACTTCAAGGAATGGCTTGTTGGCGTCAGTCCCAATCTTTTTGAGATCGTTAAGCCATTCTTGACCGGCTTTGCCGGCATAAAAAGCCTGTTCTTCTCGCTCAGCTGCAGCTCGGATCTTAGTCTTCGTCGACGGATCGCTGACACAGACGAAGTGCCAAGGCTGATGGTTCGCTCCACTCGGTGCCCGGCCTGCTGCACACAAAGCGGTTTCTATTATTTCTTTGCTTACTTTACGATTTGAAAATTCTCTTATGCTATGTCTAGTCTTTATAAAATCGTAGTATCTCTGAACATTTTGCTTGCTCTCGAACTCATTCAGGCTCACGCTTGTTGGAAGCGCGACTGGCTCATATTTTTCCATGCAATTTCCTTTCGCACTGATTTTTCAGAGATTTTGACTTTATTTGTTTTTGTGGCATTGACTAAGGGCGACGCCATGGGAATATTTGTGTTGACATTATCTACTGATTCTTTATTTTTCAAGTGCTGGGTTTATTAACTGGAGAAAAAAATTGATGTCAAATAGAAGCCAACAGCACGTTCGTGCATTTTTCTTACTGCTGCCAGTCATCTTTAGTTACTCTGCTGGCTTAGTTCGCGCGCAGGAGTATGTGTTAGATCCTGATTGGCCAAACGCTTTGCCTGATTCGATAACATGGGGGCAAGTGCCCAATGTGACAATAGACTTGAGTGGAATGGTTTATGCATTTCACCGAGAAGAGCCGCCGGTTCTTAAGTTTGATCCATCGGGTGTTCTGATTGACAGCTGGGGAAGTGAATGGGTTTCTCGGCCTCATGGTTTTCGCGTATCACATGATGGGACTTTATGGGCCACTGATTACCATCGGGATAATGGACATACTGTCACGCAGTTTTCAACAGATGGTCGTGTATTGCTAAGGTTAGGCGCGAGAGGTTTTACCGGGACAGGGCCTAATACTTTTAACGGTCCCACGGATGTTGCGATAGCCGCCAATGGCGATGTCTTTGTTGCAGATGGTCATTGGAACAACAGGATTGTGAAGTTTTCTAATTCAGGTCGTTATATCGGTGAGTGGGGTAAGAAAGGCTCTGGGCCTGGTGACTTTAATTTGCCTCATTCTATTGTTATCGACAAAAGGGGCCGGGTGCTCGTAGGTGATCGAAGTAATCATCGTATCCAGATTTTTACTCAAGAGGGTCAGTACCTTGATGAGTGGGCGCAGTTTGGATGGCCAAGTGGGCTGTTCATAGACTCGAATGACGTGCTTTACGTCGCTGATTATCAGAGTAAGCATGGAGTGACTTATGGAAGTGCTGAAACTGGGGAAATATTTGGTTACATTCCCGGGGTGGAACCGGAGGGTGTAGTCGTTGATGTCTCGGGAAACGTTTACGCCAGCGAGGTCACTGGTGGAGAGGAAGGTCCGGGCAGAATCGTGAAAAAATTTTTGAGAGTCCCAGCTCTGTAGTTAACGTCACGATCGATAGATAAAGAAATATAATAATCGGAGCATCTAAAGATGAGTATTTTTCGCCAGACATGTTTTTTAATTTGGATCACGTTGATTACTTTTGTTGTCAATGGCAGTGTTATGGGCCAAGACAACAGTCAGGGAAGATATCGACCTGAGGGTCGTCAAATAGGTATCGAAGCGGGTCAGCTCTTTAATGAGCGTGTTTTTGAGGTGCGAATTTACGAGCCTGATGTAGACTCTAGTTCATTTTCTGGTGCAAAAATCTTTTATCCGTTGACACTGAGCTTTGATGCTCCAACTGGAGCCGTGGTATTTGTCCCGGGATTCAGAGCCAGCGCATCTTCTTATGAGTGGTGGGGCCCAACATTGGCTTCTTTAGGCTATGTTGTGACTATCTTAGAAACTAATAACCCAACGGACGGCTTGAGTGCACGTGCGGAGGCATTGGTCTCGGCTGTGGATTTTGTGAAAAGTGAGAACGCGAGAACGGATGGGCCTTTAGCGGGGAAGATCGATCCTTCCCGTGTCGCTATCATGGGACATTCAATGGGTGGAGGGGCATCATTGGTTGCAGCTCAAACTTTAGGTAGTGCTATTCAAGCTGTGATTCCTCTCTCGCTGTATTGCTGTGAAATTGGTGAGAGCTTTGATGGCAATGGGTCGCGGTTGCCAACGCCGGCTTTGGTAATTGCCAGTGCAACTGATCCGATCGCGCCGCCAAAAGACCACGCGAAATTGATTTATGACACCCTTGCCGGTCCGAAAATTTATATGGAATTTTCCGAGGGTGATCATAACATCGTTACAAACGGAGGCACTGACCTGCGCACCATTGGCCTGTTTGCCCTTGCGTTTTTAAAAGTTCATCTTGATGGGAGATCAGACTTATCTTCTTTTGTCGCTTCGCCATCCTTAGAATTTTCCAATAAGTTTTCACGATATGAGGTCGGTAATTAGAAGAATTATTAATAGAGATTTTTTCGTTCCTTTTCTAATAAGCCAGCTATAAGTAGTTGTTACGGGAGATTCGTTTATCGATCGTTTGTTGAATAAATATCAGCTAAAATCGTTCCTGTAGTTTAATTAACGAACAGGCCGCTGACTCTATGAATCCTCCACTGCCTCTTGTTTCAATTATTTGTCGGAGTATCAATAGGCCTGAGCTCCATCAAGCCCTCGAATCTGTTGCTTTTCAAGAATATTCCCCAATCGAGGTTGTTTTAGTAGATGCCCTCGGTGAGGGCATCTCTATCGACTCAGAGTTACGTCAAAAGTTAAATCTTGTAGAAGTCGGAATAGGAACTCAGTGCGATCGCTCGGCTGCCGCAAACCTGGGATTGGATAACGCTACGGGAGAACTCCTTCTTTTTCTCGACGACGATGATTTTATCGCATCCGAACATATAAGCTCCTTGATGAAATGCTTCTCTGAGAACCCAAGTACGAGAGTCGTATATTCGGGTGTGCGCAAAGTGAATAAGCTTGGTGAGGAGCTTGAGGAAGTTTTTGCGCATGACTACGATCCCATTCTCTTGAGGCGAGACAATTATATTCCTATCCATGCCGTTCTTTTTTCGCGGCTTTTTTTGGAAGATGGCTGTCGTTTTGATGAGTCTCTGACAATTTTTGAAGACTGGGACTTTTGGTTGCAACTGTCTCAATTTGGTGACTTTGCCCATGTAGATAAGGTAACTGCCTTTTATAGGGAGGGCGGTGATTCGGAAACGACACATTTTAATAGTGCGGATGCTAGCAAAGATCATCCTATAAAAAAGGCAAGAGCCGCTGTTTTGAACAAGTGGGTAAAAAATTGGACTGGCGAGCAAATTGATGAAGCTCTGTGTCAAACTGAAAGGACAAATCATCAAAAAGAAAAGCGAATATCTTCGCTTCATAATGAACTGCTGCAAACTAAAAAATATGGAGTAGATCTTGAGAAGTTATTGCGCGAGCAGACAACACAGGCAGATCAACTGAAAGATTCTTTGTTGGATAAGAGCAACGAAGTTTTAAAAGTACGAGCTAATATCAAGGAACTGGATAATCGTTTAGTTTTGTCGTATCAGCACGTTGAATCTCTTCAGTTGACTGTAGATCTTATCTATAGCTCTAGATTATGGCGTTTGATGGGGCCAATCAGAAGGCTTTTGCGATTCGTTAGAGGACAATTGAACCCTGCTTTAGTCCCAAGAGCTAAGAATCATCTCGACCAAGAGCAGGGTCGAATAGACGATGCTGTCGAAGAGCGGGTTTCGTTATCGGTCCACGAGGATTTAAACAATAATGTGGACTCTAAATTACGCCATAAAGAGGGGGCTCAAGCGCGGCTCGATGAATTTTTAGAGAGCTCGGATCGAATAAGTTTTTGTGATAACGATAGTCCTCGTGTTTCGATTTTATTAGTACTTTACAATCAAGCGCCCTTGACACTTCTCTGTCTTGAGTCCATTAAGAAAACCGTACCTGATTTGTACGAGTTGGTGATCGTCGATAATAGTTCAGGCGATCAGACCGGCTCGCTTCTCGATCGATTAGATGGTGCAAAAGTAATAAGAAACGACACTAACATAGGATTTGTAAAAGCAGTCAACCAAGGGGTGACTGAATGCACGGGGAGCGCACTACTCCTGCTTAATAATGACGCAATACTTCACGAGCAAGCAGTCGAATTTGCTTTAAATCGTCTAGATAGCCGCGGCGACATAGGCGCGGTGGGGGGAAAAATCGTTCTTCTTGATGGGTCGCTTCAAGAGGCTGGTAGTCAAATTTTTAGCGATGGCAGCTGTGCAGGCTACGGCCGAGGTGATGATCCGAATAAGCCTGAATACCAATTTTGTCGCGACGTAGACTATTGCTCTGGAGCTTTTTTGCTTACGCCAAGGGAACTGTTTGTTGAAATGGAGATGTTTGATTTAGATTTCGCTCCAGCCTACTATGAAGAAAGTGACTTTTGTTTAAGACTAGCAAAGCGCAATTATCGCGTGGTTTATGAGCCAAAATCAGTGCTTACCCATTACGAATTTGCGAGTTCGGGAGGTTATGATCAGGCAGCTCAGCTCCAAACAGATCACAAGAAAATAATTCTAGAAAAGCATTCAGACTTACTGGCTCAGAAGACAAAACGAAGCTCTCTTGAGTCGCGCAGCGTATTACGCGGTAAAAAAGTTCTTCTCATAGACGATCGTGTCCCGCACGCCGGATTGGGCTCTGGGTACCCTCGATGTAAAGAGATTGCGACGCTTCTTGCTGATGGTGGGTTTAACCTAACTTTCTATCCCTTAACAAAGCCCGATGAAAATTGGCAAGACGTTTATGCCACGCTGCCCGCGAATGTTGAAGTTATGTTAGGTCGGGGTATTAATGGATTAGAGAATTTTTTATTTGAACGCATGGGGTACTTCGACACCATAATAATAAGCCGTGATCATAATATGAGATTTTTCCTTCGAGCCATTATCGCGCGTCAAGAGCTAATTGAAGGCGTAAAAATAGTCTATGATGCTGAGGCTGTGGCAGCGCCTCGTGGAGTCCTCCGTCGGGAATTGCTCGGTGAGCATGTCTCAGAGGTTGAGAAAAATAAGTTGCTTAAGAACGAAGTTTCTTTGGCGATGGGAGCCGACAGTGTTATCACAGTGTCTGACAAGGAGGCGTTTTATTATCATTCACATGGGTACGAGGCAACAACGGTACTCGGTCACTCTCTAAATCTCAAACCAACACCTAGTAATTTCTCTCAGCGGCAGAACATATTATTTGTTGGAGCGTTACGTGAGAATGACTCGCCTAACGTAGACTCTTTAATGTGGTTCTGTTCCGATATATTTCCAACTTTGATGAAAAAAAATAGAGGTTTAAGACTTGTTGTAGTTGGTGATTCCTCAGCGACGTTATTGGAAACGTTAAAGAGCAAAAATATTGATTTCCTTGGTCGCGTAGAGGACCTTTCGGATGTTTATAATCAAGCTCGTATATTTGTGGCTCCAACACGTTTCGCTGCCGGTATACCTCATAAAATACATGAGGCAGCCTCTCGTGGGGTCCCGACTGTGGCAACGAATCTATTAACTTCTCAACTTGGATGGTCCCATGGAGAGGAGCTTTTAAGCGCGGATAACGCTGAAGATTTTATTCTCCAATGTGATCGGTTGTTAAATGAAAAAGATCTCTGGGTTAATGTTCAGACGAAAGCACTTGCCGCTGTGGAGCGAGACTGCTCTGCGGACGAGTTTAAGCGGAAGCTTTTTTCAGTAGTTAATCCATAATCACATGCAACTAAGCTCAATCTTGGACTGATGTTGATTTTTCATTGATAAGAATCCCCTCTCAAGCAAGGCTCATCATTAATAGAAGTTTTGACCCTCAGGTCCATAACGGGTGCCCACCGAAAGCTCATAAATTTAGTTCCATCTACGTGCTATACGTACTATTCTCTTACTGAAATAGACGACCAACAGTCATTAATTAAAACAGTTTAAGGAGTGTATTATGACAAGGAAAAAGCGCTTGTGGTTCGGTATTTTGATTATAGTCTTGTCCTTTTTTACGCAAGTAAGCTGGGCTCAGGTCGTGGCACCGGATCAGCATGGTTTCATGATTGCGGAACCTTCCGATTTAGAGCCAGAGGACGGCAGTATTACGACCGTGGTATATGGCGATCCGAACAAATCAGGTATTTATGTTGTCCAGATTAAGTGGCCTCCTGGGCGCGGCAGTCGTCCTCACTACCATAACCAAGCAAGATATATCACCGTGCTGAAAGGAACGTGGTGGGTTGCGACAGGCCCGGAATCCGACGTCTATGATCCGGATAGTATGGTTCCGGTTGAGGCAGGTACGTTTATTTATGAGCCACCTAACGGTCATCACTATGATATGGCGAAAGACGAAGAAGTAATTGTGCAGATAACCGGCATGGGGCCTGTTGTTACAACATCGATTCCGCAAGAGTAAGAGATGCCCTTCACAGTCTTCTGGTGCTGACAGGCCTGTCCCGCTTTTTGAGTGGGTCCAGATGAGGTTGGAATTGAAAATGTAAGATCAGCGATGACACATAGATCGCGTCCTTAGGGTATTATAAGAAAGTATTTGAGGAGGCAAAGGAAATGGATAAGCTTAACTCAGGGGCAGCGTTCCCACGGTTGAACCTTAGAACTTCGGGTGGTAATAACTTAATTCTTCCAGATGGTTTAGAGACCCGTTTAACGATTGTTCTATTCTATCGAGGGTATTGGTGACCATTCTGCCGACGATTGTTAAAAGGCTATGAAGAGCGCCGTGCAGCGCTTGAAGAACAAGGTGTCAGTGTTGTTGCGGCTTCAGTAGACAGCGAATCAAAGGCATCAGAAGTTGCAGCTAATCTTGGTTTCCCGGTTGCTTGGGGAGTTAGCCGAGAGGACGGAGAGAAAATCGGAGCATGGTGGGAACCTGTGCGTAATTTTGTACAGCCAAGCGAATTTGTATTGGGAAAAAACGGTAAGGTAATATTTTCTAATTACAGTAACTCTCCCGTCGGGAGAATGGACCCTGAGGAAACCTTAGTATTGATAAAGTATCTAAACGAACAACGGAAAAAATAAAAAAGTTTAGTTAGTTCCTTTCGGAGACTTATATGAGTTTTATAAAGAATGCTTATACTCTTTGCGGTTCTACATTTTTTTTACTCATCAGTCTGAGTTACGGGGCTGACTATGTTGCTCCTAGAACAAGCTTTGGTCATCCAGACCTTCAAGGCACCTACACTTTTAGAACGCTGACACCGATGCAGCGACCGGCCGAACTTGGCGAGCGCGATAAACTAAATATTGAGGAGGCTGAAGAATGGGCGGCTTATGAAAACAGGCGCCAGAATCGCGATCTAATTATCGACTCCGTGGGCGGCGCTAATTATCCGCCTGGCGTGATCTCTTACAACGAATTTTGGTACGAGAGAGGAGATCAGACCGTTGAAGACCGGCGCACCTCGCTTATTGTCTTTCCCGCTAATGGTCGTATTCCTGACTTAACAGAGACGGCTTTGGAAAGAAGGAGGCAAAGAGCCGCGATAGCAGAACTCAGTCTTGGTCCGGAGGCTCGTCCTTACGCTGAACGTTGTCTCGTCACTCGTACTTCGGGCCCGCCCATGCAGCCTGGTTCTTATAATCTTAATGTGCAGTTTGTTCAAACAGAAGATCATTTTATGATTCTGAACGAAATGATTCACAGTGCCCGAATTGTTCGAATGAACGCAACACACAGAGAAGGCCCGGCTCTGGTTTGGGAAGGCGATTCAGTTGGGCACTGGGAGAATGACACGTTGGTCATTGAGACAAAAAATTTTTTAAAAGGGACGGCCTTTGCTGATTCTACACCCAACATGAAACTTATTGAGAGAATAACTCGAGTCGGTCAAGACACTCTTGCTTATGAATTTACCGTTGATGATCCTGATACTTGGTCAAGTCCGTGGACGGCATTAATTCCAATGCGGAGGTTGAATAATAGGATATTTGAATACGCGTGTCATGAGGGTAACCGAGGGCTTCATGGCGTGTTAGCCGGAATTAGGCGATTACAGCTTGACGCTGAGTCAGACTGACACGGGGGTTTATCGAAATTTTTCTGCTTCTTTGGAAAGTGTGTGGTTCAACAGTGTCTTCGGTATTGGGTTCCAGTAAGGGTCTATTCGGGGCAGTAAAAGGTCGATGATTAGCATGTGTGGCAGAGTAAGAGCGAATAAGAGTATAAAAACTCCTCCAATCACAGAAGCCTCGATAGTCGCGTTGAATCTGAGTACGTAGGTTAATCCGGCCATAGAAATCCACGCGAGTAGAGTCAGAATCATCAATCGAGGACTTGGGCTTTTCAATGATCGCTTAAGATACTGCATTCCCCTCTGGTAATGTCCGAAGGAATGTAAGCCGCAAAAATAAATCGCAAAACTTAAAAGCGGAGGTAATAAGATAGCAGTGATTAGCATGGCAGTAGTGAGTCCAAAAGACGAATAATTCTTGTCTTCAAATAAGGATTTTAGACTGATGAGTCCGCATGTGACCCACAATAAAAAGAAAGAGGGTGCCATTGCTCGGAAAATTTTGGCGTCCGTACCTAGGTATTCAAACAGAGGTGCCACAAATTCCCATTTCGCTACTGGGACCAATACTGTAACTACTCCCCCTTGAAAGCAAAGCATTGACCAGAATGTAAGTTTTATTTTTGCTCGATTAAATTTAAATTGGAGGGGGTCGGATCGTCCAAAATGAATAGTAGTGATGGCTAGAAAGAGTAAGAGTGCTATCGTCGGTTGTAGAAGCCAAGATACAACTCCCAAGAATGTCAGTCCAATATACAAAATTAAAAAAGTTGCATCTTTTAATATCTTTCGTTGTTTTATTAATTCGTAATCAAGGGCGCCATGAGGAATCCCTGCTAACATGATTATCGTGAGTGAGGTCCAGTCTAGTATTGTGAGCACGGGTGTCACCGCCTGAACGCTTGTCGTATGAAAGATCTTTTGGGTACAGCCATGGCAGCTGAAAAAGCCCCGCGAAGACCACCCTCATCGCATAAAAAACTGGCGAATATGTCGCCATCTATTTTTTGCCCCATTTGCCAAAAAACGTTCTTCATAATGCTTGGGTCATTTTGGAGAACTTTTAAAAAAATTGAATCCATGAATCTAGCTGTTGCTGAATATTTAAAAGCAGGTGCTTTTTTTGTTTTCATCCAAGGGCTAATTAAGTCAAGCTGATGCTCGATTCCTCGGAGCGCATAACCGGTGGCAGGCCGAGTAGCCCCAGCCGCGACTCCAAAAGGTATTGTGTGTCTGCTTTGAGGAATTATGGAACCCATTGGAATGAGCCCCTGTTCTTTGGAGGTGCATAATGATGTGGGTAGAGTGGTTTTGCTTCTTTTCTCTATCCATTCTCTGCCGATATCTGTTAGCACTTCTGGTGCTACTGCGGTCATTCCAAATTGTGTTGCCTCGACAAGTGTGTTTTTTTCTCCAAGGGGCAGCGCATATACAAAAGTAACTCCATCAGTGGCAGCTTGGGACACGTCGAAGTCCATCAGGATAGGTTGATGGATGTTGAGTGTTTTTGGAGAGACGTTTAAATACATTCCTGTAAACTGTTGTAAACAACAATCTTTCGATCGTTTTGGTGCCCGAGTATCGAATAAAAAAGAGAACCTATACTCTTCTTTATCGGTCAAAATTTGCATCGAGTTTGTTTCTGGGATTAATGAGTGCACTTTTTGCCTGACACGATTAAATTTCAAACTCTGTGATAGGCTATCTTCAAGTGACTTTTTCATCGAGAGTGCATTGATTGCCTCATAGCGATAGCGAGACGAACTTTGAACGTTTCTTTCCCCGTTATGCATCATCTGCCAACTTTGCCAGCTTTGTATAACGTGCTCCCGCTGTGGCAGAGGTGTTTCTGCAGAACGCCATGAACAGATAGTTTGCGGCCTCTCGTCAGTGGGCCCAATCAGACTAACCTCGCAGCCCTCTTTGATCAGTTTTTCACTGAGTAACAGACCAGAAATTCCGGCACCAATAATCGCGATTTTACCGCTAGTTTTTTTATTCATTGGTGAGAACCGCTTAGCAAACTTAAAGATGCATGAAGGCTTTGGTGATGGTCAGGAATATTTTTTTGTTTTTGCGTCTTGAAAAGAAGCTGAAGGCAATGGGGCAAGGCAGCAATACAGAGAGAGAATTTACGGATTCTTGAAACTATCACCCGGCCCTCATCCCACGGGACGCCTCGACGTAATAAAAGTCGCCCAATTTCTCGGTAGAGAATAGTCATCAGATATATACCGGGGCGAACCCTATTTGGTAAATATGCTAGACCGGCAATACCTGATTTATAATACTGTTCGGACAAAGCGAGGATTTCCTTTATGTTGCTGGATATAACTTCCCTTTGCGTGCCTTCTTTTATATCTTGGATTGGAATTTCAATTGGCAAATATCGGCGTGATATTGCCGCATCGGCTTGGACATCACGTGCTATATTAGTCAGTTGCATCGCTATTCCGAGATCGATAGCGTGGAAGATTGCCAGTTTATTCTCCACGCCGAGTAGTTTTGTCATTAGTATTCCAACGGTGCCGGCGACTCGGTAGGCGTAACGCAACAACATTTTTTGATTCGTAAATAATACGGTGTCCTCAGTGTCTTGCAAGACACCTTCTAGCAAGTGAATAATCGGATCTTGGGGAAGGTGAAGAGGTCTTAACTCGTCGATATAGGTTCGTTCGTGATCTGGCAGCGTTAGAAGGTTTTGGGTTTTCCCGCTGAAATAAGCGAGTAATAGTTTTAATTTGGTAACAGTCTCCTCTTTTTTGCTTGGTGTTCTTTCGACTTCATCGGCAAGATCATCAACAAATCTGCAGAAGGCATAAAGGTGTGTGGCTTCTTTGGCAGTTTTGCGAGGAAGAAAGAAGGAGGCAAGCCAAAACGTTCGTCCATGTTTTGCCAGTATTTTTCTTGGTGAAGTCGTTGGTGCTAAAAAATCGGATTTGTAAGTGCTGCTCATGGTTGGCGCGCTTGTTCTGCGCTGAAAAGGGTTTCAACCACCTTCGCAGAGCTAAGTACTCCCGGTAGCCCGGCGCCCGGGTGAGTGCCTGCTCCAGCAAAGTAGAGGTTGCGGAATCTCGAGTCTTGGTTGTGGTATCTAAAGTAGGCTGATTGGGAAAACATCGGAGAAATAGAAAATCCCGCTCCCCAAAGACTTCGATAGTCTGCTTGAAAATCTTCTGGTGTCATCCAAAAATCTGCAGTGATGAATTGTTTGAGGTCGGGCAATATGCTTTCATCAAGCGCTTTAACTATTCGATTTCGAAGTTTTACTCCTTCTGTTTCCCAATTTGTTCCAGATTGTAAATTTGGAACGGGGCAGAGTGCATAAAAACTATCGCAGCCTTCTGGCGCAAAGGATTTATCGGTTGCTGTTGGGCGATGCAAATACAGTGAGAAATCTTCCGCAAGGATTTTTCGATCGAAAATATCAGCCAGAAGCTCTTCATGTCGCTCTCCAAGCCAAATGGTATGGTGAGCTATGTTTGGATAGGATTTTTCTGTTCCAAAGAACAAGACAAAAAGTCCCATCGAATACTGCGTAAGTGACTCAGGTTTCCTTAATCTGCGATATGGCTTAGCTTTTTTTAAAAGGTGTTTGTAGGCATAAGCAGGATCCCCGTTAAAGACGATTGAATCGAAAATTAACGATTTGCCGTCTGAAGCTTTTACTCCAGAAACACGAGAGACGGCAGGATCAAGGGTTATTTCGAGGACATCAAAGTTCTTTATTATTTCTATACCAACATCACCCATTAATTGCTCTAGCGCTTTGACCAGGCTACCTGTACCGCCCATGATGAAATGAACGCCCCATTTTCGTTCTAAAAAGTGAATAAGTGTGTAGATTGATGTTGTTGAGTATGGATTCCCGCCAACCAGCAAAGGGTGAATCGAAAACACTTTCTGCAAGTACGGATTTTTAATGAATGAGGAGACTAAGCTGAAAACAGTTCTATAGCTCTGTAATTTTATAAGTCTAGGAATCTGGCGGAACATCGTTAAAACGGACACAAACGGTTGCATTGATAACTGCTCGAACCCTACTTTAAAAATTTTTTCGCTAAGGGACAGTAATTTTTTATAACCTTCGATATCATTTTTATCAAACCGAGCAATTTCAGCGTATGTATGCTCTAAATCGCCTCTATAAGAGAAAGAATTGCCGTCGTGAAACGCAAAGTCGTACCAGGTCTCTAATTCAACTTGTGTGTAATATTTTGCGGGGTCTTTGTCAAAGAGCTCGAAGAGTTCTTCAAAAAGGAATGGGGCAGTTATGACAGTTGGTCCGGCGTCGTGCTTATATCCCTCTCTCTCAAAAGTCTGGGCTCTACCTCCGAGTTGAGGAAGGCGTTCAATTATTGTAACGCGACAGCCTTTCGCTCTTAGCCTAAGGGCCGTTGCTATGCCACCGAAGCCCGACCCTATCACCGCAACATGGTTTGAGGGATTAGTCGTCAAAGGGACTGAATTTTCATTCATTTTATCTCTCGTATTTGATCCGTTGATTCGATAATCCATTGGTGAAACGGAGCGATTGATTCCTGGACTTCAACGCTTAGGCTGAGATATTGGTTTTTAGCAAAATGTAGCTTTTGTTCCAGCCTTGCGAGCGTCTGTTCCATCGCACTCGATGCGGTAAAAATTTCCCACCAGGCTTTTATCGATTTCTCTGTTTTGGGAGTAATTTGAACCTGAGAATTAATGCACCGATTGAGCTGGTCAAAAGCTTTTTGGTCATTTTTATTTAGCCCATCTTTAAAAATACTTATAGCTGCGTTAGGTCGACCATTGAAGAAATCTGATGGGGTGGTGCCGGTAGAGCGTGCGACTAAAATGTTGTTAAGGTCGTTGATCGTTTGGAATATTAGCCCGCCAGCCTCAAAATATAGATTCACTGGGATCTCATCAAGCTGTACTTTTTGAAACTGAAATCCGCCGACAATAGGGAGTGTAAGAAGAGGAGTTGTTTTACCACTCACAATTCTCTCGTATTCTGCCCATGAGGGATATCCTTGTGAAACGAATTCATCGGCTTGTCCAGCTGCCAAGTTGTTGACTGCGCGCGCGAGAAGTATGCTCATTTGACGGGGTCCATCGCTGTCGAGAATGGCTAGAAAGCTTGCCGCGATCATAGCGTCGCCCAAGCATAGGGCTACTTGGTCTCCAAATAATGCGGCTACAGAATGCGTACCATGCCTGAGTTTGTCCTCATCACATAAGTCGTCATGGATCAGAGATGCGTTGTGGAGGAGCTCTACAGCAGTGGCCCAAGCGATAGCATTCCTCTTTGCTACCCCCTGTTGTAAGGCTGCCCGAGCCGCCAGTTCGCCCCGAAGCAGTTTGCCGGGGTTTTTGAAGTGATGATGGTAGGGCTCTTGGAGCGGATTTTTTAAGCTAGACGAGACAGAGCGGAGGTTTAAGATAAGATCGTCAAGCAAGTCGGGGTACGCAACTCTCTGATTTTTAAGGAGTAGCGAGGCCTTGTGTATTTCTGTAACGTTATTTGAACTCATATTAACCCTTTTTTTTTTAGTATAAATCAAATACGATTAGAATTAAGCAAAAAAGGACAGTTGTATTTTTTCCGCGATTGGCCGATTATTGTAAAACTGGCGCCGTCAGTTTCGGTTACCAAGATAAAATTCAGGTAACTGCGGGTACAACATAAACTACACTGGAGAGAACTATGCTCAAATTAAATTCCTTGGTGACGAAGGGTGCGGCTTTCTTAGCGTTCGCTTTCTTGAGCCAAGTTACTATAGCAGCGTCAGGTGATTCTGCTATGTTGGAGTCGGGTGATTTCGTTGGTTATTCTTTTTGGTTGATCTCAATGGCGCTGGCTGCAGCGACTATTTTCTTCCTAATGGAATCCATGCGAATTGGTGGTAAGTGGGCGACAAGTTTGACTGTGTCAGCTCTCGTTACATTCATCGCGGCATTCCACTACTTCTACATGCGAGAAGTATGGGTATCCACAGGAACCTCACCAACAGATTTCCGTTACATAGACTGGCTCCTAACTGTGCCACTTCTTATGATTGAGTTTTACTTAATCCTTGCGGCGATCGCTACTGTATCCGGTGGTATTTTTTGGCGCCTTCTGGTCGGTACGCTTGTCATGCTAGTCCCCGGTTATATGGGCGAGGCGGGCATGATAAATTCAACAGTTGGTTTCGTAATCGGAATGCTTGGTTGGGCTTACATCCTTTATGAAATCTTTGCTGGTGAAGCGAGTAAAGTTGCGGCTAGTCAAGCGCCTGCGGCGGTCCAAAAATCATATACTCTTATGAAGTGGACGGTCTCTGTCGGTTGGGCGATTTATCCAATAGGCTACTTCTTTGGCTACCTTGCAGGTGGCGCAGATGCTAGCACATTGAATATCGTTTATAACTTGGCTGATGTGCTTAATAAAATCGCCTTCGGTGTATTTATTTGGTACGCGGCAAATGAAGATACAAAAGCCTCAGCTTAACTAGCTGATGTTAGAAGAGCCCTCGGAAGAGGGCTTTTTTTTGCTCTAAATTACTCGATTTCACTTTCTTTAATGATAAGCACTTTGTTTTTTAGGCTTCTGATGTCAATGTTCTCGACTCGTTGAATGTGGCCACCACCTGATCCCATGAAACGAATTTCCGCATTGACAAAATTGTTGCTCGCGACACCAAAAACAACAGGAGTCGCACTTTGAGTGTTGTACCCACCCCCAACGGAGACTTGTCGTGATCCTAAAATATTGTTTAGGCTGTCATATAGACGTATCTCGGCACCAGCTCGCGTATAATCGCCGTCAGAATCAACGATAAGGATCGCAAGCGATTGATTGTCACCTCTGTGCTCCAGCTCATTACGGAATAAAAAATGTCCCCCGGTCGGTCCGTAACCATCGGTCACTGAAAGATCTAAATCTCCATCGTTATCATAGTCCACCCACTCAACGCCGTGATCACCAACGTCGAGAATCCCTCCTTTGGTCAGAACGTTTTTGAAGGTCCCTCTATCATTCTGATAAAGCTTGTTTTCCGGTGTCTGTCCGGGGTTTCGGTAGCCAACAACCATTAAATCGAGCCAACCATCGTTATTATAATCGCCCCAAGCTGCGCCCACGGTTTCGACTGGATCGGTAACGCCAAGATCATTAGCAACCTCGACAAAATCGCCGTTCCCTTTGTTATTGTAGAGAAGATTTTTCCCATAAGCCCCCACGTAAAGATCAAAATCTCCATCATTGTCGTAATCCCCGAACGCGCAACCGACTCCACCGTCCTTTAGTGTGCGCAGCGTTTGATCGATACCGAGTTGTGAAGCAATGTCCGTAAAAGTTTCAGGATCGTTTCGCCAAAGCGCATCGCTATCACCCGATTGGTTGGCAAGGAACAAATCTAAGTCACCGTCCGTGTCTATATCTAGCCAGCAAGCGCCTACTGATCGCCGGGGATCGTTTGGGGCTTGGCTTGATGCCACGCTTTGAAAATCCCCGTCCCTGTTGTTGAATAATCTGTTGGACCCAGTCCGATTAGCTGCATAAAGGTCGAGGTCTCCATCGTTGTCATAATCGACCCAGTTTGATTGTCTCGACCAGCGTGCTGGAATAGTCAATCCAATCTGGTTCGCAACTTCAGCAAAACCTTTGCCTCTGTCATTACGGTATATGTATGTCCGACTAGGTGTTGGAAATACATTCGATCCAGCTAACAAATCAAGGTCCCCGTCTTTGTCATAATCGCCCCATGAAAGCCCTCGGATTTCGTCTCCCGAGGTAGGTAGCCCCAACGTCTCGCCTACGCTTTTAAACAAGCCTTCATCGTTCAGATACAGGCGAATTTCACCGCCTTTTATTGAAACAGCTAGATCGCTATCCCCGTCTCCGTCTATATCAGCCCATGCATTTGAGAGAGAGCCAGCAACAGAGAATAATTCCGGCATGATTTCTGTAAAATTTGGTTCTTGCGCAAGGGTTACAAAGCTAAATTGAATGCAACATGATACTAAGAGGGCAATTGGAAAAATGCGATTACTTTTCATAATGATATTCCATTGAACCGTTAAAACTATATTTTAAAAATTTTATCTAGTGATGGGAAGCTTACTGTGGTGAAAAAAGCTTCGGTTCTGAATTTTAAAAAAAGCTTTTTTTCTTTATATTGATTGTTGGGCAGCACAATAAAAAACAGGAATAAATGACGTTATGAACGTGCTAAAAAATTGACTTTCGTTTGACAGGCTAATTAGATAAGTTTGGTATGACGGAATAGGTGTAGTTAAATTTTGTATTTCAAGGGTAATCAATACTTAAATAATCATTCGAATAAATACAGAGCAGAGGCAAGAACTATGGTTAGAGAATTTTGCAAGATTATGGTCGCAATGGTTTCCGCTTTGGCAGCGATTTCTCTGCCAACAAGTATTATTGCGCAGGGGTCTGCCTCTCAGCCACTGTTTGAATATAGCGCCATCAACCATCCTGTCATGGGCAGATCAGGTATGGTTGCCAGCCATAATGTTTTGTCGAGCAAGATTGCTGCAGAAATTTTAAGTAACGGTGGAAATGCAATTGATGCGGGCGCTGCGCTTGGGTTTGCTCTGGCTGTCACTTTGCCGCGAGCCGGAAATATTGGAGGTGGTGGTTTCATGCTCTTGCATGTTGCTAAGCTCAATAAAACAATTGCTATTGATTTCAGGGAAACAGCGCCCTCGGCCGCACGGCAGGAAATGTTCTTTGATGACGATGGCAACGTCGTGCTGGATGAAACCTATCGTTTTTCGCATAAATCATCAGCCATACCGGGTTCGGTCGCTGGACTGGCACATATCGTTGAGGAATACGGGACTATGACGTTGGCTGAGGTTTTGGCTCCAGCGATTCGTTTGGCTCGTGACGGGATCGAGGTAACCTATGATCTAGCAGCCGACTTGGCGTTTAGTCAACGCTTAAAGAACAACCCGGCCAGCTTGCGAAAGTTTTATAAGCCGGATGGTTCAAACTATGAAGTGGGTGAGATATTTAAACAGCCAGATCTGGCTTGGACCTTATCTGAAATTGCGGCTGAAGGTGTTGATGCGTTCTATCGGGGCAGTGTCGCTGAAAAGATAGTAGCGGATATGGAAGCACACAATGGCCTGATTACGTTAGACGATTTAGCCAACTATGAAGTGGTTGAGCGCGAGCCTGTTCGGGGCACATACCGGGGTTATGATATAGCGGCGATGCCTGCGCCAAGTTCTGGAGGCACTCACGTCATTCAGATGTTAAATATTTTGGAAAATTTCCCCTTGGCGGATATGGGAGCAGAAAGTGCAGATGCCTTGCATTTAATGGCTGAAGCGATGAAGTTTTCTTACGCTGATCGAAGTAAATATCTTGGTGATCCAGATTTCGTGGGGGTGCCCACTGAGACCCTTGTCAGTAAGTCTTATGCAAAGGATATAGCAAGCAAAATTTCAATGGATAAAGCACTATCCTCCGATGAAATTGCTCCAGGTGATTTAGCTATTTACGAGAGTGATGAGACTACTCATTACTCAGTGGTAGACAGTGAAGGTAATATGGTCGGTAACACTTATACGCTGATGTTTTCTTTTGGTTCGGGTGTTGTTATTGAGGGTACTGGCATCCTCATGAATAACAATATGGGTAATTTTACTCTGCGTTCTGATATTCCAGATGCTTTTGGGTTGATGGGCAGTGAAAATAATCTTATCCGTCCAAATAGACGTCCTGTAAGCTCGATGTCGCCAGTGCTTGTCTCTCGGGATAATAAGCCGGTTTTGATGACCGGAAGCCCGGGAGGGTCCAAAATTATAAGTGCGAACATGCAAATGATCTTAAATGTCTTGGAATTCGGAATGAATATTGCGGACGCCTCCGTAGCTCCGCGAATACATCATCAGTGGAGGCCTGACGCGCTGGAAATTGAGAGCGGGATCAGTCCTGATACCGTTTCTCTGCTTATGGATAAGGGACAGAGCATTAAGTTCAGTCAGCGCAGTGTTAACATGGGCAGCCTCCAGACGGTAATGTGGAAGGATGGGTTCTTCTATGGGTTTTCAGATCCTCGACGGCCCGGCGCTGGTGCTATTGGAGTTGATTAGTTGTTTTATATCTCCGTGACCGTTAGATTGAGTTCACCTCCCAAGCCGCTCTGAATTCTCCAGCAGAGATGGTTTGCCAAATAATGATCTCCTAGGGTTGCGCTGCAATCTCTGATCAGTAATCTAGATGGCCTGTCTGCTGAAGCATATTGTTTTCAGACGTCTTCATGTCACTACACTGGACAGAAATTAGATCCTGTTTTTTTCTCCAAGTTTCACTCAAAGCGCACCTATCAGGCTTGACAGTCTTTTTTGTGTCAAATTGCTTGAGTTTTTCCAACCATATAGCCAGTTTAGTGCACGACTTATTACTTTTACTTGATAATTTCAGATATTTACACGACGATGACATACGAGTGAATTCTTTCTACTTGGTATGTGAGCGGGTCTTTTAAATTTAGACTTAGAACTTAAGTGAACATGTAATAGAACAATTATTCATAAAATGATCTATTGAATGTTTAGGGAGAAGGTATTGTGAAAAACGTTATATTGGGTGCATTTTTTTTTCAAACGATTCTGGGTGTCTCCGGTTGGACTATGGCTCAAGTTGATTCAAGCTGGCGCGTTGCAAGAACAATCGATGGGCATCCGGATCTTCAGGGCGTTTGGGAAAATAATACGATAACACCCGTAGAGCGACCCGAGGTGTTTGGAGACAAATCGTTTTTAACTGATGACGATATTACTTTTCTTCGTCGTCGGATAGATGAGATAAATGCGGCAGGGGATGATGCGCTTTTTGGTGAAGGGGTTCTACAAGCCGCTTTTAGCGGGGAAATCACTTCTTATGATCCGAGTACCGGTAATTATGACTCGCAGTGGATGGCCGAGCGCACTATTCATAGACGCACCTCTCAAATCACTCAGCCCACCAATGGTAGGTATCCGCCACGTACAGAAAGTGCAATCGGTGCAGCAAAGGCCTTGGCGGAACATCGGCGGGCACATCCGGCTGACTCGTATACCGACCGGCCTCTTGGAGAGCGCTGTGTTTCCTTTGGCGCGCCGCGTCTCAGCTCTGGCTACAACAGTTATTGGCAGATCGTTCAATCAAAGGAGACAGTTGCTATTATTCAAGAGATGGCTCACGACGTGCGCATTATCCCCATTGTGCCAAGCCCACATGCCGACGAAAAAATAAGGCTTTGGCATGGGGATTCTCGTGGTTATTGGGAAGAAGATACCTTGGTCGTAGAGACGACTAACTATAGCGACAAAAGCAGCACTAGCCCGCGTACGGATAGAAAAATCAATGTGGAAAGATTGACTAGAATAAGTGAAACAGCTTTGAGGTATGAGCTGACGTCGAACGATCCAGGACAATTTACCGCACCCTACACCCGAGAGATTATCTTTGATTATACGGCGGATGATATTTATGAGTATGCCTGCCATGAAGGCAATTACGGCATGGCTAACATTCTCTCTGGTCACCGAGCGGAGGAAGCGAGGGCAGCGGCCGAGATTCGCGAGAGGTAATATGAAGAGCGAGGCAGTCTTGATGAACACAACTATATGTAATCGCAGAGGTCAATAAATGTATCGCTTGATTGTCGTCTTGATCCCGTTTTTTCTGATTAATAATGTCTTTGCACTTGAGAGGACAGAGATTCCTCGCACCGCCGCCGGGCAACCCGATTTTAGTGGTATCTGGCAGGCTATTGGCACCGCCCACTATGACATTGAGCCACATGCGGCGGACTTTGGTCCACTCGTTGAGAATGGAGCAATTGGCGCGATTCCCGGCGGCATAGGGATTGTCTTGGGCGGAGAAATACCTTACACCGACGAAGGACGCGTCCAACAACAAGTAAACAAAGAAGACTGGCTAAAAAATGATCCAGTGGTGAAGTGTTATATGCCGGGAATACCACGTGCTAATTATCTACCGTTTCCATTTCAAGTTATCCAATCAACAGACCACATTGTTATGGCATATGAGTTTGCCAGCGCGAGTAGAATTGTCTACATGAACCGACCAGATTTTGAAGCGCCGATTCTCAGCTGGATGGGCCACTCGAGAGGCTATTTTAAGGACGACACTTTGGTAATTGACGTCACGGATCAGGTGCCCGACACTTGGCTTGATCATGCTGGCAACCACCACACGGATGCGCTTAAGGTAACAGAGCGCTATTACCACCTGGGACCCAATACTCTTATGTATGAGGCTACACTGGTTGATCCTGCTATCTACACCGAACCCTGGATGATTCGCTTTCCTTTGTACAGGCGTTTAGATGAGAACATGCAGTTGCTCGAATACAAATGCGTCGAGTTTACTGAGGAATTGATTTACGGCCATTTGAGGAAAGGGGTCGGTGCTAATTAACTCTTATCGCGACTACTGGTTCGTTAAAAAGCAGTCGAGTTCCTGTCTCTGGCTCTGTTTTTTTGTGCTTTTTCTAGCAGGCTGCCAAGCAGGTGACGAAGCGGTCACTGATGCCGGTTCTCTTGAAGTGAATAATGGAGAATCAGAGCGACTCACTGAGTGGTTAAATGATGAATATGCTCAGCAACTAGATTTTTCTCCAATGACCAAGACGCGGCTCGGTGATAAGACCAGGAACGGCGAACTGGACGATGTTTCTGAACCGGCGTTGTTTAAGCAATTAGATTGGTATGAGGATTCCGTTAATCGGTTGCGTGAAGACTTTGATTACTCCGAGTTAAATAATGAGGCTCAGAGATCATATGACCTCTGGGTTTACCACTTCAGACAAGCAGAAACGTCGCTTAAATATCGGCGGCATGCATATATTTTTGGTCGGTATGGCCCGCAATCATCATTACCAAATAGTTTTATTAACTACCAAGTTGTTCAAACTGAGCAGGATGTTCATGACTATGTGAGCAGGCTTAATCAAAGTGGGCGTTACCTATTGCAATACTTAGAGCGCGCAAAACTTGCGGCTACCGACGGCATTCGGCCTCCCATCTTTGATTATCGACTTGCAATTAGCGAGATTCAAAGGGTGCTGAAGGGTTACCCCTTTGATACTGATGGAGAGTCAGTGTTGTGGATGGACGTTAAAGAGAAGGTTCGAGGACTCAGTGAAAGCGGGGTAATTGAAGAAAAAGAGGCAGATGATTTCCTTGTTCAGGCTCAGAACGAGATGCTCGAGCAGTTGCTGCCTGCGTATCGTGAAATTTTAGAGTGGTTAATCGAAGACCTAGAAAAAGCGTCAAGCGTCGCTCAAGGTGCTTGGGCGTTGCCTGATGGAGAAGCATATTACCAGCATCGCCTTCAACAGATGACCACAACGGAACTGACTGCGAGAGAAGTTCATCAGATAGGGCTCCAAGAAGTCGCTCGTATCCGGATGGAAATGGAGCAGATTAAAGATAGCGTTGGATTTGACGGCTCCCTGGCTGACTTTTTCAGTTTTCTGCGAGAAGATGACCGCTTTTATTTTCCAAATACAGATGCAGGGCGCGCGGATTATGTAGCGGAGGCATCTGAAATTCTGTCGGAAGTCGATAATATGCTTCCCAACTTTTTTGGCATCTTGCCAAAAGCTGGGTTAGAGGTACGTCGGGTCGAAGCCTTTCGTGAGCAGGACGGTGGCGCTGCCCATTATCGGAGGGGAACAGCCGACGGTTCGCGTCCTGGCGTATTTTATGCCCACCTATCTGACATGCGGGCCGTCTCTAAGTTTAGGCTTCCAAGCCTCGCTTTTCATGAGGGGCTTCCTGGGCATCACATGCAGATTTCGATTCAACAAGAGTTGAATAGTTTGCCAGTGTTCAGGACCCATAAAGGCTACACTGCATTTAGCGAGGGTTGGGGGCTTTATGCGGAGTGGCTCGGGAAGGAGATGGGTGGTTACCCGGACCCCTACTCTGATTTTGGTCGGTTGTCAGGCGAGATGTGGAGGGCAATCCGATTAGTTGTCGATACCGGCATCCATGCTCTACGCTGGACGCAGACTCAAGCTGAGGTTTATGCGCTTGAAAACTCCCCTCGGCCGGAATCATCTGTGAAGGCTGAGGTTCGGCGTTATTTTAATAACCCAGGGCAGGCGACAGCATATAAGATTGGCATGCTGAGGATACAGTCTGCGAGGGTTGATGCTGAGTTAAAGATGAACGATGCTTTCGACTTAAGAAACTTTCATGACCAGGTGCTCGGATCGGGTCAGCTTCCAATGAAGATGCTTCAAGACAAGCTTTCGGCCTGGAGTAATCAATCATCGATTACTGAGATAAGACCCAAGCCTTAGTCTTGTTTCATTGACATTATTTTTCAAATCTCGTTTCTTGTATGAGGTTGCGTTTAGCAGGATTTTTAATAACTTCAGTTAAAATTTATGAGGACTAGAAGTATGTTGTTGGGAAGCAAAAAGACTCTTGCGCTATTCTTAGTCGTGAATTTTCTGAGTGCTTGTAGTAATGATGACGTCGATGATTTGTCTCGAAGCTCCGCCAGCACAGCAGACCTAGGCGATTGTACTCCGTCAGATTTGGTCCTTTTCAATACTAATATTTATACATCTGATGACTTGAGGTGGAAAGCGGAGGCGGTTGCTGTAAAAGATGGGCGGATTACGTTTGTTGGTAGCAACAGTGACGCGCAAGACTACATGTGCGGAGGAGCTGAGAATTTAGATTTAAGTGGTCGAACGGTTTTTTCTGGGTTTACTGATAGTCATCAACATCTTGAGGGGGTGGGCCGACGGACAAAGACTTTGAGCCTTTTTGGAATCTCCAGTCTATCTGAGACGGTCGAGAAGATAAGGGATTGGTCTTCTACCATTCCCGCCGGTGACTGGGTTCAGGGTAGGGGTTGGATCGAGAGAGAATGGATAGACGAGAAGCGGTTTTTAAATAAGTATGATGTAGATTCTTTCACAACCGATAAGCCGTTATTTATGCCGCGAGCAGATGGGGTATCGGCCTTAGTGAATTCTTACGCTTTAGAATTGGCAAATGTAACTCGCGAAACACCCGATCCTGAGGGTGGCAGATTTGAACGAGATATTGACGGAAATCCGACTGGATACGTTTTGGCCAATGCGATGAATGTGTTTCGCGAATTGATTCCTCCTGAAACTGATGAGTATTTGAAGGATAACCTTTTGAGAGGAATGCGAGCTAATTCGGCATTGGGTTGGACTCAGACTCAGGATGCGGGAATGTCTTATCGCTTGGTTGATCTGATGAAAGATATTCATGCTAATGGAGAGATGCTTCACCGCGTTTACGCGGCGATCCCCGTCAAAGAGGCCGGGACAATGTTTGAAAGGGGACGTGAGACAACGGTCGATCATATGTTCGACGTGAGGGGTATAAAGGTATTTATTGATGGCACTCTAGGATCTCGGGGAGCTGCGCTTTTAGAGAATTATTCTGATTCAGATCAGAATGGCTTTATGAACAGAACTACCAAAGAAGAATTGATGCCGGTCTTAGCTGACGCATTGCGTTTAGGGGTTCAGGTTGAAACTCATGCCATCGGTGACCGCGCTGTGCGGTCTATGCTTGATTGGTATTCTGAAGCGAGGTCCGCGCTTCCCAAGGCTCAGTGGGCCAGCACGGACTTGCGTTGGCGCTTGGAGCATGCGCAAATTATTCCTCCATCTGATCAACAGCGGTTCGTTGAAATGGGAGTCATTCCCTCGATGCAACCCAGCCATGGGATTGGTGATCTGAATTTTGCGCCTGACCGATTGGGCCCTGACCGATTGGGATACGCTTATCCTTGGCAACAATTAGTTGATCGAGGGCTGATGATCTTAGGGGGGACAGATGCCCCGGTTGAGGCAGGTGAGCCCCTGATTGAGTTTTATGCAGCGGTGGCGCGTAAGCGGCTCGATGGGTCGTCGGGTCCGGGATGGCATCCCGAGTTGGCAGTTTCTCGGGAAACAGCATTAAGAATGTTTACAATTTGGCCGGCGAACGGAGCCTTTCAAGAAGAGCTTCGGGGTTCAATTGAGATTGGTAAGCTGGCCGATTTTACGGTTTTTGATCGTGACATTATGACGGTCCCTGAAGCAGATATCCTTAGTGCTAAGAATGTAATGACAATCGTTGGTGGGGAGATCGTATATCGGATGTGATTGTAAGTGATTCAAGCCGAGTAAAAGAACGTACGATATAAGATGTCATGAATCTGGATGTACTTAATTAAGAGAATGATTGTGTCAAACAAGGATGGGAGAGGAACATGCAACTAACTAAGAAGGCGTCCGAGATTGGCGAAAAGATTATTCTATACGTCATTGGGGTTGGAGCATTTATTGCCGCTGTTGGCGACATCGTTGACGGTATTCTGAATAACAACATTCAAATAGAAAGATTATTCACGCTCTTTATTTATGCCGAGATTATTGGAATGGTGGGTGCGTACACGAGCTCTTCACGAATCCCGGTTACTCTACCGATTATTATTGCGATTACTGCGCTGTGTCGTTTAATCGTTATGCACGGGAAGGATATGGACGCGCTTGTGTTGCTGGGTGAGTCGGGTTCTATCCTTCTGTTGTCGGGAGCGGCTTACATAATGAGCTTGAAGGGAAAGCTAAGCCTTGAGAAGAAGGACGCGTTTGACTCGGGCCACGATTAGTAAGGCAGTATTCACAAAGAAAGAAACAGAGGCCGTTTCAAAGAAAACTTTCTTAAGCGTTTGGATCGACTATGAGATTCTGTCTCTCACGACGCGTACTCATCCAAATCGTCAAAATGAGCAAGATCTGAACCACTAGCCTTACTGATAATAAGAATGGCTCAATGTCTGGGAACGCTCCAGGATTCTGCCACATGTAAATATTGGCCGGCGTGACCGCAAGTGTCAGTGCAATTAATAGATTGCCAGAGAGTTGGCGCCGTGAAGGCACAAGTAGCAGCCCCGCAAAAATTATCTCTAAAATACCACTGAAATAAACAATTTCGAGATGCAAAGGTAGATACGGCGGCATAATATCGAGGTAGAAGCTTGGATCTGTGAAGTGCGTGATACCGCCAACCATAAACCAAGTGAAGACAACAAATAACCCGATGTATTTTAAAATTTTTTTCATGGGTCGTCTGTATGCTCTGATTTTTTCGTTTTGGGATTGTTGTTTACGCGCATCGTGTATTGTCCTTTGGTACCGAAATAATTCACGTCATATTTAAAACGTTACCACTAATCCTTCCGAGGTAATAGTGAGTGCGGAATTAAACCGTTTAAGTACTATCAATAGTTTAATGTGTGTTGAAACTCTCCTCGACGTCGTTCTCGCGCTAGGTTATAAAAGGGTGCTTATATTGACTGTTCTCTGCCGATTGCGTTGAAGAGGTTTAAAAAATGACAAAGATCATAAAGACTGTTGGTAATCTTATTAGAGCAAAGCACCCCAGGAAGAGGGTCCTCGCCGCCGTTTATTTTATTTTTGGTTCGATGGCTTTAAATGCTGCTCTTCCGGATTCTTTTGACCACGTAATTTCCTATGAGGGAGAGAGCTATACTGCTTCACTGTTCTTCCTCTCCAACCGTGGCCCGAATTTTCAAGTTCAAAAACAGAAGGATGATGGGACCTTCGATGTGCTAGAGGTGCCGATCGTCAGGACCTATATCGGAACCGTTCAAGGAGTCCCCGGTGCGACGGTAAGCGCCGTTCGATTCGACAGCGGCATGGTTTTCTACCGAGCGGTCTTTGAGGATGGAAGGGAGTGGATTAATACTGGTGGACGGACTGAATTACTTTGCGACAAGGGACCTAACAACACTTGTGTAGAGCCTGACCTGAAATTTCCTGACTTTACGGTTGGGGCGGGCGGGGCTGGGTCTTTAATTTATGGTGTCGAGGTTGGTGTGGACATGCCATTCCATCAGATCGATGGGGTGCACGCCAGCGATGTTGTGGCCGCTCTTTCGATAATCGAATACTCGGTAAATACAACAAATGCCTTGTATATGCGAGAAGCTGGAATCAAGCATGAGTTGGGTAAGGTTATTATTCGTGCCAGTCGTGCGCAGGACCCCTATCACACGGATCAATTGAAGCCAGCCTCCTGTGCTGGCAGCTGTATAATTGACGACACACACTTTTCGCGGAAAGACGAACTTGAAATCCAATGGGAAATTATTTTGCCTGGCGCAAAGACGCATAACATGGCGCTTGTAATCAATACAGATTATATGCTGAATGGCGGAGAGGGTTTGGCTCAAGTCGCTAGGGTCGGAAATCCGCGAGGATATTCATCAAATGACACCACTGAAGGAGTAGGAGATTTTTCTCGAGTTTGGCGTCATGAGGTTGGCCATCTCTGGGGAAACGGCCACTATACGGGTAATGCGCCCGAGGGTGGAACGATTATGTCCAATAATAACTTGGGCAGATTTTCCGGGCCGGAGCAAAAAGTAGTGCTAGACGTTAAAGCCAAAAATTTGGAAAGTTTTACCAATCTTGGATCACTTCAGCAAAGGATTGCGCCAAATGCCTCGCTCGATTCGATACTAGCTGCGGTCGGCAACGACACTTTGATCGATGTCCTTGGTAATGATCACGATGCGAATGGCGATGAGATTACTCTCGTTGGTGTTGACAAAACCTCTTATCTTGGCGCGAGTGTCCAAATTTCCGAAGGCAAAGGGGCAGGGGGTCGCGACGCAATTACGTATTCATCCGGAAAGCTTTCGCTTACGAAGAATGTTGATCGATTTAGATACCGAATTCGCGACAGCAGCGGCCTTGAGAGTGTCGGCTATGCTTATATAAAAGTAGGTGGGGTCGCTGGTACTTTTAAACAAGACTTTAATGCTCAGCCAGATGGGACACCGGTGTTTACCGATGCCTCGATCGCTACGGGCCTTGGACCATACGGCTCCAAGCCTTCAATCTCTAACGGAGCACTGCAGCTCACTCCAGATCAGACTTGGTCGTCATCTAGTTACACAGTCCCTAAGATTAATTTAGAGAATGGATTCACTGCAAAATTCAAAGTAAAAATATCCTCTTCTACCTCTCTGTCTGCGGATGGGTTTGCCTTCAATTTTGGGGAATCTATACCTACGCAAGCCTTTAGCGGAAACAATTATGGTGGCTATGCGAGGGGATTGACCATCGAGTTTAATACCTTTAGTAAGAAAGGTTATCGAATCTTTGTGAACGACGAGGAAATCCCAAACAGTTATGTGGCAGATGCAACTCTGGTTGATGGAAAGTGGCGTGATGTTTCGGTTGAATGGCTCGCGCTAGGTAGTTTGAATCTTTCAATAAATGGCGTGAGTATTATTTCAAATCTTAGTACATCTTCATTTGTGCCTGCCCGCCAGGATCAAATTTCTTTCTCTGCGCAAACCAGAGGTTACTCTCACGAGGTTTTACTTGACGATGTCGAGGTGTCTAACCTTTTTGGTCCTGATACAAAGACAACTCATGGCGGTGGAGAATATGAAATAGTCGGAACCCCGATGACCTGGAGTGACGCTGCTGCTTATGCAAAATCGAAAGGCGCTACTTTAGTTAAAATAAAAACTGCAGAACAAAATACCTGGGTCAAGGACTTACTCAAAAATGTAAATACTGTGGCTCCTGACGGAGGTGGTGCTGTTTACTCATGGTTAGGAGGGACTGATTCTGCTTTGGAAGGGTCATGGCTCTGGGAAGATGACACGGAAGTGCCCTCGAATAATTCTGGAACTGTTTGGTGGGGCAATGGGCCTGGGCATGGTTCTAATGGGAGTGAGCCAGATAATTTTGGAGGCACGCAACACTGCCTCGCAATGGGTTTGTCGGGCTGGCCTACAGCGTCCCCAAATTTTTATGGGAGTGCGGGGCAATGGAATGATATTAATTGCACGAATCAACTAAGGTTTGCTATTCAGTACCCAACGAACGTATCGCCAACTGTATCTATTGTGGGCGGAAGTCGAAGTATCGGCGATACCGATGATAAGGCGGGGGAGTCGGTTAGCCTCACTGCCACAGCAAGTGATAGCGATGGGACGATCGTATCTACAGAATGGAGTGTGGCTGGATCTAAAGTGGCTTCCGGATTGAATGCGAGAATATTATTCCCCAATGGATCAACCACGGTTACGTTCACTGCGACTGATAATAGTGGTGCTAGTTCATCAGTCTCGGCTACGATAACTATTCCTTTTCCACGATATGTGCCCACGGACAAGTGGCCATCTCCTTATAACGGATCTACGCCTGACCCGTCTCTCGGGCTGGCCTATAATAATATTGGTGCCTTTAATTCTAGCGATTCTACGATTTATACCTGCCTAGGCCTTTTTGCGAATGGTCTGCCTAGCTCGGCTAATGGTATTAGTCAGTTTGATATAGGTTTACAAGTGGTCTCGGCTTCGGACGCGACTGTCCAAATAACTAAGTTGAGGGAGTTTAATATCATTGGTGCGCTTAATGAAAATGCCCAGTCTCCTGATTGTAGCGGTGTCTTTGAAACAACGAGTGGGCTTTATACTGACGTTATTGAAGTCAGTAACAGTATCCTTGAGACGACGTGGACTCTAATTGATGCCAATAATTTAATTCTTAAGCTTACGGGTTCTAAAGTTCTTGGTGCGGACTAAGTTCTTGTGAAATTGCTCAACGCCCTAAAAAAGATACAGTTGAATTTAGAGCGGTGTTGAGTCAATATTTACTCGAATGATTCATTAGAAGAGTATTTATTATGGTCCTTTCATGTAATTGTTTGTCGAGACTTAGAACCTATTTCTTCGTTACTCCGTTTTTTATTGCGGCCCTCGGAGCTGCTCAATCAAGCTTGGCTCAAGAGCAGGCTGCGGAAGACGAAATCGAAGATTGGTTGACTAAAACCATGTGCGCAATCGACGATCGTATGGTGAACTTAGATACTCCGCCGTCCTTCACATTTACCCAATCTGATGGAAATAATCCGCGCCACCTTAGTGCGTTAAAGGCCGGGCTGACCACGGAAGATTTTTCCGATTTGGAACTGGCTTGGGCAATTGCCTTTCCAGACACATCCGGTTTACGCGCTGCCCCTGTCATTATTGGCTCAACTATTTTTTATTCTGCTACTGACTCGCGTAGTGTCCTCGCGCTGAACACTGACAACGGATGTGCAAAGTGGGTCT
>CAJWVZ010000004.1 GCA_913048385.1 uncultured Gammaproteobacteria bacterium | reverse complement strand
TGGGGAGTGTCCCGAACGTTGGTCTAATGGCTCAAAAAGCAGAAGAATATGGATCGCATGATAAAACGTTTGAAATTCCCTCCGCCGGAACCGTAGAAATTATTGACGAGGATGGGAATGTATTGTTGAGTCACGGCGTGAGTGAAGGTGATATTTGGCGCATGTGTCAGGTGAAAGATGCGCCGATAAAGGACTGGGTTAAATTAGCGGTAAGTCGAGCGCGACTTTCAAGCACGCCTGTGGTCTTTTGGCTTGATTCGAATCGAGCACACGATGCTGAGTTAATCAAAAAAGTTAAATCGTATTTGCTCGAACATAATCTCGACAACCTTCAAATCGATATCATGCCGCCGAGGGATGCGGCGCGCCATTCTTTGGAGCGTATTGGAAACGGTGAGGATACTATCTCAGCGACTGGCAATGTGTTGCGAGACTACTTAACTGACCTCTTCCCAATTCTAGAGCTCGGCACTAGTGCAAAAATGTTGTCTATTGTGCCACTGATGGCTGGTGGTGGTTTATTCGAGACCGGTGCGGGCGGTTCTGCGCCGAAGCACGTGCAACAGTTTGAAAAAGAAAACCACCTGCGCTGGGATTCGCTCGGAGAGTTTCTTGCTCTTGCCGCTTCCTTAGAACACTTGTCGCAGGTTACAGGAAATGCTGGTGCTCAAGTCCTTGCAGATACGTTAGAAAAAGCGACGGGCGAGTTCTTGGACAAAAATAAGTCGCCCTCGCGTAAGGTAAAGGAACTTGATAATCGTGGGAGCCATTTTTACTTGGCTCTATATTGGGCGAAGGCGCTTTCAAACCAAGAAGTTGATAGCGGCCTTAAAGATAAATTTACTCGCATAGCAGAAGCGCTGACTGAGAATGAGCAGAAAATTGTTACTGAGTTAAATGAGGCTCAGGGCGATGCGGTACAACTGAAAGGTTATTATCGACCTGACCCTGATTTAGCCGCAAAGGCGATGCGCCCAAGTCATACTTTGAATCAGATTATAGCTCGGTTGTAGTCAGGCCAAAGATATTTATCAGGCGCGGTGGGAGTAACTGGAATTATCTCTTGCTAAAGGCTAGTTGAAGTCGTGAGACTTCACGGTAAGTTCGCCGAGCCAATGGCTTAGGTCAATTAAGTCATTAGCTATAACATGCAAGGAATCGTTATTTTTTTGCACTCTTCCCAGGACACCGATTAATTGAGCGTAACGAATTATTAATCGGTGTTTTTCGCTCAGCTTAGACCACACGATTATGTTTATATTCCCGCTTTCGTCTTCTAACGTCAGGAAGCTGACGCCTGAAGCGGTCATCGGCCGTTGCCGACAAGTGACAAGGCCCGTAACTTTGACTGGATGATTATCCTGTACATCGATTAGGTCGTTAGCAGTGCGCACGTTATGATTTTTGAGGTGATTACGAAACAAGGCGAGGGGGTGCCTGCGGATTGTGAAGCCTGTTGAGTTGTAGTCTTTAATGATATCTTGGCCTTCACTAGGGGTTGGCAAGAGCACATTAATTCCAAAGTCATCGTCCTCTATTTTTAAATTTAGACTATTTTCTTTTTGAAACAACTTCGCGCTTTCAGCGGCACTAATTTGCCAGAAAGCCTGATGGCGATTGCCCGCTAAGCCTTTAAAGGCGTCCGCTTCTGCTAATGCTTCAAGATCATTCTTTTCGAGTTGGCAGCGATGATTAAAATCCTGAACTGAAATAAAATTTCTGTTGCCGCGGGCGACCATGATTGTGTTAATTGCTTTTTGAGAGATTCCTTTTACTTGATTTAATCCAACACGAAGCTGTTCACTTTTAGTGTTCATTTTTGTTTTTGTATTCCTTTCTAACTTCGAAATTGCATCGCTTAAGTTCACATCAATGGGTTTTATAATTACACCGTGTCGACATGCGTCTTGAATTAATTGAGAAGGACCATAAAAGCCCATGGGCTGACTATTGAGGAGAGCACAACAGAAAGCAGCAGGGTGATAATGTTTTAGCCATGATGAAACATAAGCGATAAGTGCGAAGCTTGCCGAATGTGATTCGGGGAACCCATATTCTCCGAACCCCTTAA
This sequence comes from uncultured Gammaproteobacteria bacterium, assembly GCA_913048385.1. Taxonomy (GTDB): domain Bacteria; phylum Pseudomonadota; class Gammaproteobacteria; order Pseudomonadales; family Pseudohongiellaceae; genus UBA9145. The sequence goes on along the minus strand of CAJWVZ010000004.1, from coordinate 176,525 downwards.
TTTGCTCGAATAATTGAAGAGCAAATTTTTGGGAATAGCCTCGCGAAAGCATGCCGTTAATTAATTTTTCTTTGTAGGGATTTAATCCTCCCTTGCGCTTCCATGCGGCCATCGCTCTGCGCAAAGCATCAGCTTCGCCACCACTAAAGCCAGCAGCTACCATCGCTAATTGCATTACTTGTTCTTGGAAGATGGGTACGCCGAGAGTTCGTTCTAAAGTTATTTTTACTGCTTCACTTGGATAGGTCACCGATTCTTTGCCATTGCGGCGATTTAGATAAGGGTGCACCATATCGCCTTGTATGGGTCCTGGACGAACAATTGCAATTTGAACAACGAGGTCATAATAATTTCTTGGTTTGAGCCTTGGCAACATGCTCATTTGTGCGCGTGACTCAATTTGAAATACGCCTACGGTGTCGGCTTTGCATATCATATCGTACACAGCCGGATCTTCTGCTGGAATGTCTTGCACAGTGAGTGTTTGATTCGTAGATTCGCTAATAATTTTAAGACATTTACTTATCGCGCTAAGCATACCTAATGAGAGTACATCTATTTTCAAAAGGCCTAGCGCCTCAAGGTCACTCTTCTCCCATTGGATTATTGTACGGTCGACCATTGATGCATTTTCAATTGGAGCCAAGTGTGAAAGGGGCCCCTGGCTTAATATAAACCCACCAACATGCTGTGAAAGGTGCCGCGGGAAACCGATCAGTTCTTTGGCTAATTCTATAAGTAATTTAATCTTAAATTTGCGACCATCAACATTACAGTCTTGGAGTTTTTCCGCAAGGTCTGAACCGGCCCAGTAGATCGACTTAGAGATTCTATCTAGCAAATCATCTTTTAAACTAAGGACTTTGCCAATATCACGAATTGCACTGCGCGACTGGTAAGTGACAACGGTAGCTGCCAGTGCAGCACGGCTGCGGCCATATTTCGAGTATAGATATTGAATGACCTCTTCTCGTCTACCACTTTCAAAATCGACATCAATGTCAGGAGGTTCGTTTCTTTCTTTTGAAAGAAAGCGCTCAAATAAAAATTCTATTCGATCTGGGTCAACCTCTGTTATGCCGAGTGAATAACACACAGCAGAGTTTGCCGCAGATCCGCGACCCTGGCATAAAATACCTTGTCGGCGCGCAAACACAACGAGATCATTTACGGTTAAAAAGTAATGCTCAAAGTTAAGTTTTTTAATTAGTCGTAGTTCACGTTCAATTAAGTTACGAGTTTTTGAGCTTTCTCCGTTAGGCCACCTTCTTTTTATTCCGGCCTCGGTTAGGTTGCGAAGCCAACTACTGGCACTGTAGCCTTTTGGGACTAGTTCCTGAGGGTACTCATAGCGGAGCTCGTCCAAAGAGAAGTTGCATTTTTGACCTATCTTTGTTGCAGCGCTTAGCAAAGCTTGGGGATAGAGCTTTGCTAATTTATCCATGCTACGGAGGTGCCGCTGACTATTTGGCTCGCCCTCATATCCTAGCGTCTCAACCGACCTGCCGACACGGATAGCAGTTAAGCAGTCCTGTAGTCTTTGACGTTTTGACGAGTGCATATAAACACCGCCGCTCGCACATAGGGGTATATTAAACTTTGCGGCTAATAGCTCATATTGCATTAAGCGCCAGCGATCGTCTCCGCGCAAAAGTAGCTCTACACCAATCCACAGTTTCCCCTTGAAAAGATGGAGTAGCCACTGTGCTTGTGACTTGCGGCGTTCCTCTGATTCATAGAGGTCGGGTATCCATAATACAAAGCACTCTGTTGGGAGCTGCCTTTCGATTAGCGCGCGATCAATTTGATAGTAACCTTTCCTCCCACGCCGTCTTGCACAACTAATGAGGTGGCTCAATTCTCCATACCCACGGCGACTTCGTGACAAAAATACTAAATGACAGTCTTCTGTGCCCAATTCCACGGATGCAGGTTGCTCTATTTCGTTGATGTTATTTTTAAAATCAATATCGCTAGATGCAGTGCCTGTATTTAAATGGGACGATCGTGTGGGTGAGTGATTTGTCAGATGAAATTCGCTACCAATGATCAGTTTAATACCTTGTTTTTTAGCCTCTACATGGGCGCGAACAGCACCGGACATTGAGCACTCGTCTGTTATGGCTATACCGTAATAGCCTTGCGCTTTGGCTTGCGTGACAAGCTCTTCCGGGTAAGAAGCGCCGCGTAGGAAGGTGAAATTTGAAATACAGTGAAGTTCTGTATAGGTCTGATTTGCATTTACAGCGGATGGGGAGAGTGGGTCGGGGCGTGTCATTTGGAGCCTTCAATATACTGTATATGTATACAGTATATTGAAGGCTCATAAAACGTCAAATAATCTTGAGCCTCAGCGTGAGCAACATCTAGTATTTATTTTGACCGTTAAGGACAAGCTTACTAGTTATGCCCAGCCTTTTAAGGTTCTGGCGAGTCCTCACGCATTTCAGCCATCCGTTCGCCGCGAAGAATATTAACCATGCCATAATTTCCTTCATGGCATGCATATTCATACATCAGCCCATCAACTTTTGACATCGGAACTCGCGCGGTTATTCTGTCCGTAAAAGTGTCCGGGTCTTCTATGGTAAATTCATAATCTACCGTGTACTCGTTGACTCGAGTGAAGCGTTCGGTAAGAAATTTACCTGTCGCACTCCCAAACACGCTGAAGCTTTGAGTCAGGTCATTGAAATTTTTAGTCTCCACGACGAGCGTGTCGCCGTCCCAGTAGCCGCGTGAGTCACCGGTCCATAATCGGATTTCTTCTTCTACATGATTAGACTTAGTCAGTGGAATGATGCGCGCATCATGTATCATTTCAGTAACCACTACGACTGTGTCTTTATTTTGAACGATCTGTACATTATTGTTGTAAAGGCTTGGTACAAACGGTGGGCCTGAGTTAAAACCAACGATGCACCGCTCTGAGATGCCTCGATCTTCCGGTCCGTTTTTACCTATACCGCCGACGGGTGTCCGCACCGGGCGCTCACCTCTAAAATCTGGACCGAGCCCGCCAAACGGAGGGTTCTGAATATTGATGCCCTCAACTCTTTTGGGTAGCTGCCCGTTGGAGGGATAAGTTATAAGCGAGGTCCTTAGGTTGTCGCCTCTGCCGGCATTTTCAACCCAGAACGTGTTGTAACCTCCTACGTCATATTCGTTGAGTTGCTCAAAACTGGCCTCCATGTTTGCCGCAATCGCATCCGCTTCCTCTTGCGTCATGTATTCTCGTTCTCCAAATTGTCGAGGCCTCGACATTGGGACGTTGGAAGCGAAATTCCAAACGCCTTGGAGGTCTGGTTGGTCCCATTGCGTACGGGGAGCTGTATAGTTGTTTTCTGCGTAAACCAATGAGTTCAAAACTATTAGAATGAGCGGAAAAGCAAACAACTTAATTTTCATAATACTTCCCTCCAAAAATTGCCATCGCTTAAAATTTTATACGGTATTGATAGGATTGAGGTTTAATTTCATAAGTGGCATTCTAGCTCCAAATAATTAAATTGGATATAAAAAGACAATGCATCCCAAATTTTTTAAATCAAGAGTTAAATCCTTTTCGATCGCAATAGCCCTCACTACTGCGCCTTATTTCCTTCAAGCAAACGATACCTGGCCGCCGTTGACCGATCAATCGAGCCACCTCGAATTCAGTGAGGAGGGCATAGCCCGACTCGATGGGGCAATGACAAAAATTGTAGAGGATCGTGATGTTTCTGGGATGGTTTGGCTCCTTGTAAAAAATGGAGAGGTGGCGACTTTTGAGGCTTCTGGTCTCGCCCGTTCCGACGATCAGCAGCCTATGGAGCTGGACACTCTTTTTCGTATTTACTCGATGACTAAGCCTGTGACGGGTGTGGCCCTAATGATGCTTTGGGAGAGGGGCCTGTGGAATTTTGATGATCCTGTTAGTCACCATGTGCCAGCGCTCGCCGGTCTGAAGATAATGACGGAGTATGATGATGACGGACAAATGACTTTGGCGTCACCGCAGCGCGATCCGACCATGCGCGAGCTCCTTAACCATTCCGCGGGTTATGGGTACGGGCTCAGAGGAAATGATCCGGTCAATCAAAAATTTCGCGACAGTAAGGTCTTGGATTCAGCGAATCTTGAGGAGCTGATCTCAAAGATATCGAAGATACCGCTGCTGTTCGAGCCAGGCGAGCGCTTCTATTATTCTGTGGCTGTCGATATTCAGGGTTACATCGTCGAGCAGCTATCTGGCAAGAGTTTTGGAGCCTTCTTAAGGGAGGAGCTTTTCGATCCGCTTGGGATGACTGACACTCGTTTCTATCTAAGGCCAGGGGACGTGAAGCGCTTCGCTGAGGTGCATCAGTGGGATACGGAACGCAGTGATCTCGTGCAGAGGGAGGAGCGCCCGATTCCGCCGAGCTTCTTGGATCCAGATCGGATGGAATCTGGCGGTGCCGGCCTCGTCTCGTCGACACATGATTACGCGCGCTTCTTGCAGATGCTGGTTAACGAGGGAGAGCTCGACGGGGAGCGCATACTGAGCCCCGAAGCCGTGCGAATAATGAGGACCAATAGTCTGCGCGACGGGCTTAATTTACGTGGCTCGCTGACGAGCGAGGGCTCAATTGGCCAAGGTTTCGGTGTCGATTTTGCTGTGATCATGAACCCGGCTAAGGCGGATTTACCGCACAGTCCCGGAACTTATTACTGGTCCGGCTTGGCAGGGACGTGGTTCTGGGTTGATCCGCAGGAGGACATGTTTTGGATAGGGATGATACAGGCGAGAGGCAAACGGCGGCCGGGTGCGGCTGACATGCGCAGGATTGCGGCTGACATTATATACGACAGCTTGCTCCCCTAGCGACGCGGATGAAAACTACCGCGCTGGCAACGGAATCTCTGCTTCTGTAGGCACGACATACCCCCGCTGGACGGCGGGGCGGCTAGCAATTGATAGGTACCACTTTTTCAAGGCCGGATAATCATTCAAATCCATTCCCTGATAATCGAAGCGGGCAATCCACGGCCAGGTTGATATATCGGCGACGGAGTAAGTCTGGGCAAGGTAATCGTGGTCTTTGAGTCGGTCGTTGAGTAATCCGTATAGGCGAGTAGCTTCTGACTTGTAACGGGCTTCAGCGTAGTTTGATTTGCCCGGATTGAACTTTGCGAAATGATGGAGCTGACCGAGCATCGGCCCGATGCCGCCGACTTGCAGCATCAACCACTGAACTTGGTTCCAGTACTCAGCGCTGCCGGACTCACTCAGGAGGTTGCCAGTCTTCGACGCTAGGTAAAGCATTATGGCACCGGACTCCATCAGCTTCTTTCCCGTCTCATGGTCCTCGAGCGCAGGGATCTTTGCATTGGGGTTTAACCGCGTGAATGCGGGTAGGTTTTGTTCGCCCTTAGTGATATCGACCGCATGATAGCGGTAGGGCAGGCCCAATTCCTCAAGAAGTATCGAGATCTTTCGACCATTCGGCGTCCCCCAAGTATACAAATCCAGGTGGGTGGACTCAGGCTCGCTCATGATAATCTCCAGAAAGAATTTTGTTTATTTGCGGCATCGGCATTACAGCTATATTATAAAGTAATACAAGGTATCTGGTTTACTTCTTCTTACAAATGGAGACTGACTATGGCTAACTTCAGCAAAAAACTCTTCTTCTGGTCGAGGCCTTTTACCCCCGGGTCTCTGGTAATTTTGTTGAGTGCGACTTTCTTTGGCTGTTCTTCGTCGGGTGTTAATTTCAAGCGCATGCCCACGGACGCCGAAGTTATAGCCTATAATGAAAGTGTCGAGCCGGAAAAGAGGATCGTGTGCCGAGATGAAAAACCTGTCCGATCAAGTATTTCCAGGCGGACTTGCCGTTATCTCAGGGACATTAAAGAGACCTCTGACTTCCATCGACAGGTCTTGTATAGCGTCCTGCGCTAGCCCCCTTTTTTAAGCTGCCTGACCGGCAGAACTTGGTCTTAAAAAAAGCAAGCTAATTGGCTTGAAAACTCATTGCTTCTCAACGATTAATCGCTTTATACTCATGTTTCAGCGCAATTTGCGATGTGGAAAGGATTGGGACTGCAATTAGAATTAGTTCCTGAAATACCAAGAAACGCAGTCCGCTAATAAAAAAATAATACTTACAAACCTATTAGAATTTTGTAGTTAATAAGGGAGAAAGTAATGCGCAATTCCGTCCCCAGCTCACGCAGGGCAATAACGCTCGCCGTGATCTCAGCTTTATCCGCCCCAGTGCTCGCCCAAGACAACCTTGTCGAAGAGGTCATCGTTACTGGTTCATTAATCAAGGGCTCACCTTTAGACGCCCCGTCACCGGTTCAGGTGGTCGACCGTGCCAGTATTGAGGCACAGGGCGCAGCCATGATTTGGGACGTGATAAAGAACCTCGAGGTCAACTCGGGCTCAATCACTAACCCCGGCAGCGGTGACAACGATCAGACCCAGGGTTCCTCGAACGTGAACCTTCGTAACTTAGGAGAGAACTCTACCCTCACCTTGATCAACGGCAAGCGGATGGTCCCGGCCGCGGCGACGACGCGCAGCGGTGGTGAATTTGTAGATTTGAATTCGATTCCCTTGGTTATGACTGACCGAGTTGAGGTGCTCACTGACGGTGGATCAGCGCTATACGGCGCAGACGCTGTAGCCGGCGTGGTTAACGTTATTATGCGCACCGACTTTGAGGGATTTGAGCTCTACGGTGACCTTCAGGGTGTCCAGAAGGCCGATGGCCAGCATGACCAGACGATCAGCGCGATATGGGGGTGGGGTAGCGACGACGGCGATACTAACCTTGTCCTGTCAGCCGAACAGTTTAAGAGGGACCCGATCAACGTCCGGCAAACTAATTTCTTTAATGCTGACGAGCAGAGGTTCCTCGGCACTATGAGCAGTGGTGGGTCTATGTTTGCGAGTGCGGCCGTCGGGGCAGCCACTCCGCTGGCGTATTACAACTCAGATATAGTTACACGTAACGTTATGCAAGGTGGGGTTTCTTCTCCAATATGGACGGATCCTGGGTGTTCGGTGGCGACAAGTGTGCACGGAGGTTCTCTGGTGCAACCCGAGGATCGGCTTAGATATCAGCAGGGACAAGCCGGTGGCTCCTGCGCAGAAGATATTTCGCACTGGAGCATGGTGGCGAACCAGATGGAGCGTGACAGTTTTGCGGGGAGCTTTGAGCATCGCTTCAATGACAACATGGAGTTTTACTCGTTCTTTCAGCACTCAGAATCCACGACTCACCGCGCAGATAGCGGCTATAATCAATCCAGAGGCCCCACAATCTTCTTAGCACCTCCGGGCGGGCACGGGGGGAATCCGGTCGGAGCGTATTTGGAGACAGGTTCCTTTGCAGCCAAGGCGGGGCTGACGCCACCGACTTTGGCAGACATGCCAAATCATCCGATGGCTGCTTCAAATGGCGGACCGAATGTTGCCCACTGGCAGGCCGTGCGTAAGGGTATTGTCCGGGTTGGTAATGATCAGAATAACACCGAGACAGAAACTTCAGCCGTCCAAGTGGGCTTCAGGGGTCAGTTTGATGCGTTCGATCGTGAGCTAAATTACGATGTGGGTTACTCTTGGAGTGGCTCGTCGATGGAGCAAAGCTATCGGACGTTTAACCGAGATAAGACTGAGCGTGCCGCACTGGGTTTGGGCGGCGAAAATTGCTCACCAAACGGTATATCAGACTTCGATATGCAGGGGGACCCGGGGCCCTATGGCGGCATGTTCCCAAACATGTGGGCCACTAACGCTGCCGGCTTGGTTCAGACTTTCTTTCCAGGATTCGTCTTCACGACAAGGGAGAACCTATCTCTTGGCCTGACAAGTAATAATCAGGGCCAGGGCGATTGCCACTTCTATAATCCGTTCCTGAGTCAGCTGACTAACCCTGATGTCGCGAATGATCCAGCGATGATGGAATACATTATTGAAAACGTTAATCGCGTTGACAAGCGTAACAAGCTTGCCGTCTTTGATGCCGTGGTCTCCGGTGAGCTCTTTGAAATGGGCGGCGGGACCGCTCAGTTTGCACTGGGTGCGCAGTACCGCGAGCGAAACACCAAAGAGATTGCTAACGAGCTTCATTATCCAGGTCTGCAGAATCGCTATCGTCCAGCTATAGAGGGGGGTAATCATCGCGTCAGCAACAACTTTGAGTGTGCGATGTGTGCGTTCAACTATAACGACGACCGGGATACCACTGCGGTGTTTATGGAGCTTTCGCTACCCTTTATAGAGAACGTGGAGACGCAGATTGCGCTCCGTTATGAGGATTACGGGGGCAATATCGGCAGTGAGGTCTCTCCCAAGATCGCCATGAGTTGGCGTCCGATTGAGGACTTGCTGGTCAGAGGATCATTCTCTCAGTCATTCCGTGCGCCTAATATTGCGATCGTGAACACGGGTCTTCAATCCTCATCGTTGACCTTTGTGGATCCGATCTCATCGCAAAGGGTGCGGGCTGGATTAGATGCCCCGACCATTGAAAACGGTGAGTCGGAAGGTACCTATACTTTAGGTGGCCCTGCGCCAACGGTTGGAAATGAGTATGCAGATACCTACAATGTGGGTTTCTTGTGGACGCCGAGCGGTGCGTTGGACGGTCTTAGCTTGGGCGCTGATGTTTGGCGCTTTGAGGTCACTGACCGGGTACTCCCTGCACCAGGAATTGATGCGCTCCAGCCTGAGCTTGATAATTTTGCAGCCGTTGTTGGTGACGAGAGTAAGTACTTACTTAATGACAGTCTCTCACTTGATTCGGATGTCGTAAACGTTCCCTGTGATCCGTCCGCACTGGCGGCACAATATGGGCGAGATTCTGCTGAACGTTTAAACTGCGTAGTCGACCCACGGGCATATTTGACGCCGAACATTCAGCGGGCTGTAGGCAGTGAGGTTGCAAACCTCGTGACCTTAACACTGGCGGCGACAAATGTCGGTGAGATTGAGGCGCAGGGGGTGGACCTCAAGGCGGGTTATTCATTCAGCAATGATCTCGGTAATTTCAGTGCTAATGTCACCTACACTCACGTCCAGAAGTATGAGTTTAGCGGTGTGCCGGGCATGACAAATGGTTTGCTCGATACGGGGGTTTACGATGCGGCAGGTACTACCGGCGACGGTAACTTGGTGCGATCGATGCCTGATAACCGAGGTACATTGGTGTTAAACTGGCGAAATGGCAATCAGGGACTTACACTGATTAATCGCCATTGGGGTTCGTACAGAGAGCTTGGTTATGATCAGGCGATGCCTGTCTCGAATGCTTATGTTCAAGCCCGTCTCACTCCAGAGATTGGTAGTTACAATCAGTGGGATGCGCAGTATAACTACAACCACACTTGGGGCAATTCAAACCTAGGTAGCACCACCTTTACTGTGGGTCTTCTCGATGCGCTGAACAAAGATGTGCCGTTGAGGGAGTTGGGCAGTCTCGGTTACGATGCCGGCGTCCTCGATGGACGTGGGCGTCGCTGGTACATGAGAGCTTTATGGTCGTTCTAGGTAGCTAGCTCACTTTGAGCGATAACTCAAAAACGGCGATGGCGACATCGCCGTTTTTTTTGGCCTTTGAACCTGATCGTGTAAATTGGAACGTCGGCTGTAATTTGCTCCATTTAACTGGTTTGAAAATAGGTTGCAGTTTGGGTGAAACGGCGCTTATACTCCGAGTGTAAGTATGCTTTCGCGATTAAAGTTGAGCATGCAGTCCATATTTTGTAGTACGCAGATGCTTACAATAATAAAAAAAATTACTAATCTCATAATAATATGAGGGAGAAGCATAATGCGCAGAATTTTTCCTGGCAATCGCCGGGCGCTCACGCTTGCGGTCATCGCAGGCCTTTCAACCCAAGTCGCCGCCCAAGATAATCTCGTTGAAGAGGTAATCGTAACGGGTTCATTTATTAAGGGGTCTCCACTCGACGCCCCATCACCAGTTCAGGTTATTGACCGCTCAAGTATCGAGGCGCAGGGTGCAGCCGTGATCTGGGATGTGATCAAGAACCTTGAGGTTAACTCTGGTTCGATTACTAACCCGGGGTCTGGGGATAATTCTCAGATTGAGGGCGCGTCGAACGTCAACCTGCGTAACTTGGGTGAAAACTCAACGCTCACATTGATTAACGGTAAGCGTATGGTCCCAGCTGCGGCGACAACACGAAGCGGCGGCGAGTTCGTTGACCTCAACAATATTCCTCTTGTCATGACGGATCGCGTTGAAATACTCACGGACGGTGGCTCGGCACTCTATGGCGCGGACGCGGTGGCCGGTGTGGTCAACGTCATCATGCGGACAGATTTCGAAGGATTCGAGCTATACGGTGACCTCCAAGGTGTCGAGAAGGCGGACGGTAAGCACGATCAGACGATCAGTGCCATCTGGGGTTGGGGTAGCGACGACGGCGATACCAATCTTGTGATTTCTGCTGAACAGTTCAAGCGTGATGCCATCAATATTCGAGAGACTAATTTCTTCGACGCACAGGACCGCCAGTACCTCGGCACGATGAGCTCTATCGTAGGCTTTTTTGCGAGCTCCGCGGTCGGGGCTGGGACGCCGCTGGCCTATCTAAATAGCGATGTTATGACTCAAAATGTCATGCAGGGCGGAACTGCTTCTCCGATCTGGACCGACCCCGCTTGTAATGAGATCAGTAGCTCAGGGCCAAACGGTGGTGGGCTCACTCTGCCCGAAGATGTGCTTCGTTATCAGCAGGGCCAGCTTGGCGGCGGTTGTTTCGACGATGAGTCGCTCTTCTACAACGTGATTAACAAGCAGGAACGTGACAGTTTTGCGGGCAGCTTTGAGCATCGCTTCAGTGACAACATGGAGTTTTATTCGTTCTTTCAACACTCAGAGTCAACCATTCAGCGTCCTGACAGTGGTTATAACCAGACCCGAGGACCCACATTCTTCATGCCTCAACCGGGTGCCCATGGCGGTAATCCGGTCGGAGGATACCTGGAGCTGGGCCATTTTGCGGCGAAAGCCGGTTTGACTCCTCCTACAGCCGCTGATATGCCGAACCACCCCTTGTCAGCAGCGAACGGCGGTCCGAATGTTGCGAGTTGGATGTCGGTGCGAAACGGCCTTGACCGGCCTGGGGCTAACGACAACACTACAGATACCATGTCTAATGCTGTGCAGGTTGGTTTGAGAGGCACGTTCGACGCGTTTGACCGGGAGCTGAATTACGATGTGGGTTATTCGTGGAGTGGCTCTTCGATGGAGCAGAACTACCGCACCTTTAATCGACAAAAAACTGAGCTTGCTGCGCTAGGCTTGGGCGGCGAAAACTGCACACCGAACGGTATTTCGGACTTTGATTTTCAGGGAGATCCGGGTCCCTTTGGTGGTGCGGCCCCCAATCTTTGGTCGGGTGCGGCTGCAGGCTTCACTCAAACCTTCTTCCCAGGGTTCGTCTTTACGACGAGAGAGTCTCTCTCTTTGGGTCTTACCAGTAACAACCACGGACAGGGAGGCTGCCAATTTTATAATCCGTTCCTGACTCAGTTGACTAACTCGAACGTTGCTAACGACCCGGCGATGATGGATTACCTCATCGAAGACGTGGCACGCGTCGATAAGCGCAACAAGCTAGCAGTGTTTGATGCGTTGGTATCGGGTGAACTCTTCGAGATGAGTGGCGGTACCGCGCAGTTCGCGGTGGGCGCTCAGTACCGAGAGCGTAACACGGCGGAGATCGCGGGTTATCTTCACAACCCTGGCTTGCCAAACCGTTCGCGTCCGGCCTTCGAGGGCGGAAACCACCGAGTAAGTAATAATTTCGAGACGGCGATGTGCTGTTTTGATTACGACGATGACCGCACGACTTCCGCGGTCTTCATGGAGCTTTCTCTGCCTTTCATCGAGAACGTTGAGACGCAGATCGCGGTGCGCTATGAAGACTATGGAGGCAATATTGGCAGTGAGGTCTCTCCCAAGCTCGCCATGAGCTGGCGCCCCGTTGAGGATCTCCTCCTAAGAGCGTCTTACTCTCAGTCGTTCCGTGCGCCTAATATTGCGATTGTAAACACAGGCCTCCAGTCTTCCTCGGTAACCTTTGTCGATCCAATTTCTGCGCCGCGCGTCAGGGCTGGATTAGACGCGCCGACCATTGCAAACGGGCAGTCCGAGGGTACCTATACTTTGGGTGGCCCCGCGCCAAATGTTGGCAACGAGTATGCCGATTCGATGAGTGTTGGCTTCCAGTGGACGCCCAGCGGTGCGTTGGACGGCTTGAGCTTAGGTGCTGACGTGTGGCGCTTTGAGGTCACTGATCGGGTACTGCCTCAGCAACCGATTCAAGCACTCCAGCCCGAGATCGAGAACTTCAAGGCCGTTGTTGGAGACGAGAGCAAGTACTTGCTCAACGATAGCCTCTCACTGGACTCGCCGGTTGTTAATGTCCCATGTAGCCCGTCTGCATTGGCGACTGAGTTCGGCATAGATTCGCCGGAGCGGCTGAACTGTGTGGTCGACCCGCGCGCTTACTTGACGGATAACATTCAGCGTCCAGTGGGCAACGAAGTTGGTAACCTTGTCACGTTGACTTTGGCTGCGACGAATATCGGTCAAATTGAAGCGCAGGGTGTTGATCTTAAGGCAGGGTACTCATTCAGCAATGACTTAGGTATCTTCAGTGCCAATATCACCTACACTCACGTCGACGAGTTTGTGTTCAGTGGTGTGCCGGGTATGACCAATGGCCTTCTGGATACGGGCGTCTATGATGCAGCGGGTACTACCGGCGACGGTAACCTAGTGCGATCGATGCCTGATAACCGAGGCACGCTCGTCTTAAACTGGCGGAAAAATAACCAGGGTCTGACCTTGATTAACCGTCACTGGGGTTCATACAGAGAGCTTGGTTATGAGCAGGCGTTGGGTGTTTCAAATGATTATAGAAAGGCTCGTCTCACGTCTGAGATCGGCAGCTATAACCAGTGGGACGCGCAGTATAACTACAATCACACTTGGGGTAACTCAAACCTCGGCAGCACCACCTTCACTGTGGGTCTCCTGGACGCGTTGAACAAGGACGTGCCGCTTAGGGAGTTAGGCAGCCTTGGTTATGATGCCGGTGTGCTTGATGGACGAGGGCGCCGTTGGTACATGCGAGCACTTTGGTCCTTCTAATCCAGTAGGTTAGGAGGCTGACGCAATTTAAAAGCGGCGATGAGGAATCATCGCCGCTTTTTTTATTTCACACTTTAAATCCAGCAATACAGCCGGTTTTGCATACAAGCCAAATGGATGGAAAATAGGTTGCAGTTTTGGTAATTACGCCCCTATACTGTGTGGGTGAGCTTGGAGTCGCGGTTAGTTTTGAGTGTGTAGTCCAAACTTTGTAGTACGCAGATGCTTACAATAATAAAAAAATTACTAATCTCATAATAATATGAGGGAGAAGCATAATGCGCAGAATTTTTCCTGGCAATCGCCGGGCGCTCACGCTTGCGGTCATCGCAGGCCTTTCAACCCAAGTCGCCGCCCAAGATAATCTCGTTGAAGAGGTAATCGTAACGGGTTCATTTATTAAGGGGTCTCCACTCGACGCCCCATCACCAGTTCAGGTTATTGACCGCTCAAGTATCGAGGCGCAGGGTGCAGCCGTGATCTGGGATGTGATCAAGAACCTTGAGGTTAACTCTGGTTCGATTACTAACCCGGGGTCTGGGGATAATTCTCAGATTGAGGGCGCGTCGAACGTCAACCTGCGTAACTTGGGTGAAAACTCAACGCTCACATTGATTAACGGTAAGCGTATGGTCCCAGCTGCGGCGACAACACGAAGCGGCGGCGAGTTCGTTGACCTCAACAATATTCCTCTTGTCATGACGGATCGCGTTGAAATACTCACGGACGGTGGCTCGGCACTCTATGGCGCGGACGCGGTGGCCGGTGTGGTCAACGTCATCATGCGGACAGATTTCGAAGGATTCGAGCTATACGGTGACCTCCAAGGTGTCGAGAAGGCGGACGGTAAGCACGATCAGACGATCAGTGCCATCTGGGGTTGGGGTAGCGACGACGGCGATACCAATCTTGTGATTTCTGCTGAACAGTTCAAGCGTGATGCCATCAATATTCGAGAGACTAATTTCTTCGACGCACAGGACCGCCAGTACCTCGGCACGATGAGCTCTATCGTAGGCTTTTTTGCGAGCTCCGCGGTCGGGGCTGGGACGCCGCTGGCCTATCTAAATAGCGATGTTATGACTCAAAATGTCATGCAGGGCGGAACTGCTTCTCCGATCTGGACCGACCCCGCTTGTAATGAGATCAGTAGCTCAGGGCCAAACGGTGGTGGGCTCACTCTGCCCGAAGATGTGCTTCGTTATCAGCAGGGCCAGCTTGGCGGCGGTTGTTTCGACGATGAGTCGCTCTTCTACAACGTGATTAACAAGCAGGAACGTGACAGTTTTGCGGGCAGCTTTGAGCATCGCTTCAGTGACAACATGGAGTTTTATTCGTTCTTTCAACACTCAGAGTCAACCATTCAGCGTCCTGACAGTGGTTATAACCAGACCCGAGGACCCACATTCTTCATGCCTCAACCGGGTGCCCATGGCGGTAATCCGGTCGGAGGATACCTGGAGCTGGGCCATTTTGCGGCGAAAGCCGGTTTGACTCCTCCTACAGCCGCTGATATGCCGAACCACCCCTTGTCAGCAGCGAACGGCGGTCCGAATGTTGCGAGTTGGATGTCGGTGCGAAACGGCCTTGACCGGCCTGGGGCTAACGACAACACTACAGATACCATGTCTAATGCTGTGCAGGTTGGTTTGAGAGGCACGTTCGACGCGTTTGACCGGGAGCTGAATTACGATGTGGGTTATTCGTGGAGTGGCTCTTCGATGGAGCAGAACTACCGCACCTTTAATCGACAAAAAACTGAGCTTGCTGCGCTAGGCTTGGGCGGCGAAAACTGCACACCGAACGGTATTTCGGACTTTGATTTTCAGGGAGATCCGGGTCCCTTTGGTGGTGCGGCCCCCAATCTTTGGTCGGGTGCGGCTGCAGGCTTCACTCAAACCTTCTTCCCAGGGTTCGTCTTTACGACGAGAGAGTCTCTCTCTTTGGGTCTTACCAGTAACAACCACGGACAGGGAGGCTGCCAATTTTATAATCCGTTCCTGACTCAGTTGACTAACTCGAACGTTGCTAACGACCCGGCGATGATGGATTACCTCATCGAAGACGTGGCACGCGTCGATAAGCGCAACAAGCTAGCAGTGTTTGATGCGTTGGTATCGGGTGAACTCTTCGAGATGAGTGGCGGTACCGCGCAGTTCGCGGTGGGCGCTCAGTACCGAGAGCGTAACACGGCGGAGATCGCGGGTTATCTTCACAACCCTGGCTTGCCAAACCGTTCGCGTCCGGCCTTCGAGGGCGGAAACCACCGAGTAAGTAATAATTTCGAGACGGCGATGTGCTGTTTTGATTACGACGATGACCGCACGACTTCCGCGGTCTTCATGGAGCTTTCTCTGCCTTTCATCGAGAACGTTGAGACGCAGATCGCGGTGCGCTATGAAGACTATGGAGGCAATATTGGCAGTGAGGTCTCTCCCAAGCTCGCCATGAGCTGGCGCCCCGTTGAGGATCTCCTCCTAAGAGCGTCTTACTCTCAGTCGTTCCGTGCGCCTAATATTGCGATTGTAAACACAGGCCTCCAGTCTTCCTCGGTAACCTTTGTCGATCCAATTTCTGCGCCGCGCGTCAGGGCTGGATTAGACGCGCCGACCATTGCAAACGGGCAGTCCGAGGGTACCTATACTTTGGGTGGCCCCGCGCCAAATGTTGGCAACGAGTATGCCGATTCGATGAGTGTTGGCTTCCAGTGGACGCCCAGCGGTGCGTTGGACGGCTTGAGCTTAGGTGCTGACGTGTGGCGCTTTGAGGTCACTGATCGGGTACTGCCTCAGCAACCGATTCAAGCACTCCAGCCCGAGATCGAGAACTTCAAGGCCGTTGTTGGAGACGAGAGCAAGTACTTGCTCAACGATAGCCTCTCACTGGACTCGCCGGTTGTTAATGTCCCATGTAGCCCGTCTGCATTGGCGACTGAGTTCGGCATAGATTCGCCGGAGCGGCTGAACTGTGTGGTCGACCCGCGCGCTTACTTGACGGATAACATTCAGCGTCCAGTGGGCAACGAAGTTGGTAACCTTGTCACGTTGACTTTGGCTGCGACGAATATCGGTCAAATTGAAGCGCAGGGTGTTGATCTTAAGGCAGGGTACTCATTCAGCAATGACTTAGGTATCTTCAGTGCCAATATCACCTACACTCACGTCGACGAGTTTGTGTTCAGTGGTGTGCCGGGTATGACCAATGGCCTTCTGGATACGGGCGTCTATGATGCAGCGGGTACTACCGGCGACGGTAACCTAGTGCGATCGATGCCTGATAACCGAGGCACGCTCGTCTTAAACTGGCGGAAAAATAACCAGGGTCTGACCTTGATTAACCGTCACTGGGGTTCATACAGAGAGCTTGGTTATGAGCAGGCGATTGGTGTTGCAAATGATTATAGGAGGGCCCGTCTCACACAATCGATCGGTAGCTATAACCAGTGGGATGCGCAGTACAACTACAATCACACCTGGGGTAACTCAAATTTGGGTAGCACTACCTTTACTGTGGGTCTGTTAGACGCGTTGAACAAAGACGTGCCTCTGAGAGAGCTCAATGGTCTTGGGTTTGATGCTGGTGTGCTTGATGGACGCGGACGTCGCTGGTACATGCGAGCGCTCTGGTCTTTCTAAGCACGTAGCTTAATAGGCCGATGAAAAAAGCGACGATGAGAGATCACCGTCGCTTTTTTTTGGTCGACGCTCTGCCGTTGTGAGGCAGATTTTAAGAAGGCACTAAAAAATCTAGCAGTCGCGAATCCATTCAAAATCAACCTCGCGCTTTAAATCTATTTTATGGTGTGAAGACTCCATTGGGTATTTTAATCCCGTGGCGCAATTAAAGAGCATCACTGACTCGTGTTTTTTAATGCGGCCCGAGCCCAATTCTTGTTTGAGTGCGGCAAGCGTTGCGGCACCTTCTGGGCACAGCAAGATACCCTCTCTTTCTGCGCATTCTTTATGGGAAATATCGATTGCGTCATCACTCACAGCGCAAGCGAAGCCGCCGCTTTCTCTCACCGCGTCGAGTATCAGAAAGTCGCCGACGGCAGCGGGGACTCGAACTCCCGAGGCGATTGTGTGGGCACCCTCCCACGGCTCGGCGTGACGGTTACCCTCGTCAAATGCCTTTACGATAGGCGCGCAGCCCTCCGCCTGAACGGCCACCATACGTGGGCGCTCTGAGCCTATCCAGCCGATTGATTCTAGCTCATTAAATGCTTTCCACATCCCAATCAGGCCTGTCCCGCCGCCTGTTGGATATAAAATCACATCCGGTAACGTCCAATTGAGCTGCTCGGCAAGCTCAAGCCCCATCGTCTTCTTGCCCTCTATTCTATATGGCTCCTTAAGTGTTGAGGTGTCAAACCAACCCATCGCGTTTTTACCGGCGCCGACAACCTTGCCGCAGTCGGTGATAAGCCCGTTGGCTAGGAAAGTTTTTGCACCTAAGAATGCGATCTCTTTGACGTTGACCTCGGGGGTGTCCTCTGGGCAGAAGACAAAGGTCTCGATACCTGCCGCACCGCAATATGCCGCGAGCGCGGCTCCAGCATTCCCGTTGGTGGGCATCGCCATTCGTTTAACGCCAAGCTCTTTCGCCATAGCGACGGCAAGGGCAATGCCGCGTGCTTTGAACGAGCCCGTTGGAAGCCTTCCCTCGTCTTTGATAAGAATTTCACCGCACCCATAATCTTTTTGAATCGTGTCGGCTGGTAAGATAGGGGTCATGACTTCCCCGAGTCGAACGATGCTCTTAGTCTGTCTTACCGGCAATAATTCACGATAGCGCCAAAACTCTCCAACCCGCTCCTTAAGACAATCTTTACTGAAAGCTCGTCGGACCGCCTCGAGGTCATAGCGAACCAGTAGTGGCTTGCCCGCCTCCGATAAGCCAATTAATTGATCAGCCGGATACTGTTTTCCGGTGTAGCTGCACTCAAGATGAGTTACAAAGGTTGGCACTTCGTCTGGGGTCACGTTGAGTAGGGAGGGCATGGCATTTTCCTTTGAACTATGGTGTTGATATGCATCGATGTTTGTCTCTTACCGCACGTTTGATTGTCTGTGGTATCTTATCATTTATAAATTATTCTTAATTGTAATGACTATTAATCAATAGGAGAAAGTTATGGGGCTTAGAGCGTCCGGCTGCTGTGTTGTTATTTGTTTGAGTGCTTTGGCGGCGTGCAACGACCAAAGTGGAAATGGCACAGCGCCTCTCCCAGAGACCCTCCCAGAACTTGGGAGTTTTGGTATAGACCTCAGCTACCAGGACTCCGCTACTGTCGCGGGGGATGACTTTTTTCAGTTCGCGAGCGGCCAGTGGCTTAACTCTTTTGAACTGCCAGATGATCGGAGCAACTACGGAGCGTTTAACGTGCTGCGTGATCGGTCAGATGAGAGGGTGGTCGACATAATCGAAGAACTCGGCAGCAAGGAACCGGAGGCTCTTTCGTTGGAGGGGAAGATCAGTAATTACTATAACAGTTATATGGATACTGAAACCCTCGACGAGAAGGGGATCAGTCCACTGGTGCCCTCGTTGGCAATAATTTCAGAGGTTGCGACTACGCAAGCCCTCACTCGGGTATTTGGAAGATCGCAACGGGAGGGGACGGCCAGCCCGCTCAGTTTCTATGTGGGAGCCGATAGGTCTGACCCTGACCAACATCAATTAGTATTATCTATCGGCGGACTTGGTCTGCCGGATCGCGATTATTATTTACTCGATACCGATGAGTTTGAAACCACGCGTGGTGAGTACGTGGCCCACATTGAGAGAATGTTGGGTTTCGCGGATGTCGCAGATGCAGGTTCGAAGGCCGCTGATGTATTGAGGTTAGAGACGAAGCTCGCCGAGCTGATCTGGCCCCGATCACAGCGGCGAGATAGAGACCTCACCTACAATCCGATGACCTACCTTAATTTTGTCGACGAATATCCTGGTCTAGACTGGGATGCTTATTTTTCCGCTGCTGGGATCGAAAATCTTGAATCGCTAAACGTGTCATACCCCAGTGCGATGGCCCCGCTCATTGCGCTGATCAGCGAAGCGTACGTTGATGACTGGGTCAGTTATGTCACGTATCACCATATATCAAGTAATGCAGATCTCTTATCAACCGAGATCAATCAAGAAAACTTCTATTTTTATTCCACGATTCTAAACGGCGTCCCCAAGCAGCGCGAGCGCTGGGAGAGGGCTGTTGCAAAGGTTGGATCTCTGAGCGGACTGGGCGAGCCTGTCGGGCAAGTTTATGTACAGCAACATTTTCCAGAGTCTGCAAAAGAACAAATGGAACAGTTGGTTGAAAACCTAAGGGCTGCCCTAGCGCAAAGTATTACTGAGCTGGATTGGATGGGGGAAGAAACAAAAGCCGAGGCGAGATTAAAACTTAATTCTTTTCGGCCTAAAATTGCGTATCCCGATGAGTGGCGCGACTTCTCTGAGGTAAAGATTTCGAAAGACGATCTCTACACAAATAACTTAAGGTTGCGAGAATTTAATTACGAAGATGAGATTAGTAGGCTTGGCACAAAAACCAATCGTGAGGAGTGGGGAATGACTCCCCAGACCGTGAACGCTTATTACAATTCTGCTTTCAACGAGATTGTTTTTCCGGCCGGTATCTTACAACCCCCGTTCTTTGATCCTGCGGCAGATATGGCAGTGAACTACGGTGGCATCGGCGCGGTGATCGGTCATGAAATGGGCCATGGGTTTGACGACCAAGGCTCAAAATCAGATTATCAGGGAATTCAACGAAATTGGTGGACCGACCAAGATCGAGCGAATTTTGAAGAGCTCACATCTGCGTTAGCCGCCCAGTACGACAATTTTGAGCCTGTTCCAGGCTACTTTGTTGATGGGAATTTCACTTTGGGCGAGAACATTGGAGACGTCGGTGGGCTCTCAATCGCATACAGGGCTTATAAGATTTCACTTGATGGGGCTGAGGCGCCGATCATCGACGGATTTACGGGCGATCAACGTTTCTTTTTAGCATGGGCACAGGTATGGCGACAAAAGATTCGCGATGGCGCCTTGATCCGTCGCCTAACAGCAGATCCGCATTCTCCCGCTGAGTATCGGGTCAACGGAGTGGTGCGCAACTTTGACGAATGGTACGAGGCGTTTGATGTTACGTCCGATGACGCTCTTTATCTCCCTCCTGAAGAGAGGGTTCGTATCTGGTGAGCGAATAATCAGGCGGTTAAGTCCTGACCGGCTATGCCGAGTTTTAGTAATGACTTTGGATACAGCAGGTATTACTATGACGTCAAATAATAAAAACAAATAATAAAAACAAATAATAATATTAATAAAATCGAGGAGTTAAATATGCAGATCAAGAACTTTGCTGTATTTCTGTTGAGTGTGGCGTTACTAATTGGCGCTGTGAACCCATCAATTGCCCAAGATCAGCCCACGCCGGAGCAAATAGCTGCCTCAGCGGCCGACACCCGCCAGTCTGTCTTCAAGCTATTGCTTTTTTATCTTAGGCCCTTGGTTGGAATGGCACAGGGCGCACCATTCGACGCAGCTGTTGCTGAAATGAACGGTCGACGAATAGCGGCACTGGCGCCAACTATTCCTCATGTTTTTGTTGAGGACACGCGTGGTTTTGATGTGGAAACGGAGGCGCTGGATGTCATCTGGGAAGATGCTAGCGGCTTCGCAGCGAAGGCTCAGGCTCTGGTGGATAATGCTTCGGCTTTCGCTGAGGCTGCTTCGACCGGTGATCGGGGTCAGACACTGGGCGCGTTCCGCGCTCTAGGCGGATCTTGTGGTGACTGCCACGATAATTTTCGAGTCGATACCGACTAAATCGATCAGAAATTTGGTTAATACTCGGGCGCTAGGTCAAAGCTTAGGCCCGAGATTTTTATCGTAAAAGGGATTGGTTTTAAAATTTTCTTGATTTATTTTTGCGTTGTGGCTTTTATCGATGACTAACCTAAGAGTGATCGATTAATTTACAGAGTTTGCTGATGTCGGAAGAAGATAAGACTGACAAAATTGCTCAGGATCACTTGAGCGATCCATCTCGAAGAAGCCTTTTAAAAGGAGCCGGCTTGATGGGGGCCGCAGCTGTCGGCGCGGCTGCCACTGGCAATGTTATTGCCGCCGACAGTCCTCCAAAAGAAAATAGTTTTAAGACCTCGGTCCACTCGGAGGCGTTAGAGGTGCTCACTGCGGTTGAGGCTGAGACCCTAGAGTCCATTTGCGACTGTCTGATTCCGTCGGATGAAGATGGTCCTGGCGCGAAGGAGGCAAGAGCGGTCCACTATATTGACAAGTCACTAGCGAGCCATAACCTTTCCGTGCGACAAAACTATATGATAAGCCTGAACGCCATCAACGATTTTTCGAGTGAGGTCGGCGGGGACGTGTTTTATCGGTTGGATCGGCAACATCAGAACTCGATACTTGAGGCAGTTGAAGCCAATGAGGTTCCTGGGCTCGCACCGAGTGCTGCTGATTTTTTTAGTATGGTCCGAAGTCATACGATCGATGGTACGTTCTGTGATCCCTACTATGGCGGAAATAGAAATTTCGTCGGCTGGGATTTACTTCGTTATCCTGGAATACGGTTGGGTGCCTCAGAGGCAGATGTGCTGAAGGGTTCACGACTAGCTCCCACTCATAAGTCAGCCTACGACCATGATACTTACACAAAGCTTGCTGGCGACATTGACACGAGTGGCGCCTCCTCAGTGGGCGGTGGATAAGCTTGGCCACTCGGCTCGCTAAGACGGACGTGGTTATCGTTGGTATGGGTGCAACCGGCGGCGTTGCGGCGTTGCCATTGACTAATGCCGGTCTAAAAGTCATTGGCCTTGAGGCAGGAGGGTGGCTGTCACCCCGCGACTTTGCTCCGGATGAGTTGCGTAATGGCTCGCGAAATTGGCCGCAATCAATTCAAAAAGCAGCGCAAGAGGCGCCGACAGTGAGGCCCTCAAGCGATAAAGAGGCGAAACAAGGTGGACACCCGATGATGAACGCTGTCGGGGGGACATCAATGCATTATTGGGCCCAGAGTTGGCGGCTGAATCCCTGGGACTTCAACGTGGTCACTGAAACCCGCAATCGCTATGGTGTTGATAGAATTCCATCGGGCAGCACGGTTGAGGATTGGCCGTTCGGGTACGATGAGCTAGAGCCATATTACGAGAAGATAGAATATACGGTCGGAGTCTCCGGTCAGGCCGGGAATTTGCAGGGTAAGAAAATTTCGGGCGGAAATATTTTTGAGGGCGAACGTAGGCGCGATTACCCCATGAAGCCACTCCGAAGTTCACCGTTTACTAAGCTTATGGATACCGCTGCACGCGGATTAAATTGGGATCCCTTCCAGGGTCCTGCTGCAATCACTACCGAGTTGTTTGACGGAAGGCCGCCATGCCAGTATCACGGTTTTTGTAATAAGGGTGGTTGCCACGTTCAGGCAAAAAGTTCTACGGCGGTCACTGTTGTTCCCAAGGCTATAGAT
Organism: uncultured Gammaproteobacteria bacterium; assembly: GCA_913048385.1. GTDB lineage: Bacteria > Pseudomonadota > Gammaproteobacteria > Pseudomonadales > Pseudohongiellaceae > UBA9145. The sequence goes on along the minus strand of CAJWVZ010000004.1, from coordinate 153,866 downwards.
ACCGGTAACCTAGAGGTGGTCACATTCGCGAGAGTCACTGAAATAGTTGTCGACGACTCGGGTCGCGTTTCAGGAGTTAATTATCTGAAGGGGAGCGAGATTTTCTTTCAACCTGCAGACGTGGTTCTGCTAGCAAGCTACGCGTATGAGAACGTCCGTTTACTTCAGCTTTCCAAGTCGCCAGCGTTTCCTAATGGTTTGGCAAACAATTCAGGCCAGGTCGGGCGTCATTATTTTAGCCATCATCAGGGGGCTCCGGTGACCGCTTTGTTTGAAAGAGATCTTCATAATTGGTATGGGTTGCCTGCGCAAGGGGTTGCGATCGATAATTGGGCAGACGACAATTTTGATCATTCTCAATTGGATTTTATTGGCGGTGCTAATCTTTGGGTTCACACAGATCGCAGGCCGATAAGCGCAGCGAAGATGTCGACATTTGGGAAAACATCGTCGGCTTGGGGTTCGGATTGGAAGTCTTTTATTATGAAGAATGCTGACCGAACTAATACAGCTTACATACAGAAAACCACCCTACCGTACGAGAGTAATTTTTTAGATTTAGACCCAGTCGTGAAAGATTCCATAGGTCTGCCTGTGACGCGTATCACGGCGCAGTATCATGAGAACGAAAAGCGCATTGCGGCCTATGCCCAAGATAAAATGGAGCAGTGGTACAAGGAGGCCGGGGCGATAGAGGTGATAAAACATGGCCTGGGTCACGCCATGGAGGCGTCTACCCATGCGTATGGCGGGGCCCGAATGGGTTTGAACGCAGAAACAAATGTCGTCAATCAGTGGGGTTTCGCCCACGAAGTCCCGAACCTCGGGGTGCTAGGGGCTGCCGTGATGGGAACAAGCGGGTCGCGAAACCCAACGCTGACCGCGCAAGCGCTAGCTTGGAGAACTGCCGAGCACTTGGTAAGTAGCTGGCAATCTATAGCCGGCTAATCTTTTCGGAATCTACTCTATCCCTTTGGTAAGTGATAAAAAAAGAGGCAAGGGCCGCGCGATCTGAATCTGTTAGACGGCTTGTGTTGTGCTCTATTACGTCGCTCATATCTCCCCCAACGAACTCGGCATCCGGTTTCATACCGAGCAGGAGGAATAAATCAAAATCAGTTTCTGACCATTCGGTCAACGCCGCTGCGTCGATTGGTTCAATAACCTCATCGCCTAGCGTCGCACCGGCAAATTCCTCACCTAATTTTGGTATCCCGAGTGCGTTGCGTGGTGTATGACATTCCCCGCAGTGGCCTAAATTGCGGGCGAGGTACGCGCCTCTCGCATAAGTATCTTTTCCGTTGTTCTGGAGGGACGCCTCTGGTCGCTGAGTTATGTTGGCCAGTTGATTCCAAATATTCGCCGAGAATCGTGTTAGCCAGATCGGAAGCTCGTGGGGAGGAACGACATTTTTTTCGGGGGGTAGCGACATTAGGTAGGCCCCAATATTAAGGACATCCTCGTCCGATAAGCCGGCGTAAGCCCGATAAGGAAACGTCGGATAATACTTCCCGCCGTCAGGTTGCACGCCGTGTTTTAGAGCGCCGATGAATTCGGTTGATGTCCATGACCCGATTCCTGTTTCTTTGTCGGGGGTAATATTCGGCGCATAAAAATCACCAAAATCAGTAACTAGCTTTAGTCCGCCTGCGAGTGAGCTAACATCAACTTCGTCATTCGTGCCGGAGGCTTTCCCATGACAACTGACGCAGCCTCCGGCGCTGACAAGATATCTCCCTTGCTCCTTAGATTCTTCAGAAGTCGGAAGGGCGTAAGCTGAGGAAACTATGGGTTTTGAATTAAGCCCAACCAGGAACAAGAAAAAAATGGTCGCGGACGTGGTAAGAAGTATTCTTTTTCTCATTTTTATTCTTCCTCCCAATGGTTTTTAAACCTAGTTTAGCGATTCAAGCATTTTTTTATCATATGTAACGAGTTCATCCATGCGCCCGTCTCTCACCTTTACAGCCCAGTCTGGGTTGGCAATAAGCGCACGTCCAACCGCAATCAAATCAAATTCGTCTTGCGCCATTCTGTCAATGAGTTCGTCGATACCAGCGACTTCGGCCTCGGCGTCTCTGTAGGTTGAGACGAACTCTTCCGTTAGACCGACGCTTCCGACACTAATAGTCGGTTTGCCTGTAATTTCTTTTACCCATCCAGCAAGATTTTTTGAAGAGTCGCTGAACTCGGGTTCCCAAAATCTTCGTGTGCTGCAATGAAAAATATCTACGCCTGCGGCTGAGAGGGGAGCGCAGAATTGTTCGAGCAAGTCCTTAGTAGGCGCAAGTCTTGCGTCAAAATCTTGTTGTTTCCATTGAGAGAATCTGAGAATGATTGGGAAATCATCTCCCACTTCTGCCCGAATACTCTCCACGATCTCGGCTGCAAAGCGTGTTCGGGCAGCGACTGAGCCTCCAAAACCATCCTCTCGTTGATTGAGCACCTCCCAAAAAAAATTGTCCAACAGGTAGCCGTGTGCCCCATGCAACTCGATGGCATCAAAGCCCAAGTCTTTGGCATCTTTTGCTGCATCGGTAAAAGCTTTGATTAGCTCGTCAATTTCTGTTGAAGAGAGAGCCTCAAGCAGCCGTTTACCTTTACCAACCAGGCCAGAGGGCGTTGCTGAGGGGTATTCTGGATAGGGGCCCTCGCCCTCTTTCCGCATTGCGCCGATGTGCCACAGTTGGGGCGCGATTTTGCCTCCTGCTTTGTGAACAGCTTCGACCACTTTTCCCCAGCCGTCGAGCGATTCGTCGTAAAATTTTGGAATACGCGCATTGGACGAGGCGGCTTTATGATTAACTGTGGTGCCCTCAGTCAGTATCAGCCCGACCGCATTTTCGGCTCTGCGCTTGTAGTACTCGACAACGTCGTCGCCAGGGATACTGTTTGGAGAAAAATAACGAGTCATCGGCGCCATGATGATTCTGTTGTTGAGAGGAAGCTTAGGGTGATTGAAAGGTCTGAAAAGAGTCTCGGTCGTCATTTGGGATCCTGTGTGGTTTTGGCTAACGCTTAAAAGATAGCGGGTTAATCAAATATTTCGATATAATTTGGGTTCAATATTGTCCGGCGGAGCGGCCTAACTCGTACTTGATTCTAAGAATTGTGTTAATACCTATTTAATTACCTGTATTCGGATTCCAGCGTTCTTTTGAAGCGGCGTCCCTGAGAACCCTTCTATTCGCATCGTTTGGAGCAGGTTCTGACTGTCCAAATATCGCCCTGATCCAATGGCCGTCTGTAGGGTTGGGGAACAAAATATATTCATTACCAAAACGGGCTGAATCTTCTGACATCAGTTGTGCGCGCTCATCTACATCTGTTGAATAATACTTGCGACTAAAGTCGTTAAGGTTGTCTCCAAGAAGGGCGATGACCTCAAAGTCTTCACGGATTGTACTTTGTACCTCTTCTTTATTAGAGGTTGACCTTAATACTCTCAGGTTTGCAGGTTGTGCGAATGGCAGTTGGGCAGCCCTTAGATTATTTAGTGCTAATTGGAATGTCTCTTCGCCCTGATTTCGGTTTGTCACATAAAATACTTCGACGTCATTATTTTCACAAAATTTAAGAAATGCAGTGCTTCCCGGGCTGGGTGAAAATTCATTGTAAGCGACCCACTGATCCCAACTCGTGTCATCAAAGAAATCTTGATTGTTATCGATTAGGTATCCCCAATAAGCGTTTGCAAGCAAAACGGTCTCATCAATATCGGTGATGACAGCGAGGGGTTTCTCACTTTCATTGTCAGTTCTTTCTGCGATGGCCTGCTGAACTCGCATTGTCGCTATGTTAAACCCCTGATGGAATAAGGCTCGATGTTCTGCCGCAGTCTGTTTCCAAGCAACGGAGTATGTGAGTGGGTTACTTACCTCCTGCATCTGTGCCTTTATTGAGCTAGTATAAAAAAGAGGGGCGGCTAAAATAAAAAGGTAGAAATACTGACTTGATGTAATCGGAAACTGGGTTTTAACTTTTTGAAAAAACAATATTGCACTGTATGAAGAAGTCATTCATTTTGCTCCGCAGGGCTAAGGGTTCTTATGATGCTTTATTATTGGTTACCTAGCAATGCTGTTGCTATCTAGTCTATAGTTAAAAAATTTGCTTCATTATGTCAAAGCTTGTCGGTTAGCATTGGCTTGAATAACTTGGACAATTGGGGAGAGGTCATGCGTAGATTAATATTGAGGGATCGGTCAGTGGTCAAACTGACGTTAGGAATTTTTCTTTTTACTTTCAGCTATACGGCGTTGGCTGATGGGTACCGTATTCTGCTTTCAAACGATGATGGAATTGAATCGCCATTACTTGAGTTTTTAAAAGGTGAGCTTGAGACTATCTCGGACGTAGAGGTTGTTGTTTCTGCGCCATTAGAAAACCAATCTGGTAGTAGCCAAGCAAGTGAAAGCGGGAGGCTAGAGGTAACTCGAATCGAGAAAAATGGAGAGTTTTTTGGCGTTGCGGTCGACGGTAAACCAGCCACATCGGTCCGATATGGTCTAAGAGTGCTTGGGGAAAGTGATCCGTTTGATTTAGTAGTTACCGGAATCAACCGAGGGGCTAATGTCGGCAACGTGTCGCATTTATCGGGTACAGTTGGTGCCGCAATGGAGGGCTTGTATAACGGCATACCTGCTATCGCGGTGTCGGGGGCGTTTCCAACGACAAATGAGGGAGCCGCAGCAGGTGTCGTCAAACAACTAATAGCACATTATCGTGATGCGGGTGCGCCTAGGGGCACCGTTATCTCTGTCAACGTTCCGGGCGGTGAGCTCAAGGGTGTCGTAGCTCGACCCATGGGTGAGTCTTATATAGCGTCAGCAGGATATGATGTTATTGAAGCTGTGGGAGACACAACGGTCTATGATGCTAAGAGACGAATTGCGGAGGCAACAGATTCTATGAACGATACCTACGCATACCAGCAGGGTTACATTACTCTTACGCCGCTTAAATTCGACTGGACAGATTATGAAATGTTGGATGAGTTAGATGATTGGGGAATTGATTTAAAGTGAAAATAAACTCTTAGGTAACTTTGATGAAAAACTCACCGCTCGAGTTTGAACATATCGTACAAGTCAATGACCCATTAGATCGAGTGAATATTTCTGTAAAGCGCAAAGAGCTGTGGGATGGTTTGTTGCTTCGCGCTCGGCGGCCAGATCGTTTCAACGATGCCTTGATTTGTGAGTCAAGCGAGATTGTCGATAACTGTTTCGAGCGTCGAACAGAGGCTGGAGATCAAGTCTTCACAGAGATTGTTACGTTTAAACCGGAAGAGAGCATTATAACGAAATCTTCCTGGGAAGTTGACGCTGATTCGAATCATGCTGAAAGTTTGACCCAAATTGAAGAGCCTGAGCCAAACTTTTTGTTTGTAAGATTCAGATATAAGCGTGATATTCCCGAGGGGCCTTCGGGGGTCGATATTGCTCAGTACCTAAAGTCGGCCTATGTTCAGTTAGATTCTGAAGCAATCAGTAAGATCCGCATGATGGTTGAGCAGAGGAGTATTCCCAATAATTAAGTCTATTACGCTTGACAAGTTTTAGCGAAGGGTTGAGCATTTTCCGGTTGGCACAAATAAAAGTAAAAATAAATAAAAGGATAAGGTTATGATTAATCAACCATTTATTCACGTTAACTCGAAGGGACAATCGTTACTGGCCCTTTTTTTCTTACTTTGCTCTTTAGGTAGTTGCTCGCCCGATGTAGACGTAGAACCTTTCGGCAAAAGGGAGCTCTCTAGTGTTGTAGACATGGAATGGCGTTTACATAATTATGACCTTGCTGGATCAAGGTTCACGCCGAGTGATCAAATCACTCCGAGCAATGCTAGAGAGCTTCATCCTAAGTGGTTATTTCAGCATGGAGTAATTGACGGAGTTAGCAATCAGACTACGCCGGTCATGGTTGACGGAATAATGTATGTCACTGACTCTCGCGGGAGCGTTTACGCGTTGGATGCGGTCGATGGACACTTGCTTTGGACTTATGATGTAACCCGAAAGCTCGGCGGAGGACGCAGAGAGGGTTATATTTTTCGTCATCGCGGCGTCGCCGTTGAAAACGGGGTGGTTTATTCCGCTGCCGGATCTTTTTTGTTTGCTTTAGATGCTAAAACTGGAGAGCCTCTATCAGGGTTCGGTGAGGAGGGGCAGGCACCGGTCATACTCGATGTGTTGCATCTCAGGGATCCTAATATTGAGACCGCGATATCTGTGGGATATTGGTTCACAACCGCGCCTCAAATATATGATGGAGTCGTTTATCTCGGTACAACCAGAAGTGAAAGTCATATAGCTGGCGGTTACGTTTTAGCCATCGATGGGCAAACAGGAGAAGTGCTTTGGCATTTCAACACAGTGCCACAAGATGAATCAGATCAAGGCTGGGAAATTGCGGGACCGACGTGGGTCGGTGGCGAGCGCAATGGCGGAGGTATCTGGGAGACTCCCTCTATCGATTCGGAGCTAGGGTTGGTTTATTTCGCCGTTGGAAATCCGTACGGTAATAGTGCGAATCGCGACGGTATGAATCTATTCACTGATTCGCTAATTGCTCTTGACTTAGAGACAGGGAAATTGGAGTGGTATTATCAGCAAGTTCATCATGATGTCTGGGACTACGATTCGGGGAATCAACCTGTGTTATTTGATATGGACGTCGACGGACAGCCAATTAAAGCTTTAGCTCAGGCCAGTAAGAATGGATGGCTCTATATTCTTGATCGAGTAACTGGTGAGCCGGTACACCCAATTCCTGAAGTTGCCGTTTCCACGGAAACGGCGACGGAGGGAGAGGAACCTTGGCCGACGCAGCCAATACCAAACAAAGCGAACGGAGAGAGAATGGAGCCGGTTTCCCCGGTGTTTCCTATCAATATTCCGCCTGAGCAGATGGAACAGTACACTTTAGTTGAACAATTCACGCCACTGGGACCCGATCAAATTTTTGCGCCGGGTTTTGGCGGAGGATCGAACTATGCGCCCATTGCACACAGTCCTGATACGGGTCTTCTTTATGTTGCGGCAATTGATTCACCATTTCGTTCTGGCCGCGACCCAATGGGATATTTTTCAGCCTATGATCCGAAGACTGGAGAGCTCGAGTGGCGACAAATTTTTGAGGGTTACGGGCAGGCAGGTGCTGTTGTGAATGCTGGGGGAGTGGTTTTTGTTGGTGCTGGAAGCAATACGGCCGGTTATTTTTATGCCTTTGATGCTCTTACCGGTGAAGAGTTGTGGAAATTTAACACAGGTGCGGGTGTGTTTTCTTCGCCGGCTATTTATGTAATTGATGGTCAAGAATACGTAACGGTCGCATCCGGAGGAGGATCAAGGGGTAGACGAGGTGGCGATTTAATTTTAACGTTTGCACTGCCACCGCGTTAGGTAAACGGATTTATTGTTTTGTTATCGCAACTCGAAAACCTATCGTGGGGCTCGGTGAACCTGGACCTACTCCGCCCCGAACAGCGGTTCTTATATTGTTGGCCGCATCATTGTAGCCACCGCCTCTCATGACTAATAGCGGCTGGGCTTCCTTTGCGTCCAATGTTCTTTTTGAAACAAAAGGATAGGCCGTTAAGGGGCTCAGCGTCATTTCCCAAACGTTTCCTGCCATGTCGTTTAACCCGTTAGCGCATTTGGCGCAGGTGTAGGTCCCCACATCCATGGCTGACTTATTATTAAAATTAGCGAGGAGGTTTGAGGGTTGATTCCCCCAGGGGAAAATACGGCCGTCTGTGCCCCGTGCAGCTTTTTCCCACTGCGCTTCATTTGGCAGAGAAATCCGTGCACCCATATCTAAAAAATTTGCGAGCTGGTCTGGCGTCCCGGCACTATTGCGTAATTCGTTATCTAGCCATTTTGAATAGTTTAAGGCTTGTGCCCAGCTCACATTGGTTACAGGCTTCCGATCTCGGGTTTGCTGAGACTCATGAGAACCTGGGGTTTGATCCATAAAAAGCGCAAATTGCGCATTCGTTACTTCAAACTTGTTTATATAAAAGTCATCGAGAGGTGGTCTTCCTTGTCTTGCAGATGAGGACCAACGCTCATTTGCATAAGCCATCCTATCTAATGTGGGGTTACTACCCATGAGGAATGTTCCGGCAGGAATCAACACAAACCCAAGAAGCTGATCGTTAGCAAGGTTCCATTTTAGTGTCTCGTTGGTTTTCTGCTGTATAGAGCTAGGATCAGGGTTTTTGTCTTCCAAGTTTTGATGAGGTTGTTGTTTTACATAAAAAAATGCAAACAAAATAATAATGAGCATCAGATAAAAACCAATTTTGCGATCAGGCGCATTAGCCTCAAAATCGACTGGGGTTTTATTCTGTTGGTTGGTCATTACTAGGATTGTCCTGCTAAGAGCATCTCATCGACCAATTATGGTCGCAGGCTCTCTCGAGCAAATCAGCGCTCGAGAGCTCCATTAAGTTTTTCCCTGCTTGGCGTAACATTAATCGTAGGTCCAGTTCTTTTGGGGGAGCGTGGACGCTAGTTACGTTTGGCTCACTCATTAAATTTATACACCCTGCCGAAAAATTGAGCTCACAAGCTTGCGTAAAATATTTTTGGGCAACCGTATCGTCGTAGGCTATTATTTCTCCTTTACGATAATGTGCACCAAGTTCGTTGCATGCCCACGCGGAATTGTCACTGCAGTAAGTAGCCTCAATCAGTAAAAGTCGTTCACAACTATTTACCAAGCCGTTGGCGCAAGATTCTTCCCAGAACGGTAAGCTGTCCCCGGTATGACGTCCGTCAGTTTTGCCGAGCAGCGACACAACGATAAAAATCGATACCCATGCACCCATATGTCCTATGTTGGCATGACCTTGTAACCATTTTTCGTTCCACATGTTTGTTAAGGAGGTAGACGTTGAGGATCTCACCGCCCGATCAATCAAAATAACGCTGAGATTTAGGAGCGGAACGCACAATAATTTGTCATAAAATGTTGGCTGACCGACGAGATCTAGCAGGGTATACAGTCCGAATACACCCAGGCCGTAAAGGATACCAAATATAGTTTTACCTAATGGTGTTCTTGGTGAAGTAGAGGGGTCTGTAATTAATAGGTGAAGACCGAGGAAGACCGCAGCAGGGATTTCTGAGTCGAGAAAATAAGGTACGCCTGTAGCTGCTGAATAAAAAGAGCTTAAAGCAAATAGAGTGATCGCCGCTGCGACTGAAACCAGTGTAATCGAGAAAAAATACATGACAACGAGCCCTGCGACAAATAGATACGCATAGATGTTTGGTGCTAGGGTAAGTGTTGACGAAATTTGGGATGCCCAAGTGAGATCTGTTGTGCCTGTAAAAATCAATATCAAAGAAAATAAGCCCAGGCCAAAGGCCGAGGGATTAAAGATGTGCGAGCTTTTACCGTCCCTTTGCCAGCGGATGTACTCCTTCCCTAGGAAGCCAACAAAAATCATTAAAAACTGAAGATAAAACCAATCATCCCGAAACCATAAGAACAGGTTTGTGCTGAAAATAATCGGTATCGGTCCAAATCCAAGTAGATAAGTCCTCCGGCGAGACCACGCAAGCAGAATCCCTAAAGTAAACGCGAAGACTACTTGCCCAGCTAGGAGCCAAAGATGGTCATAAACAGGTCTCCAATAATAACCCCAGTATATGTAAACACTGAATTGAACCAGTGCCTGCACATAGTGCTGTGGTTGAACTAAGATTTTGAACTGTTTGGCGATACCGGTTCTACGGACATAAAGTAAGAGCGCTAACTGCCAAATTAGCAGCAATAGAGAGGCACCTAAGAAAGAACCCGCGAGCCTCGGGCTTTCCTGGACTCGAGGCAGAAAAGCCATCCCTGCTAAAACGATGGTGAGTGTTAATGGCAACTTGAAGCTGGAATATTGTCCATTTTCTGCAAAAGTGGTCGCAGGGTATGTCTCTGCAGCTCTAGACATCTTTTTTCCTATTAAGATCTACGTCATTAATTAATTAGAATAAACTAGCCTGACGACCAGTTCAATCAAGCCATCCAAACCATGGCGATGTTGTGCTGAGTGATATACTTGAAAAAAAAACATAACAAGCGTAATTTCTTATGATCATTGCTAAACATCGCTAATTCGATCGTTAATAATAAACGACAAATAGGTGCTTTTATGATCACTTTCGCTCAGGTATTTCAAATTTCAAATTTTATTAGATCTTGCGTTAATTATTCGGCGATTAGCTGTTTTCTTGGTTTGGGAATTCTGTCGACTGGGTTGGTTATGGGCCAAGATGAGACAATGCCCCGGACACAATATGGTCACCCAGACTTCCAGGGCACTTATACTTTTAGAACTATCACGCCACTAAACCGCCCACGTGAATTGGCCTCAAAAGAAGTGCTCACCGCTGAAGAGGCTGCTGAGTGGGAGGCGTTTGAAAACAGGCGTCAAAATCGCGACCTTATTATTGATAGTGTCGGTGGAGCCGGCTATCCGCCGGGCGTTATTTCTTACAATGAGTTTTGGTATGAGCGTGGAAGTGAAACCATTGCCGATAGAAGGACGTCTTTGATTTATTCGCCAGAGAATGGTCGTGTTCCTGAGCGAAACGCAGTAGGTAAACAGCGGAGCTCGGAGTATCGAGAAATGATCTTTCAAAGCGCGGGCCCAGAGGGTCGCACGACTGTCGATCGTTGCCTCACAGGTTTTGTTGGCGGCCCACCAATGATTCCGGGTTCTTACAATAACAACATGCAATTTGTTCAAACTAAAGATCAGATAATGATTTTAAATGAGATGGTGCACTCTGCTCGTATAATTCGGTTGGATAGTGAACATCAAACTAATCAGCTTAAGTGGGAGGGAGATTCAATTGGATATTGGGACGGGGATGACTTAGTTGTGCATACCCAACACTTTTACCATGATTATAATCTTCGGGGTATGTCAGATCAGGCGGTGATTGAAGAACGTTTCCGCTACATCGATGAAAACACTTTAGAGTATGATTTTACGGTAACAGATGCACTTACGTGGGATGAGCCTTGGTCTGCTAAAGTACCTTTGAGGCGTTCAGCAGATCCTGTGTATGAATATGCGTGTCATGAGGGTAATCATGGGCTTGCGGGAATACTAGCGGGCTGGCGTCGTTACGAATCAATGGGCATGAATGGAAATGGGACGCCGATCTCCGACAATTCTGGCTCAGTCGCAATCGAGGAGTAAGTTATTTAGGTTTAACTGAAAAGACGTTTGGCGGGTATATGATTCTACCTATGAAGACATCGATAATAATCAAAAAACTATTTGTGTACACCTGTAGTTTTTGGCAGCTTTTATTCAGTGCTAACGTATGGCCTGAAGTCTTTACGACTCCAGGATCCTCTCAAGTTGAATCTATTGCAATCCGTTCGATGCTAGACCCTAACGCGGTCTTGATTACCGAAGTAGACATTATATTTGTTTACGATAGGTTATTGCTTAACGAGCTACCGATTAATAAAAAAGATTGGTACTCGAATAAACGGGAGGTTACCAGTCAATATAAAGATAATCTTGATGTCGTAAATATTTTTATTCCGCAGGGTTTTGACTCGGTTAATGCGATTCTACCCCTTCGTAGAAACGAAGCAGTTAAAGCATTTGTTTTTGCTTATCATGATGATTCGAAAGCGTCGCCAGTTGAAATAACTAATATTGCGAATGTAAAAATAGAGATAGATCCTTTCGGAATTCGTGTATTAGATGATTCTTTAGTTAACACCAAAAACCAATAAAAATTTTTATCAGAAAAAAATTAAAATAAAAAATCACAGATTTACTTAAATATAAATTCAAAATTTTCAGATTTTACGAAAAAATTCCGTGTACAAACCATTCTCCAGGCTTTGTTCTATCTTGAAAAACCCATAGTCTTACCCCACAACCCTCTTCTGCAATATAGTAATCTCGCTGATTTTCATTCTGCTCCCACCAACTGCTCTCTATTCTTTCAGGACCACTTATAAGAGATATTTTTTGATTATGGTAAAGCTGATGATTATATCTGTTGAGTTTCTTTGGCTCTGAAAAAAGCCAAATTGGACGTAAATTTTGGAGAATTTTTGGTGCTTTCTTTATAGGAGGTTCATCAGTTTTGCCTTCTAAGGCACTATATTCTGGACAATGGTGATCAATATACCGCGGTTTTTTTAAAGATTTTTCACCAATACGCGCTGTCAGAGTTTCGATAAAGAGATTTAGTTTATCTACAGGTGCTTTCTGATTAGCACTGTTAAAATTAGAAGGTAGCATGAAATCAGGAGCGTTATTTTTCTGTTGAAAGCTATTCGCATTAAGACTTATTTCTGTAATTGGCGATAAAATTTTTTTATTCTCTAGATGGGCCTTTATCAAAACCATAAAATGATTTTTAGAACATGAGGGCTGGCGGAGTTTTATGTAAAGCCTAATGTCTTCGGATTTTTCATTTTTTAGCGTTACCAGAAATCGCGATGTACATAGATCTCTTTTTTGTAAAAAGACACAGAGTTTATTTAATAACTTTTCCAAGATTAGTAGTGCTTTATTTTCGTCAATGATTGGATAGGAAAGATTATATGAAGACGTGAAATGTTCTGGTAAGGAATATCGTTTAATAAGCTCAGGCTCCAAACCAATAGCCTTGTTTAATTGAAGTATAATTTCGTTTCCTACTCTTTTTTTTAGACCAGAAATGGGAAGTCTCCAAATATCTTTAATCTTTTTTACACCCATGCTTAGAAAAATTTTTTTTTGCCTTCCATCAAGATTCAAATTTTCAATTAAAATATTACCTAATATTGATTTTATTTTACTTTCCTTATCAATAAATAAATTTTTCTTTGATTTTGCAATTATTGAACTGCAATTTATGGTTGGACTTATCCCATAGTAGAATGTGTTCTTTAAGATAAGTAGCTTTAGTTTTTCTTTTACTGAGATATCTATCTCAACTATGATTTTTCTTATTCCTCCAAAATAACGCAAGCTGCTCTTTATTTCAAAAATAATAGTAGCTGAATCAATAGTTACCGTTGAACTAAATCTACTTATGGTTTTAGCTAGCTCAGAGATTATTTTTTTTTGTTCTGACAGGTTTATTTTCAGGAGGTCTGGAAAAAATAAAGCACACCAAAGTGAAGAGTTAATAGAATTTTTATTTGATTTTTTTGATAATTCTGTTTCTGTTTTTCTATTTTTTAAAAAAATCCGATTTGGAATCGGTAAAAGCTCTAAATTTTTCATAATTAATTGATAGTGATTTCTGTTGCGGTTTTTCTTGATCTTAAGCTTCCAGCCATCCGTAAAATTTGCAATTTTATTTTTCTATTTTTTATTTTTTTGTTGAATTCATTGCTTGACGAGCGCTCTAATTTTAAAACTATAGAGGATTGAGAATTCTCAGTCTTTTTGTTTTTGAATAAGACACCTAAGGTATTATTGTTTTTCGTGGCGAGCAGCAATCTATGCATTGCATTTCGTGTAACGTCGTTGTGCCACAATAAAACGATACCAAATTTTTGTGTCTGAAGAGCTTGTTCAGCAGCCCATAAGGCATCTTTTGTTGATACTTCAGAATTTATAATTAATAGCTTTTCAATATCTATCCCTGCTTTTATTAGTGTGGAAGTGCATATCTTATAGGGAGGGCATATCCATAAAAGGAGTTTGTCTTGGGCTGTCAGATTGCGCATGAGAGGCATTAAAATTTGTAGCTCTCCCAACCCATAATGTTTAATAATAATTTCTATAAGACCTATTTGGGGCCATCCGCCGCCAGGCAGAAAGTTATCCAAATTTTTTAGTCCAGAACTATAAACGTTATGATTTTTTGGCGCTTCATCGCCTAATCTCCAGATGTCATTGCGAGAATTAAGTATAGATTCTATAAAAATAGAGTTTGGCATAGGGGCGCTCTTTTTACTGTATATACATACAGTATATATTTTTACTGTACGTTTAAGCAAGAGGCTGGTTGAATTTCTTAAATGTAATCAGAGGGTAGTGATATATCTATAAGGCCACTTGGCGTGACAATAGCGTCAAGTCTTATGTCCCATTTGTTTTGAGGCAAAAGGTTATGACTTTTTTGGCAATCATGAGCTAAACCAATTAAAAAAGGATGCGTTTCTTTTGCGGCTGATTGATTTTTAAAGGCAAAGGTGCGGTCGTAAAATCCTCTTCCCATTCCAATTCGATGCCCTTTTTCGTCAAAAGCAACCAGAGGCAAGAAAACAAGGTCGAGACTTCTTGGAGAGATGGTTTCTGCGTCAGGGGACGGCTCCTGAATACCCCATTTATTAGTAATTAGATCATCCCTCAGATCATATGCGGCGAAAGAAAGTTTAGAGTTTGAATAATCAATAATGCGGGGCAAAAAACAGCGCTGACCTTTTTGCAATGCCCTATTGAGCAGAGGCATTGGGTCTATTTCACTATTAATGGCTTTATAAAACCCTATAGATCTGGATTCCAGGAAACCTTGATGGCGATTAATAAGATCATCAATTTTTTGGGATGCTTGGGACTGTTGTTTTAGCTTAAGGTCTAAACGTTTTTTTTTGAAAAAGTTTCTTATTCTATTTTCGGATTCTAGAGTTTTGATTTTTTTATTCATAAAAGATACCTATGAAAATAAATCAATTTTTAAATTAAGGACGACCCTGGGAAATATCTTATACGGAGGCGTGGTCCAAAATTTTTAATTTAGCAACGTCCAATCAGTATTTAAATTCCCCGAGACACCGCTGCTAAACTTGCCCTGAACCAAGAGGTTCAGGTGGTGGCCCCCACGTCGAATCAGGCTTTCCGATTAACGGACATGCACAACAACAACTATTGAGTAGCCTCCAGTGATAAAGATATCGGCTCAAGAACACATTTAGCTGGCGAATATCCGAGGGAACTATAGTAAGTATATCTCGGTATTTGATTGTAGTGATAGTAAGAAGATAATAAATATTTCTTTAAGCATCAAAGTTCTAATTGTTTATTTGCGGAGATAAGCGGGTCTATTTTTTTTTCAAGTTCTTGTAATCGTAAAGTGGTTAACTGTCGAGATTCGTTAATCATCACGTTTTTGCGCAACATATCATTCGTTATATTTAAGGCTGCCATGATCGCTATTTTTTCCGTGCCGGTTATTTTCCCTAAATCTCTGATACTTCTCATATTCTTATCTAAATAATTAGCTGACTTCAAGAGAGCTTCCTGCTCTTCTGGCGGACAATTTATATTATATTCTTTATCAAGAATTTTAACTTGAATTGACTTCGCATCATTTAGCATAATTAAACTCTGTCAGTGGTTATTAGTTAGGTTTTTGATTAAGCTAGGGAATTCTTTCCGCTGCTTTTAGTCGGCTAAGAATTGAGACGAGCTTAGCCTTTGTTTCTTTGTTTTGAGCAAGCAATTTTTGACGTTCAAGCTGACAAGAGTCATAAGTTGCTTTGAGCAGCTGGTTTTCTTTATTAACGTCGTTGACGATAGTAATTAATTCGTCAATCTTTGACGTTAGACTCTGGAATTGGTCTTCATCCATAGGGCTTATTCCCAAGAAAATTTTTTTAAATTCTCTAGTTTAAGTTTAAACATCGAAGTGTCTATAGTATATGAAATTTTAAGTTAATTAGACGATTTTTGATGCACAGGCTTCATTTGATTAAGTGTGATTTCTGAAATTATTTATTTGTTTGAGGTATTTATACAGTCAAATACATTTAAGGAAGGTTAGATGAAAATAGCACAAAAAGAAATAGGTCGTCGGCGTAAAAAGTTAATGAGTCTTATGCCTCGGAACGCGGTCGCTTTATTAAAGTCTGCGCCGATAAAAGTCAGAAATAGTGATGTTGATTACCTCTACCGTCAAGACAGTAGCTTTTATTATTTGACCGGTTTTGAGGAAGCAGATTCTTTTTTAGTGTTGATTCCAGGGCGCAGTTTGGGTGAGGTAGTTTTGTTCTGCCAGCCTAAAAATAAGTTGAAGGAGCTATGGCAAGGTAAAGTTATGGGTCCGGCGAAAGCGGTAAACGAATTAGGAGTTGATCAAGCTTTTCCTATTGATGATATTCAGGACGTTTTACCTAGACTGCTGTTTGAGCGTGGAAAAATTTATTACCCGATGGGTTTGGATGAGGATTTTGATAAGCAGGTCATTGATTTAGTTCATGCTGCTCGCTTTCAAGACAAGCTAGGCGTTGGATCTTTAGGGCAATTGCAGCCTTTGGGAGAATTGTTGGATGAATTAAGACTACTGAAGAGCCATGCTGAAATTGAGCTGATGCAGCGTGCTGCAGATATTACAGCGGAAGGTCATCGAAGAGCTATGAAAGCCTGTAGGCCAGGGGTGCATGAGTATGTAATGGAAGCGGAGTTAATGTATGCCTTTGTACGGGGAGGTAGCAGAGCACCTGCATATAATTCAATAGTAGGGGCTGGAGACAACGCTTGCATTTTACACTATATAGAGAATAAGGCCGAAATTAGAGACGGTGATTTAGTTTTGATAGATGCAGGATGCGAGTATCAACATTATGCTTCAGATGTAACGCGCACATTTCCAGCTAATGGCAAATTTAGCAATGAGCAGGCGGAAATTTATGAGATTGTGCTGGCGGCTCAAATTGCCGCCATTGAAGCGATAAAACCAGGAGTTCCGTGGGGAACGTTACAGGACATATCAGTTCGTATCATCACAGCAGGGCTAATTAAGCTTGGATTAATCGAAGGGGAGCTATCCCGAGCTTTAAAAGACGAAGCATATAAGGAATTTTACATGCATCGGGTGGGACATTGGATAGGAATGGATGTTCATGATGTTGGCAATTATAAGATGGCAGGGAATTGGAGGCCTTTGGTTCCAGGAATGGTAACCACGATTGAACCCGGCATCTATATCTCTCCGAATAATCGGAGACTACCAAAAAAATGGCGGGGTATTGGTGTTCGAATTGAAGACGATGTATTGGTTACAAAGACAGGTCATCGTATCCTAAGTAAGGGGATACCGAAGACTATTGTCGAGATAGAGGCATTTATGAATGAGCAAACTTAATGGCATTTTTGTAATGCAATTTATCAGAGTTTATTCATACAGGGCTGGACTTTAACGTGACTAGCACCGATATGCTGGATCGTGACAAAAATTTTCGCTCGGTTGACGTTCTAATTGTTGGCAGTGGGTTAATTGGCTCCAGTCTTGTCTGCGCTCTTTCTTCAGCAATGGGAGCGAAAAATTTAAGTGTGTTAGTCGTTGAAGCGGGTCCCGCTAGAGATATTAGTAAAGCTGAACTCGACTCTGAGCGTGATGCTCGATCTACCGCACTATCGTTTGGCTCAAGTCAAATTCTTGAGCGTTTGGGGTTGTGGAAGGGATTGAGTCGTTTTGCCGCTCCAATACACGAGATCTTTGTTTCTGATCAAGGTAGATTTGGCGCGACGCGTTTGACGAGTGCAGAATATAAATTGGATGCGCTAGGTTATGTTGTTGAGAATAAAAATCTTCTCAGCGCCTTATACGAGGGAATGCAATCTCATAAAAAATTGAATATAGTAAACAACACTCGCGTAATTAAAGTCGTACCTAATTCTGACGGAATGGAGGTGCAACTCAAAGAAGCCCAACAAGACACTCAAAAAATTCAGGCCAGACTGGTTGTACTTGCCGAGGGCGGACAATCTAAAATTGCAACTGAGCTGGGTATTAAGAGACGGCGCGTAGACTACAATCAGCACGCTATAATAGCTAACATTACCACTGAAAAGGCACACTGCGGCATAGCATACGAGAGATTTTCTGAGTCTGGACCTATCGCGCTGCTTCCACTGGCACCATTGGGAGAGGAGTATAGAGCATCGCTGGTGTGGACAGTGACCTCAGCAGCGGCAGCGGCAATGGTGAACTGGACAGAACCGTTGTTACTTGAAAAGCTTCAGCAGAATATAGGCCAGAGGCTTGGACAAATAAAGACATTTGGCAAGCGTGACGTTTATCCTTTGAGCCTTAGCGTAGTGGAGGAGCAAATAAGACCATCTCTAGTATTGTTGGGAAATGCGGCTCATACAATTCACCCGGTAGCCGGGCAAGGCATGAACCTTTCTCTGAGGGATATTGAGGCTCTTGTTTTTTGCATTGATCGAGGTTTGAAAAAAGACCTAAGAATAAATGATTTTTCCATTCTGCAAGAATATGTAATGAGACGGGATGACGATCAAAATCAAGTAATAAATTTTACTCACCGGTTGGTTGAGCTTTTCTCAAGTTCGTCTCTTGCAAAAGTACTCCCGCGGAAGTTGGGACTCTTAACGCTAGATTTATTTCCAGCGTTAAGACGAGAGCTTGTAATGAGAGCTTCTGGGAGCAGATAAATCAGCGTTAGTTAACTACAGTCATTCCGAGCCAATCCGCAATCAAAGCCGGTTTTTCTTCTCCTTCAATTTCAACAACAATATTATGTTTCAATAGAAAGTGCTGGGGCTTTTTCTCTTCTGCAGAAATCAGAGTAAAACGCCCTCGGATTTTTGCTCCAACTTTAACGGGACTCAAAAATCTCACTTTGTCTAGCCCGTAGTTTATTCCCATTACAGTGTTTTCAAGTTTGAGCCCGCCGTTCATTGACGCAAGTAGCGAAAGAGACAAGAACCCATGAGCGATTGTTGTACCAAAGGGCGTTTCAGCCGCACGCTTGGGGTCTACGTGTATATATTGATGATCTCCTGTTGCATCTGCAAAAAGATCAATGCGGTTCTGTTCAACATGAATCCACTCAGAAATACTAATCTCTTGGCCCACGAAACTTTCTAGCTGATTGGCACTGACAATATTACTCATCGCTGACTCCTTATTTTGACGAATCTCGGGAGGAGAAATTTAAAAATATTTTTTATACAAGCAGGAGTAGCTTACTATGAAATGCCCTTGCTAAATAGCCTTTAGTTAATACACAATATTATTTCATTACATTAAGCGCATTAAAATGCGGTCATGGGGATAATTATGGACGTAGCCGGAACACGAAGCCCCGTTGATAGAGATCAATATTTTGACATTATGATTGTTGGCGGGGGATTAGTGGGTAGCACCCTTGCATGCGCAATAGGAGAGAGTGGTTATCGAGTCGGTTTGCTCGACAGGTCTCCATTAAATTTGAATTTAAAATTTGAGAATGACTTCGATTCGCGCGTGGTCGCACTGTCGGCGGCATCAAAGAGTTTATTGCAAGACTTGAAGATCTGGCCGACTATTTTACAAGGTCGGTATTGTGCTTATAAGAGTATGAGAGTGTGGGAGGCAGACGGAACTGGAGCGATTTCTTTTGATGCGGAAGAACTCGAGTTTCCAGAGCTTGGATTTGTAGTAGAAAGCCGACTCTTGTTGAAAGCTCTTCATAAAAAAGTTAGTGAAACAGAGGCTCTCAACGTCCTATCTCATGGGGAAGTTGCGGCTATCGACCTGTATGAAGAGAATGATCAGAGTTTGCAACGAGTAACAATGAAAGATGGAACTGTGGTCTTTGCGAAGTTAATCGTAGCAGCTGATGGCGGTGCGTCGACTGTTCGTAATTTAGGAAAATTTGAGACTCGCGAGTGGAATTATGATCACAGAGCGATAGTTACCACGGTACGTATGAGTGAGGCTCACAATGCTTGTGCTTTTCAGAGGTTTAGTACTTCAGGCCCGTTAGCTTTTCTTCCTTTAGATTCGGGAAAAGAAATGCAAGACGAATATTTTTGCTCTGTCGTTTGGTCTGTTGTACCGGATTATGCTGAGCATTTGTTGTCACTATCGAATGACCTTTTCAATAAAGAGTTAGGCCGTCAAATCAGCCATGAATTAGGTAATGTGTTGTGGAGTGATAAACTCCAAAGCTTTCCTCTGCGCCAAATGCATGCCAAATCTTATTTTTGTGACGGTATTGTCCTTGTCGGAGATGCAGCGCACACAATACATCCCTTGGCAGGACAAGGCGTAAATTTGGGTTTTCTTGATGTAAAAGCACTGGCTCAAGAATTAAATGAAGCCCGATTAAAAAGTCGTTTGCCCAGCGATGCCGTCGTGTTGAGGCGTTATCAACGAGCGCGGATCGGGCATAATCTCGGAATGATGGGGGTGATGGAGGGGTTTAAGAGCTTATTTGGTAATCAGTTTCCCTGGAGTACATGGTTAAGAAATTTTGGCCTTAGTCGCGTTGATCGGTTAAGTTTTTTCAAAAAGATGTTGGCTCGGAGAGCTATGGGTTTAGATTAAGGTATGACCAAAGTAGAGATGTAAATCGCATATTCCCCAATTTCTTATGAAGTTTTCTTAACGAGCGTCGATACTCTCTTTGAGCAATTTTATTGCTTTATCAAAATTGAAATTTTGAGGAGTTTTATCGAGCCATGGCAAAGTTGTCTAGTTTTCCGTTTGATCTCGATCTGAGTATGCTCGATACCGGCAGCATCACAAACATTCTAAATGACATAGAGCTACATTTACCGCGCATGGAAAATTCTGGCGACGTCTCTCATTTGCTCGAGGTCAAAGCATTTTTTGAGAATGAGTTAAAGGTGACTAAGCGTCTGCATTGAGCGCAACATAACTCGAGATTTATCGATTAATAGGATGCCTTTCGAGGCTCCAGAACATCTGACCTTCAATTATTATGCTATGGTCTGCAAACTTATATTTTGCATGTCATTTGATTAGGCAAAAGCAGTTTTTATACCCGCATTGGAATTTTGCACATTCAATTTTTGGCGTCAATTATCCGTTTACAGCCATAAATGTTGCTGTCTTATTTTAGATTACAATACATTCGTATAAACTAACGAATCTAATATCACGCCTTTTTTGGAAAAATCTTTGCAAAATCGTTTTGGGGATAAAAGCAGTCCCACTGAAAATATGTTTTTACGTTTCCTGTCTGCTTTTCGTTTCAGTGGCATGGCAATGCGTTTGGTTTGGGAAAGTAGCCCAAAGTTAACTATCGCTATGGCTTTTACGACACTAATTTCCGGCTTGATTCCAGCAGCAATTGCTTTCGTAGGCGGGCTGTTCGTTGATGTGGTCGCCGAGGTGCTTTCGGTGTCTACGGAAGAGAATGCTTTGGCTGAGGCACGAGCTGACGCTATTTTTTATCTATTGCTTGAGGCGGGGTTGGTTTTATTGTTAGCCGGAGCTCACCAAATCGGAACAGTTTCTCAGGCTATTTTAAGAGTTTTGTTAGGCAATAAGATAAACGTTTTAATCTTAGAAAAAGCTCTCACTCTGGAATTAGCCCATTTTGAGGACGCAGAATATTACGATAAATTGGTCCGAGCACGGCGAGAAGCTTCAAGTCGACCCTTGAGTTTAGTTATTAAAACGTTTGATCTGATTCGGAATGGAATCTCATTAATTACTATTGGAGTTTGGTTATTCCAATTTTCTGCCTATGCTGTTCTGTTGCTTCTTATGGCCGGTGTCCCAGCTTTTATTGCAGAAGCAAAGTTTGCTGGAGAGGCTTTTCGCGTCAATAAAAAACGTTCTGCAGAGAGACGTGTTCAGATTTATCTGGAAATGGTGTTAACTCGAGAAGACGGTGTAAAAGAAGTAAAGTTACTTCAGTTAGGAAAGCTCTTTTTGAAGCGTTATGTCGCTATATTTCACAAGATTTTTTCGGAAGATAAAGACTTAGTTCTGCGTCGCGGCTTCTGGGGGTTTTGTTTGGGGGCCGTATCAAGTATTGCGTTTTATTTCGCATATGGATGGGTCGGATTCTCAGCCATTGCGGGTTTGATTTCTATTGGGCAAATGACTATGTACATTGCTCAGTTTCGTCTCGGACAAAATGGAGTTACCAGTAGTTTGACCTCGATCAACGGAATGTATGAGGATAACTTATATCTTTCTAATTTAACCGAATATCTTGACCATGAAGTGCCTGTGCCAAGAGGGATTAAGGTCGTTGGCTCGAGTTACGATGATGGTATTCGTTTTGAAGACGTCACCTTCTATTATCCCGGCAGTGAGACGCCAGCGCTAAACAAAATAAATCTGCACATCCCAGCTGGAACCAGTTTGGCCATAGTTGGAGAGAATGGAAGTGGCAAGACTACTTTGATCAAGCTATTAACTCGTTTGTATGTGCCAACGGAGGGGATTATCACTATTGATGGTTTAGATATAAATGAGTGGGATATAGGTGCTTTGAGAAAAAAAATCGGTGTTATTTTTCAAGATTTTGCTCGATATCAATTGTTACTTAGTGAAAATATTGGGATTGGTGATGTAGATAATTTACAAAATAAAAATGAGATCGAGATAGCCGCTCGCAAAGGAATGGCAGAAGCGTTTGTTAATGACCTTCCTAAAGGATATGAAACGCAATTAGGCACTTGGTTTAAGGAGGGGAAAGAGCTCTCAGGCGGTCAATGGCAGAAAATTGCTTTATCCAGGGCTTTTATGCGCAGCAATGCAGATATTTTGATATTGGATGAACCGACAGCCGCCATTGATGCTAAAGCTGAAGCGGAAATTTTTAATCATTTCGCAGAGCTTACTGAAAGCAAAATCTCGATTATTATTTCTCATCGGTTCTCAACAGTTAGGCGAGCTGATCATATTATTGTCCTCGAAAAAGCTCGTGTTATAGAGCGTGGAAGTCATTCTGAGCTTTTGAACCTAAATGGGCATTACGCCGACTTGTTCAAGCTACAAGCTTTGGGGTATCAATGATTGTAATATTGGTGAGTTTTTTAGCAGAGAACTTCGGTTGGGATAATATTGGCTTGACCCTAAAAGGATTCATAGTTGAGTGAAGCCGAACTGTCAAAAAAAATAGAAACTATTCTACGTTCCAGAGCGCGTCTTATCGTATGTTTTTTGACTTTTCCGATTTATGTTAGCGCTGTTTGGTTTCTCCTTATGAGTGGCAAAGATGTTAATACCTTAATGTGGGTCTACATAGGGTTGTATGTCTTTTTTGGGATTGATATGGTTCGACGGCGATGCCCACGTTGCAAAGAACAATTTTTCGTCAAAACAATTTTGTTAAACTTATTCTCAAAAAGGTGCGTTCACTGCGGTGCTGGCAGGGGATAGGTCTTAAATCTAACCAACATTTAAAAACTTGTCTATACGTTCTGCGACTAAGCGTCCTTCGTCTATTGCCCTTACAACGAGAGATTGCCCGCGCCTGCAATCGCCGGCGACAAATACCTTGTTAACATTTGTTTTAAAATTTTTGTAATCAGCTTTATAATTGGAACGACCATCGATTTCTAAATTAACCTTTGAGCTAACGTAGTGTTCTGGACCCAGAAATCCCATAGAAAGAAGTATCAAATCTGCTTCCCAGAACTCGACGGTGTCGGCAATTTCGTTAAAATTCTCATCAACTTTTACGGTGTTAATACCGAGTAATTTCCCATTCTCATCTCGCACGAATTCCTTGCCCGAAATTGAATAGACCCTTGGATCGGTTCCGAATTTCTCCATGGATTCTTCATGACCATAATCCACTCTATAAATTTTTGGCCACAAGGGCCAAGGGTTGTCCGAAGACCTCTCGAGGGGGGGCTTTTCCATTATTTCGAAATTTACCAGCGATTGGCATCCGTGTCTTAGCGAGGTACCGATACAGTCTGTACCGGTATCCCCACCACCGATTACGATGACTTTTTTATTTTCAGCTGAAATGTAGTTCTTATTTTCCAAATTGGAGTCGAGGAGACTTTGAGTATTTTTCGCCAAAAAATCCATCGCAAAATAAATACCTTCGCCATCTCTATTGGGAATATTTAAATTTCGTGGAGTTGTAGCGCCTGTTGCAAGCAGAAGAGCATCGCTTTGACTCAAAAGTTGAGTGAGTTCCACGCTGTTTTTTCCGTCGCCGCCGACGTCTGAATTTGTTAAAAATGCTATTCCTTCTTCTTTTAAAATCTCCACACGTCTATCAACAATATTCTTTTCAAGCTTCATGTTTGGAATTCCATACATGAGGAGTCCGCCAATTCGATCATCACGTTCGTAAACTGTGATTGTATGGCCAGCTTGGTTAAGCTGAGCAGCAGCAGCTAACCCAGCAGGCCCGGATCCGACAATGGCGATATTTTTCCCGCTACGTTTACTGGGAGGTTTAGCAACAACCCAGCCTTCTTCAAACCCTTTATCAATGATGGAACACTCAATATTTTTTATCGTTACCGCTGGGTCATTAACCCCTAGCACGCAAGCTCCCTCGCATGGTGCTGGGCATACTCTCCCTGTAAACTCGGGGAAATTATTAGTTTTGTGCAGCCGCTCAAGCGCCTCTTCCCATCGTTCGTTATAAATAAGATCGTTCCATTCAGGTATTAGGTTGTAAACAGGACAACCGTTGTCAGATTGACAGAATGGCACCCCACAATCCATGCATCTCGCTCCCTGTAAGCTCAATTTTTCATCGTCGTGAGGGGTATAGATCTCCTTATAGTCAATAAGGCGTTCGGCCGCGTTGCGATAAGGCACCGTTTGGCGAGTAAATTCTTTAAATCCGGTTGGCTTTCCCATTCTTTTTCCTAACCCAAATACTATGAATAATAATTCTTAAGAATATTTAGTTCTTGCAACTAATCATATATTACTAAGCAACTTTTGAAATTCTTTCAGCCAATACCCGTTTGTAATCAGTAGGCATTACTTTTACGAAGTGCTTAAGCGTTGGTTCCCAATTGTTTAAAATAGCTGATGCAACTGGTGAGCCTGTGTGGTCAGAATGGCTCTTTATTAAATCAAACAAATTTTTAGCGTCTTCGAGGTTTTCAACTTGTTCGAGTAAAAAAGTATCCATATTGCACATATTTTTAAATTTTCGCGTTGGGTCATAAACATATGCAACCCCACCACTCATTCCAGCTCCAAAATTACGGCCGGTATCGCCGAGAATAACAACGGTTCCTCCAGTCATATATTCACAACCATGATCACCGACTCCTTCGACCACTGCGGTAGCGCCACTATTGCGTACCGCAAATCTCTCAGCAACTATTCCTCGTATAAACGCGAATCCACCCGTAGCCCCATACAGATTGACGTTTCCGGCAATTACATTTTCTTCGGCTTTGAATGTACTAGTTTTAGGTGGATAAATTATTATTTTCCCGCCCGACAAACCTTTCCCAACAAAATCATTGGCGTCGCCTTCTAAAGTTAGAGTAATACCTTTAGCAAGCCAGGCTCCAAAACTTTGTCCGGCAGAGCCTTTTAGTGAAATATTGATGGTATCGTGAGGTAGCATCGCTGCTTTCCAACGTTTTGTTACTTCATTGGATAGCATTGTTCCGACGACCCGATTGGTGTTGATTATTTCAGTAGTTATAAAAACTTTAGTGCCATTCTTTATGGCTTCTTTTGCTTCCTTTATCAGTTTATTGTCTAAGGCTTTTTCTAAGCCGTGATCTTGATCTATAGTCTTGTAAAATCCTGTATTTTCAAAAATCACCTTAGCAGGTTCAAGAATTGGTGATAGATCTAAGCCGTCGGCTTTCCAATGCTTTAGGGCTTTGTTCGAATTAAGCAGGTCAACTCGACCAATCATATCTTTGACAAAAGAAATACCTAAGCTAGCCATTATTCCTCTAAGTTCCTCAGCTACCATAAACAGATAATTGGTCACATGCTCGGGTTTACCTTTAAACTTTTTGCGAAGTTCTGGGTCTTGTGTTGCGATACCCACCGGACAAGTATTTAAGTGACATTTGCGCATCATGATGCAACCCATTGAGATCAGAGGTGCGGTAGAAAATCCAAATTCTTCCGCGCCAAGGATCGCAGCAATTGCGATATCTCGACCTGTTTTAAGTTGGCCGTCCGTTTGAAGTGTCACGCGAGACCGCAAATTATTCATCACCAAGGTTTGGTGCGTTTCCGCTAAACCTAATTCCCATGGTAATCCCGCATGTTTTATAGAGGTCAAGGGCGATGCTCCGGTGCCGCCATCATGACCAGAAATAACCAAATGATCAGTCTTAGCCTTTGTTACCCCGGCCGCAATAGTTCCGACACCAATTTCAGATACAAGCTTTACACTTATCCTTGCGTCGCGATTGGCGTTTTTTAAATCATGGATGAGCTGAGCTATGTCTTCAATTGAATAAATATCATGATGAGGAGGTGGGCTTATCAGGCCAACACCTGGAGTGGAATGACGTATGCTGGCGATATATTCGTCAACTTTTCCTCCAGGAAGTTCTCCACCTTCTCCTGGCTTAGCTCCTTGAGCTATCTTAATTTGCAGTTCGTCGGCGTTTGTAAGGTACCAAGCGGTTACTCCAAAGCGCCCGGAGGCCACTTGTTTAATTGCTGACCGTTTTGAGTCGCCATTATCCATTGCTTGAAATCTATAAGGGTCTTCACCGCCTTCGCCAGTATTCGACTTCCCTCCTATTCTATTCATTGCTACTGCGAGAGCCTCGTGACTTTCTTGCGAAATTGAGCCAAGGCTCATCGCGCCAGTAGCAAACCGTTTCACTATTTCGCTAGCGGGTTCAACTTCCTCAATTGGGATAGCGGATTGTAAATCGACTTTAAAATCGAGCAGCCCTCTCAATGTGCATCGACGGGTACTATCTTCATTCGTGTGTTTAGCAAAAGCATCGTAAGCCTCTGTGCTTTTATTTCTTGCTGCAATTTGTAAGTTAAATATGGAATCAGGATTCCACATGTGCGCATCTCCACCAGTCCGCCAATGAAAATCACCTGGATTACTGAGGGTTGGTATTAACTTATTTTCTTGTGCTGGAAATCCTAATGCGTGACGTCGAAAAGTTTCCTCAATAAGCGTAGGGAAGTTCACTCCTTGTACACGACTAGCGGTACCTGTGAAGCAACGAGAGATGATATCCTCGGCAAGCCCTACTGCTTCAAAAATTTGTGCACCTTTGTAAGACTGAAGAGTTGAGATCCCCATCTTGGCCATAACTTTTAGCATTCCTTTTGCAATACTTTTCTTATAGCTTACAACTAGCTTTTCTTCTGTTTCTGCATTTTTACTTATTAAGCCGTCGTTACTAGCTTGCCATAAGGATTCAAGAGCAAGGTAAGGATTGATCGCGTCTGCGCCATACCCTATCAATAAGCAGTGGTGATGTACTTCTCTGGCCTCGCCTGTTTCGATTACAATACCGATGCTTGCTCGTTTTTGAGATTTGGTTAAGTGATGATGGACAGTGCCGCAAGCGAGCAGTGCGCTTATCGGTACGCGTGTCTGAGATGTGGCCCGATCGCTTAAAATAATAATTCCTGCTTTTTGATCAATTGCAGAATCTGCTTCATCACAAATTCTGTCTAAGGTGTTCATGAAGCCATTGGGATCAGTTGTTTCGAAAGTGAGATCAATTGTTTGGGATGTTAAGTTGCCATTTTCAATAAGACGGATAGCCTCGAGTTGGGCGTTAGATAGTATTGGGTGCGAAAGACTCAATCTTTTTGCTTGGTCAGGGGTTGTCTCCAACATGTTGCCCTCAGGACCAATAAAATATTCCAGTGACATCACTACTTCTTCACGAATAGAGTCGATGGGGGGATTTGTAACCTGCGCAAAAAGTTGCTTAAAGTAGTCATAAATCATTCGAGGTTTGTCGGAAAGGCATGCTAACGCGGAGTCATTACCCATTGAACCGAGGGGGTCTCTCGCCTCTGTAATCAGAGGTATCAACATAAATTGCATAGTTTCCGTGGTGTAACCAAATGAACGCATTCTTTTAATCAGATCCTCGGTATCCGAACCGAGAGACTGGCCTGGGTTTTTTGAAGAAATGCTAGATAAAGTAACTTTCTCTGCCTCTAGCCATTCTCCATAGGGGTTTTGCTCACTAACAGATTGCTTAATTTCTGCGTCTGGAATTAGTCTGCCCTGTTCAAAATCCAATAAAAACATTTTCCCTGGTTGAAGGCGTCCTTTCAGAAGAATATCGGCAGGGTCAACTGGGACAACGCCTACTTCGGATGCCATGATTACCCGGTCGTCCGTTGTAACGTAATATCGGCTTGGTCGTAAACCGTTTCGATCGAGAACAGCGCCTAACTGATCACCATCTGTAAACACAATCGACGCAGGTCCATCCCAAGGTTCCATAACAGCAGAATTAAATTCATAAAAATCTCGTTTTTTTGGATCCATTTCTGGATTAGCTTGCCAAGCTTCTGGAATCATCATCATCATTGATTCTTGCAACGATCTTCCAGACATAATCATAAATTCGAGAACTGAATCAAAACATCCTGAATCTGAGCAATCGGATTCTATTATCGGAAATAGGTTGGAGAGCCTATCTCCATATACCAAGGTTTTTGCTTGGCCTTGCCGAGCAATCATAGCGTTGACGTTGCCTCTTAAAGTATTAATTTCCCCATTATGGCTCATAAACCTGTTTGGTTGCGCTCTATCCCAAGACGGGAAGGTGTTGGTACTAAATCGAGAGTGCACCATAGCAAGATGAGTTTGAAATGAACGGTCCATTAAGTCCGGGAAAAATGGGAAGAGTTGACCGGGCGTGAGCATACCCTTGTATACAATAATTTTTGAAGAGAGGCTGCACGCATATAACAGCTTAGCTTCTTTAAGACTCTTATCGGTTCGCAGTTTGTTGCTAAAACGTTTTCGAATAATGTAAAGTTTTCTTTCAAATTCCTGCTGAGTTAAGTGCCCAGCTGAGCTGACGAAAAGTTGAATTATTTTTGGTTGTGCTGTTAGCGCGGCAGGGCCGATGTTCGCTCCTCTTGGATCTGTTGGTACGTCTCGCCAGCCGATTAGCTCTTGGCCCTCTTCGGAAATAATTTGCTCAATGACAGTTTGACACTTATTTTGCTCTTCTTTTAGCTGAGGCAGAAAAATGTTTCCAACTGCAAATTTTCCAGCCTCAGGGAGAGGTTTTTTGAAGAGTTCAGTTGCAATTTTCTTTAAAAATTGGTGAGGAAGAGCCATTAAGATACCTGCGCCATCGCCGGTATTTGCCTCGAATCCACAACCCCCTCTGTGATCCATGCGAGAATTAAGGTGATAAGCGTCGAGCATTATTTGGTGACTTGGCTTTCCTTTAATGTGAGCGACAAATCCGACCCCACACGAGTCTTTTTCCATTGCGGGGTCATATAATCCAATTTTTTCTGGGAAGCCAAATTTTAGAGGCATGTGATTTTTTTTGCTCATTTCCATTTACTCATACGGGTTGCAGACACAAGCTAGGAATTGCTTCCGCAGTTAAAGCCCCAACCTTATTTGATCGGTTACAGAGGTAATACGTTCTATAATAGGATAAACGGCGATCTTAAAGAACGGCTATCCAGACCACGCTTTTCGACTATTCATAGGTTGAAGCAAAAGAAAAAACGGCCTCTAACAATAACATTGCAATGTTTAAAGTCAAGATTACGGGGAAACAGGTTCGGCTGTTCACAATTTATGACAATATAATGTCAATAATTATCGCTCGAGGTCTTCTCATCCGTATTAGTTCATTTGACAGCAATTTTCGGATGTATCAGTTCTCAAAAAATAATGTTGAAACAATCGAATTTGATTATCCAGGTTATAATTATTACCAAAGGTTTGGTGTGTCAGATGAAATTAACAGTGAGGAGCGGTTTTCGCGAGAGTAACAGTGTCTGAGCCGCTTGCTATATATGCAGGAGTGCTTTAATCTGAATTCTGTGATTCGAGCACGCATTATCGTTTCCACCATTCTGCCGATACAAGAGGTAGAAATAACAATTAAGCCTGTGACATATAACAACAGCATAATGCAAATGAGAATCATTATCAACAGATTTTTAGAAAAAGTTTTAGGCACTGCTCTGTAACTTGACCCAAACCGGTGCAACGCAATAAAAAAAATGGAGGCGAATGTAAATCGTGAAATTAAACCTTACTCGAAGACGTTTTATAAAGGGTGTTATTGCCTCGGGAGCTGCGGCAACTTCGACATCGCTTTGGTACGCTGCAAACGGTGCATCGCGCCCCCCAGGTGCTGTCGAAAGACTAGTCAGGCTTAACGTTAATGGACAAACAAGGACTGTGGACGTAGCTCCTCAGGAGACTCTTGCATCGACACTGCGCTACAAGCTAGGTCTTACCGGCACTAAGCTTGGATGCAACCGAGGAGAGTGCGGTGCTTGCACCGTTGTTGTGGACGATATCGGTACTTACGCCTGCTCAGTGTTAACACACTCTGTTAAAGGATCGAAGGTTGAAACTGTAGAAGGTTTAGAGTCAGCTAACGGTGAGTTGCATCCTGTGCAACAAGCTTTTGTGGAGGAGCTTTCGCCACAGTGCGGGTACTGCACCCCTGGGCAAATTATGTCCGCTGTTGCATTACTTCGTGCTAACCCGAATCCGACAAGAGAGGAGGCACGATGGGGTCTGTCTGGCAACATATGCCGCTGCGGATCATATGACTCTTACCTCGATGGCGTCATGCGCGCCGCAGAAATAGGATAATTACAATGACTTATATGCACATTGGCAAGAATTTCGTACCCCCTGATGTTGCCGGAAAGGTAACGGGTAGAATAAAGTACGCCGAAGACTATTCGAAAGAAGGGATGGTATATGCTCGATTGTTAACGAGCCCGGTCCCTCACGCCCGCGTTGTAAGCATCGATGCGTCTGAAGCGCTTGCGATGGATGGAGTTTTTGGGCTTTTGACAGCAGACGATGTTTACCCCGATGGAGAGACAGCGAGCGTTGGCTTAAAGATTTTAACCAATGAGCCAACTTTAGTAGGTGAGCCCATTTTGGCTTTAGCCGCCGTTGATGAAAAAACAGCAGAATCTGCTATTACAAAAATAGCAGTAACATTCGAGCGCTTGCCTTTTGTCCTTGATCCCCTTGATTCTCTAACCGAGGGCGGGCCCGACGCATACTCCGGCGGAAATACTTTCGTTTTCAGGCAAGGGTTTGCTTCCGAAAAATGGAGTGTCGATCAAGTTGCAAGCTTCCGCGCAGGAAACGAGCCGAATGCCGAGCCACAGCAAACTTTTGCTTACGGTGATCTTGAAAAATCTTTTGCCGAATCTTCCTTTGTCTATGAAAGCACCTTTACAACTGCTGGCTATCCTCATCACTCGATGGAGCCGAGAAGTGCAATGGCGTATTGGGAAAATGGGAAATTGTATCTCCATGGCACGTCACAGAGCTTAACGGCGCTTGCCGATGGCATGGCCTCGATTGTAGGCGTTCCACCAGAAGACTTTGTATTTATTAACCAAGCCACTGGAGGCGGATTTGGGCAAAGGGCGAGAGCAAATAGTATTCCCAGTATGGCGATACCAGCCAAATTGTCGCAGAAAATAAACCGCCCAGTGATGATGAGAATTACACGGGAAGAAGAATTCACAATTGGTGGAGCGCGGCAAGGATTTCAGGGTTGGATAAAAGTAGGATTTAAGCCTGACGGTGTTATGGCCGCTGCTGATCTCTTCATCGTTTCGGATAATGGAGGAAAAGGTGGGGGGGCGGACGCATTTTCTGCGGCTGATGCGATAAGCATACTTTACCAGACGGAAGCGGTGCGATTCAGAGGCACATCGATTGGGAGCAATACAGGGCATCGAGGAGCTCAGAGAGGTCCCGGTCAGAATCAGATAGCTCCGATCATATCACCAATCCTTGATCGAGCGGCTGCAGAATTGGGCATTGATCGACTTGAAATAAGGAAAATCAATACTCCCCAAAATGGTGACGTTGGCGGTCCTCAGAGAACACCTTTTACGAGCGCTTATATGCCTGAGGCGCTGGAGATGGGTGCGGAAATGTTCAATTATTCTGAACGCATTCAGCGATCGAGACAAAGGAAAGGGACAAAGGTGACAGGTATCGGTGTTGGTCAGGGATACCACAATGCTGGCAGGAGTGGGATGGATGGAATTGTCCGACTGATGGCCGATGGTCGGCTTCAAGTTCATAACGGTGTGGGTAATCTGGGCACATATTCTTTTGCTTCAACTTCGCGTGCTGCGGCTGAGGTTTTGCAAATTCCGTGGGAGCGCGTTGATATTGTAACCGGACGAACTGATCGCCACCTGCCTATTACTTCTCCGCAAGATGGCAGTAACTCTATCTTTACAAATACCCGAACGAATTATGGAGCAGCGCAAGATCTCTTATCCAAAATGAAGGAAATAACGGCTATGGACTTGGGTGGAGATATGTCTGATTACGAAGTGGGCGGAGAGCGCATTTTCAAAATTTCAGATCAGGATGTTGGAATGAGCTTTGCAGAGATCGCGCAAAGAGGCGTTGAATTGGGTGGAAAGTTTACAGGTGAGTCGGAGTTGCCTGAAGAGCTAAATGATTTTACTAAGCTTTCTGTTTCGCGCTTGGCGGGTCAAGCTCTAATGGGTATTTTTCATGACTCTCGGCACAGCAACAACCCACCTGGGTTCACGGCTACATTCACTGAGATCGAGCTTGACACCGAAACTGGCAAGTACGAGATCATTGACATGGTGACGATTGGAGATTGTGGAACAGTCGTTCACCCACAGGGATTGAAGAATCAACTCGTGGGAGGAGCAGTCTGGGGAATTGGATTGTCTGGGTATGAGCGTCATTTGTACGATCCCCAAAATGGCTTGCCAGCTAGCACAGGCTATTGGCAAAGTAAGGTGCCAACTATGCTTGATACTCCTGCAAAAATTAAGACGGGATGGGTTGACCTCCCAGACCCCGAGAACCCTGTCGGTGCTCGCGGAATTGGAGAGCCTGCGATGGGGGGTGTCTCGGCAGCGCTTACCGCAGCGATCAGTGACGCAATGGACGGGCACATTTTTAATTCGGCACCAATTACAGCCGATATGATCATTAACCAAGCGGCGGGAGTGTCTTCAGACGCTATTCCGTTAGCGCAGAATAATTTCCGAGGTTGATATGGTAGCTACATCACACGACGTTATGCCTGACATTGAGCTTTATCAGCCTACTGATGAAGCAAATGCGCTTTCTTTAGCTAACACTCTGGGTAAGGATGGATGGTTGGTCGGGGGTGGTCAAGACACTTATGGTTGGCTTAAAGATCGAAATAAAACCCCCGCTGCGATGATAGAGCTTAAGCAAATTGATTCGTGGAAAGGAATTAAAGAAACGCCAACCGGGATTGAAATTGGAGCGGTAACTACGTTAACGGAGATCGCAAATAGCACTCTAGTGAAGGGGAAGTTTGAAATCTTATCAAAGGCTGCAAGTATTGTAGCAAGCCCTCAAATTCGTAATGTAGGAACTCTTGGCGGCAATCTCGTTCAAGATGCGCGCTGTTGGTACTACCGTCGGGGCCTAGACTGCTATCGCGCGGGGGGAAACATCTGCTATGCCGATTCGCCTGAAGGTCTTAATCGAGAGCATGCTATTTTTGGAGCAAGTCGCTGTGTTGCGGTTAGCCCCTCTGATACTGCGCCAGCTCTCGTAGCGTTAGATGCGACAATGGTGGTGTCAAGCAATGCTGGCGAGCGACTCATTCCGGCTGAAGAGTTTTTTGTCGGGCCGGCGATTGACATAGTTAACATGACAGCGTTGAAGGAAGGTGAGATTCTTACCGCTGTAAGGATACCTAACGATTGGGCTAACGCGGAATTTTATTGGGAAAAAGTTGCGGATAGGAATGTCTGGGATTTTGCACTAGTCAGCATTGCTGCGGTAATGAAGGTCTCAAATGGTCAAATTCAAGATTCTCGTTTTGCATGCGGTGCGGTTGAGTGCACGCCGAGACGACTTACTTCCGTTGAAAATGCTCTTCAAGGCCAACAGCGATCAGAGGGGCTGGCCGAAGAGGTAAGTGGACTTGCTTCTGCTGGAGCAGAGCCATTGAATTACAATCACTTCAAATTGCCGCTTATTGAAAATCTAGTGAAGAGAGCCGTTAGGGGCTAGAAGCTCAATAGCCTCTTAAAATAATAAGTCCAAATTAGGCAGCCTAAGAAAAAGCTGAAAGGAGTGGAAAGTGGGAGAAATAGTTCGCTACAAAAGGGATGTTTGGGGCGAGGAAGTTATTCTCGGTGTGTCATGGGATCTACTCTGGGTTGTTGCGGTTTCTATTTTAGTCTTGTTAGCTGCTCATGCGATTATTATGGCTGCGTTGGCTAATAAAAAAATAGATAAGCCGTCTGGAGACGGAGCTCGGGTTGTCCGTCACGAGGCGGTTGACCGCTGGTTCCATTGGGTAATGGCAGGCAGTATCCTGGTGTTAATCGCCACGGGTGTGGCGCCAATAGTCGGATTGCGTTTTGCTTGGTTGGAACTCCACTGGATTTCCGGCGTACTCCTCACCTTTATCACGTTATTTCATATAGTCCGATCTTTATTTTGGCAAGATTTTAAGTCCATGATTCTCTCCCCCAAGGATTTTGGAGAGCCGTTCGACTCGTCTCTGATGCCAGGGAAATATACTTTTGAACAGAAAGGCATGCATTGGGCAGTAACGGTGGTGGTCCTCGCGGTAATTGTTACAGGGTTGTTAATGTTCCTTCAAATAGATTCACCGTTTTGGGAGCGGACAAATAGCATGCCGGAGAATCAGTTGGGGCTTGTTTTTCTTTTGCACGGATTATCGACGCTCGCATTGGTTGCGCTGGCCTCAACACACATTTATTTTGCAATTCGCCCAGAGAAATTATTTTATACTCGGTCGATGTTTAAGGGGTGGATATCTGAGGATGAAATGAAGGCCAATCATAACCCTGAGTTGTGGGTACCTAAACAAGCTGATTGACAACATTGTCTTACAGATAACGCGTATCAGGTTCTTTATTTTAGCCGATGCGCGTTTTTGGGTTTTTGAGCAGGAGTTTTAATATTTGTTTTCATAAAAAGATAGGTTTTTGAATTTTAGATTGAGGTCATGAATAGTGTTAGAAGAAGATATAGAAACGATTGAATCTGGTTATGAATTTCTTTTGGCTTATGCCGCGCAGGGGCGCCCCGCTGCAGTTGAAACTGGGCCGGGACCCCACGCTCGCCCAACAATTAAAAATATGGCTGATGCCATGGCTGGCATCGCAGAGCAATTTTCGGAGAGCAATGATAGCTTTGAGAAGGTCATCGCTAATGATTGCTTCAACGCAGGCGCGGCGCTTGAATTCATTTTACGCCAAGATAAGGTTGGTTCCGAGATGGTGGATAATTTAAATGCTTCGATCCATTTGCGGGCGGTGCTTACCGATCTATTCCTATTCAGTGAAGTTATCAAACCAACCACCGCGGAAGAATTAGCTGAGTCTTCTGCGAGCGTGGTTGAAACATTTGACGCTGCAAAGAAAAAAGATTAGCGCATTGCCTACTTCAATTGCTTACCCAGAGCGATTAAGCCTCGCTAATTTACCTACACCGATCACAAAGCTCGAGAGGTATTCTTCCCGCTTTGGCAATGTAAATATTTGGGTAAAGCGGGACGAGTTAACGGGGTTGGAAGTCTCAGGCAACAAAATCCGAAAGCTAGAATTTTCTATTGCTGAGGCCCAAGCCCAAAGCTGCGACACACTCATTACGTGCGGTGGATTGCAGTCTAATCACTGCCGAGCGACAGCGGTAATTGGTGCAAGACTGGGATTCAAGGTACATCTTATATTGCGTGGCGAAAAGCCTGAGGACCCTGATGGAAACTTGCTTATGGACTATTTGTGCGGCGCTGAGATTAGTTTTTTGCCGGCTGACAGATGGTCTGAGCATTTGGACCTCGCGTCGCAATTAAAAGCACAATATCAGTCTACAGGGCGAAGGGGGTTATTCATTCCCACGGGTGCGAGTGACGCCACTGGGTTGTGGGGTTACATTGCTGCTACTGAAGAGTTAATTGCTGACTTCTCAAGATTAGAAATGACTCCAGACTATATTGTATGTGCCACTGGCTCCGGAGGGACTCAAGCTGGATTAATTGTTGGCAGCAAAATATTTGGGTTTAGCGGCCAAGTGTTGTCTTTTAATGTCAGTGATGACCCCGAGTATTTTGATCTTAAAGTTCGACAAGATGTGAAAGATTGGCAGCGAATGTATTCTGAACTCTTAGAAGGCACTGCAGGTAGCAGAATTATTCCATCCGATTTAGAGGTTGTGACTCATGGTGGGTACATTGGCCCTGGATATGGAAGTTGCGACGAGGAGGTATTTAGGACGATACAAGAAGTCGCGGTCTCAGAGGGTTTGTTTTTGGATCCTGTCTACACTGGAAAGGCTTTCCATGGCTTGGTGACAGAGCTTAATAAAGGCTCTGAAGGGGCTTTGGCTAATGCTGACAACATTCTTTTCGTGCACACGGGTGGTCTTTTTGGACTGTTTCCTCAACAAAAGGGGTTTGCGTTTCCCGAATTTGCCGATTTTTAGTCGTAAGTAGTAAAAGAAGTAAATCTATTTTAGTTTTACTCGAGTATCCTCTCTGTGACATCCAATTGATAATGGTTATCGTTTGCGTTATTTTCTTACATGGGCATATAAAATCTTGATGAACAGAGCAACATCACTCTCGGAGCTTTGACTATGGCAGTTTTAAGATTGTCCTCGCGCTTTGGATCTCTAATTTGGGCTATTGTCGCGCTGTCGGCGTGCCAGCCAGAAAAAGAACTCTCTGAGCCTAACTACAGTGCAGACGAAGTTGATGGAATGGCTGCGGCTAGCTATTGGGTTGAACCGGAGCCTAGTGGATTTGAGAATCAACTCAATGAAGACTTACTGATGACCAATACTGAGCAATTAATTACGGATAGTCTGAGATCTGGTGAAGGTTACTTCAGCGCAGATGGTACAAAACTTGTTTATCAGAGTGAACAGGCCGGAACTAACCCTTTCTACCAAATTTACTTGAGAGATTTAGCGACAGGGGAAACATCGCTTGTTTCCCCTGGCTCGGGTCTTACTACATGCGCGTGGATACACCCTAATTCAGGTGCGGTAATGTTTTCGTCCACCCACGAGGACCCTGAAGCCCTATCAAAGCAGGCTGAGGAAATTAGGATTCGGGAGAGTGGGGTGGAGAGAGCCTACGGTTGGGATTATGATCGTCATTATGACATTTATAGGTCACAAGGAGATGGAAGCGAACTGGTGAACTTAACGAATACTGATGGTTACGACGCTGAGGGTTCTTACTCTTTCGATGGTACAAAAATTTTATTCGCGTCTAACAGGACCGCTTATTCCAGAGTTCTGAGTATGGCAGAGCAAAAGCTTTTTGATGATGATGCGGCTCACTTCATGGATCTTTACGTGATGGATGAAGATGGTTCGAACGTTAAGCAGCTTACTAATTCGCCAGGTTACGATGGAGGGCCTTTTTTTAATCCTGACGGGAGTAAAATCATCTGGAGACGATTTAACCCAGATGGTAACAGCGCAGAGATTTGGATTATGGATGCGGACGGGACTCATCAAAAGCAGTTAACTGCTGATGCAATGGTGTCTTGGGCTCCCTTCTTTCATCCGACGGGAGACTACTTCATCTATTCCAGTAACGTTTTGGGTCACGCGAACTTTGAACTTTTTATTATGGACGTAGAAGGTAATGGAGCTGCGGTAAGAGTAACTAATACCGAAGGTACCGACATTCTTCCTGTATTTTCACCAGACGGCACTCGAGTGGCTTGGAGCTCGACAAGAACGGAAGATGGTACTTCGCAATTACACATCAGTGATTGGGATCATCAAGAAGCGCTTGGCCTGCTCGGGATAAACTGATCTACGGGCCCTCCATCCCGCGCTTAACAGTGTTTCGGATCAAGAAATGAGGCGGCGTTTGAATATTAAGCTTAATAACTTCAAGAAATTCGATTACCAGATATCCTCTTTTATATTGGTTGTATTTAGTTTCTATTCTGGCGTGGTTTCTGCACAGTCTAGTTCTAGTTTACGAGAAAGTGCTACAAATCCGGTTCTAACTCATCATAGTTTGCGCGTTAAAATTGATCCTTTTGCTCAGACTATCGAAGTCGACGACTTAATTAAATTTTCTAATGGGAAAAGCGGCACTGAAAAAACATTTAATCTTAATGCTAATTTAGAAATTACTAACAGACCTCGACGATTGCAAAAGGTGGTATCCGAGGACTCTGTGCGAAGCTCGCGACTGAATGCGATGAGCAGCAATACTGCGGCTAAAAATATTTATACCGTCTCTTTGCCACGACGGCGGTCTGATGAAGTGTTGCTAAGTTATTCAGGGAAAATCTCAGACGTAATTGTTCAATTTGGCAACGAATACGCTCAAAGTTTCGCAGAGACTAGCGGAATCATTGCGTCGGAAGGTGCCTACCTCAACAAGAATAGCGCGTGGGTTCCTGATTTTGGGGATGAGTTTATTACCTTTGATCTCTCCGTTGAATTTGAAGGACAAGCGGAAGAGTGGCTAGCAATCAGTCAGGGTGATCGGAGCGGTCGGAACGCTTGGGTCAGTGATAAACCAGTCGAAGAAATTTATCTTATCGCGGGGGCGTTTACCGAATATAGTAATTCCGATTACAACGATGCTGAGCAAGATTCCATTCAGAAGCTGGCTTACTTGCGAACACCAGACATAAATCTTGCTACTCGTTATCTCGACGCGACTGCAAGATACCTAGCTTTATATGAGCCCTTATTAGGTGACTATCCTTATTCGAAATTTGCACTGGTTGAAAACTTTTGGGAAACGGGCTACGGCATGCCCTCATTTACTTTACTGGGGGAGAAGATTATTCGATTTCCGTTTATTTTAGAATCTTCGTACCCTCACGAAATTTTACATAATTGGTGGGGCAATGGCGTTTACCCTGACTATGAAACGGGTAATTGGAGTGAAGGCCTTACCGCTTATCTTGCAGATCATTTGTTCCAAGAAATGGATGGTAATGGCGCTAAGTATCGAAAAGAAATGTTGTCGCGCTATAGAAATTATGTGGGAGAAGGTGTCGATTTTCCTTTAAAGGATTTTACCGCAAGAAACTCGGCCGCCAGTCAGGCAATTGGTTATGGAAAAACATTAATGCTCTGGCATATGCTGAGGAAGCGGCTTGGGGACGACTTATTTCTTGAGGGACTAAGAACTTTCTATGCAGACTTCCTTTTTAAACGTGCAAGTTTTGCGGACATTGCTCTACATTTTAGCTCTATTTCGGGCGAAGACTTAACCTCGTTTTTTAGCCAGTGGGTTGAGAGAGTCGGTGCGCCTGAAATAACGCTAAGCGTAGATAAGGAGCAGGGGAACCAAGCACGGCTTATGTTTGCGCAAGTACAAGCTGAGCTTCCTTATCAAATTAGAATGCCTGTTGCTCTCTTTTATACAGACGAGCCTGATCCGGTGATAGTCGAGGTTGATCTTTCGGAGCGTTTAGAGGGATTTTTAGCGGAAGATTACGATAGCCTCGAAGCTGTTATTGCAGATCCTAGGTATGATTTTTTTAGGCAACTTGACGTGTTAGAGACCGCACCAAGTATTGGGTCTCTTTTCGGCTCAGACCAAGTGACCTTCATACTGCCAGCAAACGATGAAAAAATCAGTCGAGCCGAATGGCGCGCGTTGGCTGAGGCTTTTGGGGCCGGGCTCGATACGCAAATTTTAGTATCTGATGCTATAGACACTCTGCCTGAGGACCGAGATGTTTGGATTATTGGAAGAGACAATCGTTGGTTAGCTAGCCTAAATACCGCGGCGGCTGATTACGGACTAGCCCTAAACTCAGAGGGATTAAAATTCGACGACGATATACTGGGCCTGGTCGAATATTCCAATAGGAGTTCGGTCGCAACAGTACGGCATCCGGCAGACCCATCATTAACCCTAGGATTTATTCACATCGATAATGTTGAGGCCGTTTCAGGAATAATCGAAAAGCTTCCTCATTACGGCAAGTACTCATATCTGAGTTTTGAGGGTGTGGAGCCGGTAAATGATATTAAAGGAACTTGGGCGAGCGAAGGATCACCCTTGATGTGGGAAAAAGCCGAGACTAAAAGAACCTATGGTAATGAAGATATACAAGCAATCCCGCCATTAGCTCAGCTCCCACCAAAATATTTGCCCTCTGGGTTAAGCCGACATATTACTGTTCTTGCGGATGTCGAAATGGCTGGAAGAGGAATAGGCACTGAGGAACTTAATCGTGCGGGAGATTACATAGCAGGTCAGTTCCGGCTAGCTGGACTGCTTGCGCCAGAGGGCTCTTATAAGCAAAGTTGGCGACAAATGCTTACCGATGGTTCTTCCGTTGATCTTTTTAATGTTGTTGGTCTGTTGCCCGGAACGAACCCGGAACTTGAGAATTTTCCTGTAGTCGTCGGAGCTCATTATGACCACCTTGGTGCTAATTCTAATGGTGAGATTTTTCCGGGCGCGGATGATAACGCTTCGGGAGTGTCTGTGCTTATAGAAGTTGCGGCAAAGCTGCGCCGTTCTTTCAGTCCCGAAAGGCCGATTCTTTTTGTCGCTTTTTCCGCTGAGGAGTCTGGGCTTTTGGGCTCGGAGTATTTTGCTGATCATTTGCCCTTCGGGATTCCGGCAGATCAGGTTTTTGCAATGCTCAATTTAGATTCTGTGGGCAGATTGGAGGGAAAGTCTCTTCAACTTTTCGGGTCCGGCAGTGCCTATGAGTTTCCGTTTATGGCGCAAGGCATTGGCTTCACGATAGGGCTTCAATCTGAGATGCCTGAACGGGCGATATCCAGCAGCGACCATTCTAGCTTTCTGAAAAGGGGAGTTCCTGCACTACATTTGTTCAGCGGAATTCACGGTAATTACCACAGAACGTCCGACTCTATTGATCTAATTGATCTCGACGGTATGTCTCAGATTTCTTTGTGGGTAGAAGAAGCTTTGACTTATCTAGCAGACAATGTAGAACCGCTTCGCGTAACTTTAGCTAATGCTTCACCGACAGTCCAGAGGACCGGATTGGGTAATCGTGAGGCAAGTCTGGGGACTATGCCCGACTTTAACTACAGTGGCGATGGAATACGGGTCGAGGCTGTGTTGCCTGAAAGCGCTGCGTCTGCTGCAGGCTTGTTGGCTGGTGATGTGCTTTTAAGTTTTAACAACGTTGTTGTTGATAATTTACAAGTTTATTCAAATTTGCTTCGAGAGTCCGAGCCGGGTGATAACGTTCGGTTAGATGTACTCAGAGGTCAAGAGCTCATTCAATTAAGGGCGACGCTGAGGCAGCGCTAACCAGCGTATCTGTCCTATTAGAATCTTTGTTTAAAAACTTTGTGACTAATTGTTCCGAATTACCTTTTTTTAAATCGTATACGATAAACTCTTAATTTACCTGCCGCCATTTGCTTACTACTCGTAGCCAGTGGAAGAAATGTTACCTCAATAAAGCGAAGCCATGAGAAAGCTACTTTTTCAACTAAGACATCTGCTACTGCTGGCAATGCTGTGGTTAGGAATTGGTATTGCTTTTGCACAGACGCCTCAAATTACTCGTGTTTCAGAAAGCACCGCAAATATTAAGCTCGATGGTTACATCGATGAAGCCGTTTGGAATGATCTTCCTATCATCGATGGCATGCGGGTAATAAATCCTGATACGTTGGCAGAGACACCTTATGAGACGCACATTCGATTTTTTTATACAGAGAAAGGTATTTATGTCGGTGTGATTAACTTTCAGCCCTCCGATACCTTAATCGCAAGAATGACTACTAGAGATACACAATTAGACCGAGATGGTTTCGTGGTCGGTATAGATGCGTCTGGTGAAGGATTGTACGGATATTTTTTGAGGATTAATCTCGGAGATTCGATGACCGACGCTTCTCTCTTGCCGGAGCGAACTATGAATATGCAATGGGACGGAGCTTGGAACGGAAGAACGCAGGCCTTAGATAATGGCTGGAGTGTTGAGTATTTTATCCCGTGGTCTATGATGCCGCTCCCTCAAGTTGAGAGTGTTCGTCAGATGGGCCTGTATTTCGAGAGGCAAGTCGGCCACCTTAATGGAGAGGCCTGGTCTAATCCTCCGCTTCCGCGTACCGTTAATCAATATCTTTCTGCCTTCGAAAAATACGAGCTCCGCGATATTGAACCGCGTCGCCAACTGACATATTACCCATTCGTCTCTTCTGTCTATGAGGGCGTTGGTAATCGGCTGGAGTCGAAAATTGGATCGGAGTTATTCTGGCGACCCACAACTAACACTTTGTTATCGGCGACACTGAACCCCGATTTTGGGAATGTCGAATCTGATGATGTAGTCGTTAACCTGACCGCTTACGAGGTTTTTTTTCCGGAGAGACGGTCGTTTTTTCTGGAGGGCCAAGACATCTTTAATAACTCTCCAAGGACGGTCTCGCGCCCAGGTCCCGGTTGGGGCCCTATATCTTTGCTCAACACCAGACGCATTGGAGGTGCGGCAATCTATGACGTTCCGGAGAACGTCGAGATTGTTCCGACCGATTTGAGTCGGCCGAGTGACCTGTTAGGTGCGGCTAAGCTTACTGGGCAGAATGGTAATTGGCGTTACGGGGCATTATTTGCCATCGAGGACGACTCGCAATTAAGCGGAAATCTTGACGATGGGACGCCTATTAGTATCTTGGCAACGGGCCGAGATTTTAGTGTGGGCAGGCTTCTTTATCAAGATACTAGTAGTGGAGGTAGGCGATCCATAGGATGGATGGGGACTAACTATTCACACCCAACCAAACAGGCTTCGGTAAACGCCTTAGATATGCATTTTTTTTCTGCCGATAGTCGCTGGGTCGTTGATACGCAGGTAATGAAGAGTGAAGTAAATAATATTAGTGGTAATGGCTATTTTGCGGATTTTAACTTTAGACCCGAGCGTGGCGTCAATCACTCTTTACGAATGACGTATATGGATGACACTCTCGATATAAACGAGTTGGGATTTCTAAGTCGTAACGATGCGGTATATCTTGATTATAGTTGGTCAAAAACGGAATCTGATATCAAAGGTCTGAGACAGCGGACCACAAGTTTCTCGACAGTTAACCGAGCGAATACCGATGGTGACCCGATCGCTCTTGGGTTTATTTTGGGGCAGAATTATAATTTCCTTAATAACAGCAGTATTAATTATCGATTAAAGTACTTTCCTAAACGCGTTGATGACCGACTGGGCCGTGGGACTGGAAATTTCCGAATAGTCCAACGCGAAGGACTTGATCTTTCGTTCTCAACAAATCCTGCTGAAGAAATAGCCTATAAATTAAGCTTAAATCTGGATCAAGACGAGCTTGGTCCTGAAAAAAATACCGTCTCCGCGGGGGTCTCTTGGCGACCAGACGACCGCTTTTCTTTTGACCTTAATCTGCGATACACAGATCAAGAGGCTTTGTTAATTCATAAGGGGAGTGGTCGTTATACAAGTTTTGAAGCCCACCAATGGGCGCCTCGAGCCGAGGTTAATTATTTTATTACCGCTCAACAGCAGTTAAGATTTACGATGCAGTGGACTGCCTTAAAAGCCTTTGAAGACCGTTTTTGGCAAGTTAACGTTGGTGATTTGGATTTTTTGCAGAATACACATAAACCAAGTGACCAAAGTGATAATTTTGTAATTAGTCGCCTCACATTTCAGGCTAGATATCGATGGCAGATAGCACCATTATCGGATTTGTTTTTAGTTTATACTCGGGGTAGTAACCTGCCGCGGGATGAGTTTATGCCGTTCCAGAATTTATTCGAGCAGTCTTGGAATGACCGCATTGTTGACACGATTGCTTTTAAGCTACGATATCGCTTGGGATCGTAGCGTTGTTGGTCTTCATTTCACCGGTAGTTGCTAAGCGGTTCGTTTAAAACAAAATAACAAGAGCGATTATTATGAAGATCTGCCAAAAATTTATGTTTGTTCTCTTTCTGGTAAGTTTGTCGATGAATTCTTTCTCCCAAAAAATAGTTGTCGCACACCGAGGCGCAAGCGGATATTTGCCTGAGCACACATTGCAAGCGAAGGCGATGGCGTTCGCGATGGGTGCGGACTATATTGAACAAGATTTAGTCATGACTCGCGATGACCAGGTGGTTGTAATCCATGACATCACTCTCGATCGGACTAGCGATGTTGCGGTGCAATATCCGGGACGGGCGAGAGAAGATGGCCGCCATTACGTTATAGATTTTTCACTTAAAGAACTAAAGACATTAAACATGCGAGAAGGCGAGCGAAATGTAGATGGGGAGAGACAACAAATATATCCGAATCGTTTCCCATCGGGGAATTCTGTCTTCCGTATTGCTACTTTTTCGGAAGAAATTGAATTGATTCAAGGATTGAATCAATCAATGCGCAAAAGCGTTGGGATTTATCCTGAGATAAAATCTCCTGAGTTCCATTTGGCTGAAGGGAAAGATCTGTCCGCGGCAGTGCTTAAAGTATTGAAAGACTATGGATATAAAGATAAGCGCGATAAAGTCTTCCTTCAGACCTTCAGCTGGCCAGAGGTAAAAAGACTCCGCGAAATTTTGATGCCAGAAGCAGAAATGGATTTGAACTTAGTGATGCTGGCAGGAACTGAGGATGAGTATCAGTGGATGTTCAGTCGGGAGGGTATGAGAGAGGTTGGTCGTTACGCAGATGGATTTGGCCCTACTAAGAGCTTAATAATC
This sequence comes from uncultured Gammaproteobacteria bacterium, assembly GCA_913048385.1. GTDB lineage: Bacteria > Pseudomonadota > Gammaproteobacteria > Pseudomonadales > Pseudohongiellaceae > UBA9145. The sequence continues at coordinate 109,333 of CAJWVZ010000004.1, read as the reverse complement.
GATTCAGGCTCAGAGAAAGGACGATTAATAATTAGTGATCTCGTTAAGTTCGCTCATGAGAACAATATGCAGGTTCACCCCTATACTTTTAGATCGGATACAGGAGGCATTCCAGATTATGCTGAGAGCTTCGATGATCTGTTAAGGTATTTTTATTTTGAGGCGGGTGTGGATGGTGTTTTTACCGACTTTCCGGATCAGGTCGTAAAATTCCTCTCGAACCGTTAAAGGCAGGAAAAGGCATAGGCCTTAAAAAAAATAACTTAAGCCTAGATAAGCTGCTCTAGGCATCGCTGGACCAAGAAATCGAGGAATACTCATCCCCTGCACAATGGGAGCATCGAGTTCGGACGGATCCTCGCCGAGCAAACCAAAGTTTTCATATTCTTTGTCGAATAAGTTTTTAATTCTGGCAAAAAAATTCAGCTTTGAACTCAACGTATAGTTAGCCCTGAGGTTGGTTGTTGTGTAACCAGAGATCGAAGGTAGCTGATTAGACTCATCTCCGCGAAAATATTGTTCAGAGCTAGCTTGGAAGACAAATCCTACCTCCAATTGATTACTTATTTGAAAATCTCCAATCAACTTAAACTGTTGTTTTGGAATTCCAGGAATTGAAGCTCCGGCTTGGATACTTATTTCTCCATTTTCATCAGCAAATGTATGGTTCGGGCTCAAAGCTTTAAAGTTGTCTTCAAACGTGGCCTCAAGATAATTGTAAGACGCTAGCCAGCTGAACTGATCGTAACTACCGTTGAAGGATAATTCGACCCCCCGCCTTCTTGTTTTCGAAATATTCGCAAAGAGACCGGTAGACCGGCCGGTCGTTTGAAACAAAATATCATTGCGATTGGTTGTCGAAAAAAGGCTAACTTCGTAATTAACGTCAGCGTATCGTCCTCTGGCTCCAATCTCTGCACTCGTCGTGACTACTTGCTCTAGTGGCGGATCTGCAAGGAAGGCATTAGGCAATCTGCATTCGAAATCTATATCATCGGGGTCGTCCCCTCGAGCCATTGCATACTTTCGCGCAATTTCGAAAACACCCTCGTTGCACGCCAATTCGATTGGTGTCGGCGCGCGAGCCGACTGGTTGATTGAAGTAAACAAAACATGGTTATCTGAAGCTTGCCAAGTTACGCCGAAGGAGGGGTTCGTCCGAGAAAAATTATGCTTGCCGTTCAACTCGGGGCGCACCCCAGAAAGATCCTGAAGCTCGACGTCGGTATTGTTGTATCGCGCGGACACGGTCGCTGAAATTGAGGCTCTCAGTTCAGCCGTTGAGGTAAAATAAATGCTGTTTGATTTGGATAAAGTGCTTACTGAAGTAGCCTCGCTATCGACGAAGGTTCCAGTTCCGAGGTTGGTAGTTAGTCTCGTAATTGGATCTAAGCGAGAAAGTTCAAGAACTGAATTGAAATCTGAGGAACCCTTAAAGTGTGCGATTCCCACGATGCTGTTCAACGGAATGCCAAACACTGTTCCGCTATTGCGCCATTGAAAATCAAGCCCCCGGCTCTTTTGATTGCGTTTGCTAAGATTGTTTATAGCTTCGTCGCTTAGAATGCCCGAGCCTGAGAGATCGTCAGTAAAATCCTCTAAGTCGAAATCGTCTTCTCCATTGCTTAGAGCAACGTTGTTGATGTACGACTCTAAATCTTCACTGTCGCTGAACTGATTATTACAAAGGTCGTCGTCATCTAAATCATCTTCCTCTAGCTCTTCAATGAGCGCCCTACCAGATAAAAAGTCGCAGGTTGCATACTCTGAACCGTCTCCGTTGAAAGCGTCCGTACTGTTATCGCGATAGAAAAAATTTCCGCTAAGACTGTTTGAATCATCTGGGCTAAAATTGAAGTCGCCGCCAAACATTTGCATATTATTAGAGGTCACATCGGGTCCCGTAAAAATTGCAGCTCGGTTAGTAGCAAGAAGTTCAACTGGGCTAGCTCCGTTTCCGATAAGGTCAGAATCTCCGCTTTGGTAATAGATATTTCCTGTTCCTTTGGCGTTCTTCCATGCGAGGCTTGCGTAAGCATTTGTTGCCTCTGAAGCCGAATGGTCCCGCCAGCCCTCCTCTTCAAATTGTTCTACATTGAGATAGTATGCAATCTGTGATGTTGCCAGCTCGATATTGTTGCCGCTTTCAAACGCAGCTTGACGTCGACCAAAAGCTCCAGTGGTCAGTTGTATGCCAGAGCCTTCAACATCGAAGCCGGTTTTCATGCGAATTGCGAGAGAGCCTCCGAGAGCATTCAATCCGAAAAGCGGATTAGCGCCACCAATAAGCGTGATGTCTTGAACTGCTGATTGGGGTATGAGGTCCCAATTGACCGTATCACCAAGGGGTTCATTAATCCGAGCTCCGTTTTGATAGACGGCGATCCCTTGGGCAAGGCCTAACAGTGGAGATGCCGTAAAGCCTCTATACTGCAGATCGGGCTGGAGAGGGTTGTTTTGTGCATCATTCAGTGTGACGCTTAAAAAATTTTGATTCATAAAATCAGCGACGCTATCCGCTCCTGTACGCTGAAGGTCTTCTGCATTCCCAGACTGAACTGGGAAAGGGATCTTATCTCGATCCACACCGAGCCCGGAGGGTACAACCCCAATCACAATGATCTCTTCGGGGACGATTTGAGCTTGTGAAATAGAATTCATCCCGACGAGCATAAGGATGAAAATCGTTTTGCTTATTCCTTTTTCATTTCTACTTCTAGTCATAAAAAATATTTTCTTCTGAGACACGGAGGTTTCATATAATATTGGACAAGTTTAGATCTATTAATGGACAACATTTAACCATCGCAAGGTTATTGCAGGAGAAAAAAAATGGCAAATTATTTTATTACTGGAACAAATCGAGGGCTGGGTCTAGAGTTTGTCAGTCAGCTTGCTAAACGAGGCGAAACAGTTTTCGCAACGTGTCGTGATTTAGAAAATGCATCTCAGCTGGTTGACCTTTCGAATGATTATAAAAATGTGCATCTAATCGAAATGGACGTGGTGGAAAATTCCTCAATGGAGCAGGGGCTTCAAAGAATTCAAGATGAGGTCATTGATGTCGTAATCAATAACGCTGGAATCTACGGACCCAGGAATGTTAATTTTGGCGGGTTAAACGGAGACGATTGGTCGAATGTTTTTCAAACTAACGTGATCGCGCCCCTTTTACTAACACAACTAATAATCGAAAAAGTACGTAATAGCTCTGTCAAAAAGTTAATTTTTTTAACGTCTAAGATGGGCTCTATTGAGGATAATCAAGGCGGAGGTGCTTATATCTACCGCAGTTCGAAGAGTGCTTTGAACGCGGCGGTTAAAAGCGTTTCTATTGATTTGAGGAGTCAGGGCTTCATTGCAGCGATGTTGCATCCGGGCTGGGTGAGAACAGACATGGGTGGCCCCAAAGGGCTCATTGATACCCAAACGAGTGTTCGTGGGATGGTGTCTTTGATTGATACTTTAACAGCTGAGCAATCTGGTAAGTTTCTTAACTACGATGGGCAAGTTATTCCTTGGTAGGCGTTTCCATCAATTACTTATATATTTAAAGAAAGCTTTGCAAGTGGGTTCAACAGTGAAATTTTTTATGGGTAAAACACCACGTCTATTTTTTGTCTTCGCCTTTAGCTTATTTATGCATTTAGGGTCGCCCACAGTCTTTGGGCATGGAGGAGTAGCGTTTGAAGGCGATAGTTGTCTGATAAGCGTTAATTTCTTACAGGCCCACTTCACTGTTTTTCAGCCCGAAACGCGTAAAACTAGGGAGTATTGTGAGGACATTCCAGATGTAACGAGATCTGTGTTCGTTATGGAATATTTACACGATCTTCTCAGTGAGATGAACGTGGATTTTCGAATCATTCGAGACGAAGGGGGGCTAGGGCGGTTTGCTGACTGGGAAGATATAGAGAGAATCGAAAATATAGAAGCGGTGACGGTTTTTTTTGAGCCGGAACGAATAGAAGAGGGAGGATTTTTTAGTGCGAGTCATACTTTTGAAGAAAGGGGGACGTACATCGGAATTGTAACAGCCTCTCACCCCACTGAGCCAAGGGACTATAACGCAGTATTTTTTTTTAGAGTCGGTGGAAGGGACTGGGGCACTTTACCACTCTTCGCTTTAGTTATTGGGCTGTTGCAGGTCGGTTACTGGATAAGCAATGGAGGGTTTGAGCGGAGATTCGGCGATAGATTCAGACGAACATAAAGTACCCTTAAGGCTAGCCGATAATTTTTATAGCTCAATCGATATTTTATATTTTGATCTAAGGCATTTTAGTAAAAATTTGGTGGCGGTGAGTGTGAATGTAAAAATCTTACGATTGAACAAAGCTGGGATACCAGTAAGTTGGCTAACGAGAGAAGAGGCTGCTACCTTGCTTGTGAAAGAGCAAGTCATGTGGAGCCTCGGTAAAGTCGTTGCAGAGCTATATGGCGGATACAATAACTCTGGTATTCAATCGGTTTTGCGGTTGCCCAGTATTGTTGCGTGCGAAGGTCAAGTCCACAACGCGAAGTATAATGCTCCCCTTGATAATAGGTTTTTATTCCGTCGTGATAGAAATATATGCCTATACTGCGGCAAGACTTTCCACAGCCGAGATCTTTCCCGAGATCACGTAACGCCTGTTTCTAGGGGTGGATTGAACGCGTGGACAAATGTGGTAAGCTCTTGCCGAAGGTGCAACAATCGCAAGGCAGATCGCACCCCTGAAGAGGCCGGAATGGAACTATTGGCGGTCCCTTTCGCTCCAAACCAATATGAGTTTCTTTATCTTTCGAATCATAATGTTTTGGCCGATCAGATGGACTTTTTGAGCGCTCGTTTTTCACATCAACTGAAAGAGTAAACGGAGCGGCTCGATCTTCAAGAAACCCGACCTTGCCTCAGCTTCGTGCTAGCATTACAAATTCTTTTAGTTTTTACAGTATCATTATTTCAGACTTATCCATGTCAAGTTTTTCAAATTTATTTTCAAACGTGCAGATAAAAGATCTTAGAGGGTTTTCGTTATCTCTTATAGCTTCAATGTTATGGGGTATCTTGCCTATCGCACTAAAAGAGTTGATCATAGCGATTGATGCGACGACGATTGTATGGTTCCGTTTTCTCCTTGCAGGGATTGTACTAACCGCATGGCTTTTTTTCACGCAACAAGTTCCAAGTATCCGGGGACATGACCGGCTTTCTTCGATTCTTCTGCTTATAGCGGCTAGTAGTTTATGCCTTAATTACTTCTTGTTTTCCTACAGCCTTAATTTTGTTAATGGCGAAACGAGTGAAGCAGTTATTCAGTTAACTACTTTGTTTCTGATTATCGGCAGCGTATGGATTTACGGCGAGTCCTTTGTTGCAGTTCAGCGCTTCGGAACATTCCTTATCTTGTCTGGTCTGCTCCTTTTCTTTAACGAGAGGCTTATTGATTTCGTCCAAAGAGGAGGTAGTGAGGGGCTAGGTGTCATGATTGTAATTTTTGCAGCGGTGACTTGGACCGTTTATGCCTTGATACAGAAAAAGTTGCTTAAAAGTTACACTTCTGTCCAGATTTTGTGGGTAATATACATGTTTTCATTACTTGTATTGTTGCCATTCATCAGCCCCAGCTTAGTGCTTGGTTTAACTGGTTTGCAACAATTTCTCTTATTCTTCTGCTGCGTTAATACTTTGGTGGCTTATGGGAGTTTTGCCGAGGCAATGAATTGTTGGGATGCTTCAAAGGTGAGTGCAGTCCTCGCATTAGCGCCACTTTTTACTATAGGCGCTCTCAAGTTAATAGTTTATTTCGTGCCGGATTACGAATTTAGTGATCGGCTTGGGTGGCTTTCCTTAGGGGGAGCTGGATTGCTAGTGTTAGGGTCTGTCATGACAGCGATTGTACCGCTCTTGTCTCGCGAGCCGCGCAAAGTCAATTAAGTAAATAGTGAATTTGCGGTGTTGTGTTGGAATGTGATCTAACGCCCAACAAAAGAAACTTAAGGGAGCATATAATAATGAACACCTTGTCAGCATTAGGGAGAGATCGAAGTTCAATTTTTTTTCTACCCTTTCAGTTTATGCTCTTGGCGTTTTCCTCTTCACTGTTGAATGGGCAAGTTGAGAGGTTTGAAATTCTAGAGCGGGAATTAATAAGTGAAGACGACATAAATTACAATTACGAGTCGATTTCTGGACGGATCTACCTTTCTTTAGATCCTGAGTTGTTCCTTAATCAGAGGATAACAGACGTTTCCTATGCGCCGCGAAATGCAGCAGGTCTAGTGGATTACTCGGTTGATTTTCGACTGCTGGTTCCTTCGGCAGAGATATCTAACGGGGGTTTGATTTACCATGTAAATAATCGTGGAGGGAGTCGTGTTCCACCGCAGGTAAGTTTGTCACACCCCCTTACAAAGCGCGGCTTCTCTTACCTCGTGACGGGCTGGATTAACGAGCTTTCATCGGAGTCATCGGAAAGACTGAGGTTACACGCTCCTATAATCTCTGATGGTGATGAGACCATAAAGGGCAAGGTGCGTTATGAAATTTATGTCTATACAAAATCAAATGATCGAGAGATAGGTACAGCAAATCACCTCGCTTACCGACCCACCGAAGACGGTCTGATTGAGGCCGTGCTGACTAAAAGAGCTTATCAGAAAGATAATAGGGAGGAGATTGACCGAGACGACTTTACGCTTACAGTGATCGATGAAGAGAGTTCCTCACAGCCACGGGTAACGCTAAACTTAAAGGGAGGTTTTGAGCCGGGTGTCATTTACGAACTCATCTACGAGGCGCAAGATCCGGTCCTCGCGGGTGTGGGTATGGCTGCCATTCGCGACATTGTTTCGTTGATGCGCTATGACGGAGGTAATCCGTTATTAGGTGAGTTAAACATGCCAGAGATCGACCATACCATCGCGTGGGGTAATTCGCAGAGCGGTCGGTTATTACGGCATTTTGTGTATGACGGTTTTAATATCGATTTGTCAAAGCGCCGAGTTTTCGATGGTGTTATACCGGTTATCACCGGAGCGGGATACGGGATGTTTAACAACCGTTTTGCTATGCCTACTCGCACCAACGGGCATCATACCAACTATTTATACCCTAATGATTTATTTCCGTTTACTTATGGAGACAGCGTTGATCCCTTTACCGGGAGCAAGGACGGCCTGCTAAGCGGGGCACGTGAGGAAGGTGTTGCTCCAAAAGTTATGCATATTCAGACCTCAAACGAGTATTGGTTGAGAGCTGGCTCGCTTCCTCACACCAACCCTCTGGGCACTGAGGATGCAGCTATACCGGACGAAGTGCGTTTCTACACGATCGGTGGTTCAGCTCACACTTCTAGGGATGGAAAGCCACGTGCCCCTACCATAGGACGATTATCGTCAAATCCGAACATGTGGGCGCCAATAGCAGAGTCTCTAGTCGTGGCAATGTCGGAGTGGATTTCTGATGGCATTGAGCCGCCCGCGTCTAGGTATCCTCTCATTGCCAATAACAGCCTTGTGCGCTCTCATGTTGACGGCAAGATTAATCAGAAAGCCTGGAATCCGATCGAAGGTATTGATCATCCCTCAGGACTCTATCGTCCTGAATTTGCCGACTATGGTGCTCAATGGAACACACATCGGATCATTGAGTCACATCCTCCGCGGGCTATTGGCTTTTATAATTCGTTAGTTCCCGCTGTTGATATTAACAACAATGATTTAAGTGCGAGTACAATCCTGCCTCCTACGGCAGCTGTACCGATTGCAACGTTTCTGTCTTGGAACTTAAGAGCAGAAAATATAGGAGCGCCAAAGGCGTTAGCTAGGCTCGTTGGAGGTTACCTGCCGTTACCAAGCACAGAAGCTATGGCGGCTCAAACAAGAGATCCTCGAGGTTCGATTTCGGACATGTATCAGTCTTTTGAAGATTACTTTTCACAATATGAGCTTGCAACAGATGACCTTATTAATCAGCGTTTTTTGCTCCCTGAATTCAAGCGCCCATACATGGATCTGGCCGGTTACAATGCGAGGGTCTTTGATAATTAACATATAAGCTACAAGATTATTTATGCGCTTAATTTTTTCATCTGTTTTGAGAAAATGTCAGTAAAGTTCTTGGAAAATGTTTGACGAATATTTCTTAAGTATTAGAATAAACCAGTAGTAGTTGTTGTTTAATTAAAAGTAAAGATACCAGAGGAGAGAAGAAGTTGGTGGACACAATTCTCATTGTGTTGGGGCTTCATTCGGCGGCGCTCTTTGTTGTCACGGCGTGCCTGCTTTGCTACATATGCGGTCAGGTTACCACTCAATCTAAATTACTAGAGCAACACTTTGGCAAACCAGTCAGGAAGGTGAGAAGGAAACTAATTCATTTCAGATTATAAAAAAGTGAATGAGTCATCACAGCTCAATTGGGTCTAGCAAGTCAAAGGTGCATCGATGAGAGTCTAAAGCGAGGTGAGACGTAGCCACGTCTGCTGTGCCCCCTAAATTAAGCAAATTTTCTGTTGCGTTTTCTCCTAGGCATACTATGTTCTCTTGCCCGTTTCCACGACGCACCATGCCGTCCCACACGACGTCTGGCGTTCCCAACGGGTTTGATTTCGCCCAAGCAATTAAGGCAGGGTGTCGAGGTCTGTCCCCGCCACCATCGAAGTCGTTGTTATAAATATAAATTTTTTCAGGGTATGGGTCGTACTTAGTATCATCGATCTGACGCCCTCCAAACAAAAAACTATAGATCATGATATTCACGTTACCATTGTCTGCAAAACGATTTTCAAAAACTTCAATGTTGTCATTGGCTAGGATCAGTAATCCAGTTCCTGTAGGCACGTTTCCAACAATATTACCTTCGGGCGCGAAATTTTCTGTATTGTTACTGTAAATATCGTTATTGAAAACTCGAGTGGCCTGTCCTCCTTGAACGGGGAGGTTTGGGAGGTCAAAGACCAATATACCGCCGGTATTTTTCGTTGCTACGTTGCGATATACATCGGCATGGGTTGAATTTTCAATCTCAATCCCAGCTACGTTATATTCTGCGCGAGAATCGCGAACTACTATGTTTTTCGATTGTCCAACGTAGATCCCAGCATCAGACGCCCCAATTGCAACGGAACCCTCAATGAGAATGTTTTCCGATTGCACAGGATAGATACCATAAGCACCATTTTCTGTACTGGCTCCGTTGGTCCACTCTGTCCTCACACGGCGTATCGTGACGTTCCTCGATTGATTTATTTTTAGGGCGTCTCCCTTTGTGTCCTCGATTGCTAAATCCTCGATGGTAAAGTCATTCGCGCTGACAAGAAGGCCTTCAGCTCCTTGAGATTGGGTTTTAAAGGACAAAATAGAGGAGTTAATGCCCTTTCCGCGTAAAGTCACACCGGGTACTGATAGAGACAGGCTGCGAGAGAATGCATGGATTCCGGCTGGAATATTTAGTATGTCGCCAGGCTTGGCATTGATAAGTTGTTCCTGAAAGGTTTCGGCAAAGGTGAGATTAGCTGGCGAGACTTCAGCTTCGTTGCACGCAGCTAGTACGAAAGGGAGTAAAAAAAAGAGACGAAAAGAGAATCTAAATGATCGAAGTTTTTTTTTCATTTTACTTTCTCGGTTTAGTTGATGCTATTGCAAAATAAATTTTCCTAGGTCTCGATCTTTGCGAACTTTATTGTAAGGAAAAATTTCCCCACTCATTGCTATATAAACACCGCTATCCAATATTTGCAGTGCAGCAATCGCACATCCGACGTTAAAGAAAGCGTCGGTGTCCCTGAATATAGCAGGTTTCATTGAACCAGTGAGGACAATTGTTTTTTTTAAATTTCCTTCTGGAAAGGCGTTGCTGATTGTGTAAGCTGTTTCCACCATCGTGTCAGTGCCATGGGTTATCAAGATTAGTTCTTCGTTACAACCCGTTACTGCTTCAAGTACCTTTTCTCTGTCCTTTTCATTCATCTCAAGGCTGTCTTTACGCATAAGAGCAGAGAAAAAAAAGTCCTGGTTGAGATGCAGGTCTGAGATCATATCCTCGATGGCTGGAGGGCCAACCTCATAAGAACTTTTGGCGTCAAAGTAAATCTTGTCAATCGTCCCTCCGACGGTTAAAACTCTTATTACAGACATAACATTCCATCAATCATTGTTGAGTGAAAAAATCTCAGCGAGCAACTACCTCATAAAGCCAACTATCACCGTTGGACACTGCGCTTCCGTCAGACGCGAGGCCGTTTCCGTACTTTCGACTGAATTCGCTTAGAACAGGGCCGACATCGGGGCCATTGAGCACTCTTTTTAATCGATGCTCTGATAATCGGCCATCAACGCGGATTATAATTCGGTCATCTTTGTTTAAGTAGTGAGGCCATTGCTTCCAGATTCCGCCGTAAAATGTATTCATATAGCCACTGATGATAAAAAGTTTCTCGTCATGCACAGCCAACCAAACCGTCCTAGAACTGATTGGGTCCAGCGTTTGAAACTCTATAGTATTTCTGTCTCGAATGGATGTCCAAGAACTTGGTGTCGGGATAAGTTCACCAGTTGTGAACGGACCTCCTGAAATTATTTCTAAAGGCCCATCACTGAATCTCATAAGCAAATTAAGCGCCAATATCAAGCCAACGCAAGTGATTAACCCAACACCCATGCCTTTGCGTAACTTGTACATATTATCTCCAACTGCTTTTTTGTTAGCTAATTGTTTTTATTATTTATGAGGAGAAACCAAGTATTTTTCGCCTGTGGCCTGTTTGGCATAGGATTTGATGGTCTCCGGCTGCAGCATCTCTTCCAATGAAATTTCTGCAGCGTAATTACTGGCAAACGTGGTTTTAATCTCAGCAGCAACTCTCATGCGCATCTGCTGAAATCGCTCCATCCCAATTTTTCCGATCATTGGCGTAAGCAGCCAACCTCCAAGGCCCCAAGACATCCCGAAAGCTCTTTTTAAAATTGTTGGAGAGGGGTCCAGGCCACCGTATATGTATACCTGTTTGTATGTATCTGAGCCGTAGCGGCTATATTCTTTTGCGGTTTTATTGGCAGCTACTTCCATGGCAGAAAGTATCTGTCCTGGAAGTTCTCCATTGTTTCCCCCTCCAGTTGCATCAAAACCTAACGTCGCCCCGGTCTCGATCAGAGCATCGATGAGGTTCTCCATGAAATCTGTGTCACTAGTGTTACATATGTATTTGGCACCCAAGTCCTTAAGGATTTTTTCTTGCTCAGATTTTCTAACAATGTTTATAAGAGGAATGTTGTCGTTCTCACAAATTTTTACCAACATTTGCCCAAGGTTGGAGGCTGCTGCCGTGTGCACGATGGCGGAATGTTTTTCCATTTTCATGGTTTCTATAAAAGCTAGCGCTGTTAAAGGATTTACAAAAGAGGATGCTGCTTCTTTCGAACTTGTTCCGTCATTCATCACCAGACAGCTCGACGCAGGGACACATCTGTATTGGGAATACATGGCGCCCCCAGCAAGCCCTACAGTTTTTCCAATTAATTCTTTGGCGTTTGCTCCCGCGTCTTCAATAATTCCAGCGCCCTCGTTCCCAACCGGCATAGATTGGCCCAGTCTCGGCTTCATTGCATTCATTAAAGCTGGATGTATTTTCATCGAGGTTACTGTTTGGTCACCATCGCCCGAGACATTTATGGTACTTAAGTCTGCGGCGAAGCTTAAAAGAAGACCAAGGTCAGATGGGTTAATAGGTGCAGCCTCTACCCGAATTAGTACTTCATCTTCTCCCGGTGTAGGCTTGGTAACGGTCGCAATTGAAATTTCTATCTCTCCATCTTCTGTTACTTTTGATCTTATTTCTTTTGAGTTCTGACCTGACATGACTGATCCTTTTGTTTGGTTTGAGTGTTGTTTGTGTAATGATAGGCCTCTAAGGATGATTTAAACAAGTAGACAATATTTTCATACTAGTATACGAAGAGAGACTATGGAGCAGTGTACAGACCCAATTACTAACTCCCTCAAGTTAGTGGGAGGAAAATGGAAAATTTCCATAATCTACAACCTCCGGAAGGGGCCGACGAGATTTGGACAGCTAAAGAGAATCCTAGCGCCAATCACTCAACAGATGTTGACGAAGCAACTTCGAGAGATGGAGAGGGACCAGTTAATTAAACGTAATGTTTATAAAGTGGTCCCACCGAAGGTTGAATATTCTTTGACTGAGTTTGGGTCATCCTTAGGCCCTGTGTTGGACTCCTGGTGTAAGTGGGGCACAGAAAATCAAAAGGTTATGCAGGCGATATTTGAGGAGCATTAGGCTTGGTGGCAGCAGACCAGATTTTTAGCCTTTGCAGCTCAATCGCATTGATCGGCTGGGCGGGTTTGGTTTTTACCCCTCGTTGGGTCATCGCGCGTGATTGGGTGGCTCCTGTTATAGCGCCACTTCTGATTGCTATTTTTTATGCATGGTTAATGACCAGTAATAGCCCTCCAGATGGTGGTGGTTTCGGTTCATTGTCCTCGGTTATGATTTTGTTCTCAGATCCTAATTTGTTGTTAGCTGGTTGGATTCATTACCTAGCATTTGACTTATTTGTGGGCGCTTGGGAGGTGCGCGATGCCCAAAGAACAGGGATTCATCATTTATTAGTTGTACCATGTTTATTTTCCACTTTAATGGCTGGTCCAGCGGGACTCGCATTCTATTGGTTGCTGCGCCTTTTTGTGGTGCAAACGAAGAGAAGGCAGTCTAAGGTAGATAATAGTGCGCCATGAGCGGAAAACGGTGCGATCATAAAAGAAGATTGCGCAACGCTTCACCGGCTAAAACTCACCGATAGTTCATCTTCCTATCTTTAAAAGAGCCTTGTGGTTATTCCCTTGCGCTCGCCGGCGACATAGTCCACTCATACTCAGTTACATCGGGCACTATCTTTGTGCCAGTGCTAAATTTGAAGGGGAATTTCATACCACTCTCGAATTCGAGCTCAATGTAGTAGGCGGTATAGCCTGTTTCTGGAGGAGCTAGTTTAATTTTATAGACCCCGGGTTCGACCTCTGAGAGAGGAGATGATTGATATGCTCGGCCAATTTGCGCTTGCATGAAATTACGATCTTCCGAGTTAAATGCTTGCCAGAGTAAAACTTTCGATGGTCTATCTAAGCTTAATACTGTGATGGTGCCATCGTCTGCGACGTCCCAGGAGTACCTTGGAATTTGCACGTTGTGGACGATCGCGTGATACCAAGCATCGAGACTCTCCCCCACATCTGTTCCGCCCATGCCATGATTCGAATTCGGCACGTAGCGCAGGTGTTTCTCGCCAACTAATTGGTCCCAATAAAATTGCCAAGAATCGGGTAAGAAAAACTCGTCGCCCGTAGAGTTAAGCAGGAACTTAGGCAGTTGGAGACGCTCTCGGTATTCAAATGGTTCCACGATTTTCATTAATGCCTTAAATTCCGGGGTCCCGAGCCATGCAATATTGCCGTTGAGGACATAGTCGCTCACGGCCAAAGAGTAGGCCCCGTAGACTTCGAAATGATGCTTAAAGCTCTCTTCTAAATTGAGCATATCTATCACTATCGGAGCGATAGCGACGACTCTGCTATCCACTGCGGCGGTTGTCCAAGTTGTCCAACCGCGTTTTGAGCCTCCTGCGACCACGAATTGGTCCACTGTCTCGTTGCCCCCTTGGTCACTGCCTAATAGATCAGTGACCGTATCCATAGCTCTAACCGCAGCCTTAGTCATGGGTAACCGCAGTGGCCATTTTTCTTGCCCAGTGCGAAGATATTTGTCCCAAGTGTAGGCAATAATGGAGTCTTCGCTGCGCCTGCGCCCATCGTCATCGCTAAAGACCAGTGGTTGACTAGGCACACCATACAGTGTGGCTACAACAGTGTTCGTGAGGGTGGCTCGCCTGATGTCAGTATCCTCAGCGGCTATGCGCATAGCTTGCTCATTATTTCCGCCGGTCAGATATAAAAATGCGATGTTGCTCGCTAGAGTTTCAGGAACGGTGACAGTTAGCTGATGCTCCCAAATGGGAAGGTTAACTTCCTTCTCGGTGAGCCATCGTTGGCTAACCATATTGATAATAAAAGTTTTGTAACTTACTCCTTCAAATTCTCCTGAAACGGTATCAGCCACGCTATAGCTGTAATTTGGGTCGGGAGCACGAACATATTGATCTAGCGGGGTTAGCTCAAGCTGTGCTGCTTGAAGACCATATGAGTAAAAAGTGAGTAAAAATACAACTAAAAAATTGCGTAGCAGAGAAATTAGTTTACAAGGCATAGCTCGGGCTCCAAAATGCATCTAATCACATGTTATCACTGTTTTTCACAGTAAAAAGAAAAGCTTTCGTAAAACTATGGTCGTTATAAAAGCACTTGTGCAAAGGTGTAAGTGGGGGACGATTTGTTGAGAACCATTGTTAAGTCTGGAGCCTTGGGGACGATTTCGGTTTTCGCGGTGATTTTTCTACTCTATAGGTTTGCTGCAGAGAGGGTAGAGGTGATTGAGCTGCACACATACAGTGAGGTCAATGAGATCGTAACGACCCGGCTTTGGATTTTAGATTTTGAGGGATTTCAATACTTTCGTGTTGGCTCCGATGGTTCGGGTTGGTATGACCGGCTCCAGAATACACTCGTAAAGCAGGGCTACTTTGAGATGACCCGCGATGGAAAATCAGCGAGATACAGGTCAGAAAACAGGCCTGAAAAATCGATTGAGATCAATCAGCTTATGTCTGCTAAGTATGGTTGGGGAGACGCCTTTATTGGGATGCTGACAGGTGGTCGTTTTGGATCGATTCCAATTCAATTAATTCCTCTCTAAGGAAAATTTGTAATTTTAGCGAATCTGTTTGGGGTTTTAAGTCAAAATAGAGGTTTGTTGATAGGGGTTGAGATTTTTTGCGCCACGCCCTAATCTGGACTTGTGGTTAGCTTGGTTTTTCTAAAAATCTTTAAGGGAGGAGCTATTATGTGCGACTTAGATACTCAGCAGGATGTTGACGCTTTCGTTCGCGAGCAAGTCAGAGGCGGGAAGGATTTATCGCGAAGAGAGTTTGGTAAAATGTCGATGGCGGCAACCGTTGGTATGTTGTTACCACCCGTATCTAATGCCCAAGCAGTTATCGGGTCGGATGTGAAAGTTGAGACTCCGGATGGAATTGCTGATTGCTATTTTGTGCACCCTGAATCTGGGAAGCATCCCGCAGTAATAGTCTGGCCTGATATTTTAGGGTTGCGTCCCGCATTCAGGCAAATGGGGAAGAGGCTAGCTCAGTCTGGTTTCTCTGTGTTAGTCGTTAACCCTTTTTATCGGGATGCGGTATCTCCTGTGGTTGGCGAGGGAGCTAGCTTTAGTCAACCTGAGACTCGTGAAATAGTTCTGCCCATGGCGAGGAATTTGAATGCAGAAACTCATTTGTCAGATGCTCGGGCAATGGTTTCATATATAGATCAACAAGCCTCCGTGGACACAACTCGACGCGTGGGTACTATAGGGTACTGCATGGGTGGGCCTATGGTCATGCGAGCCGTTGCGGCTGTTCCTGAAAGAATGGGCGCAGGTGGCACTTTTCACGGTGGTGGGTTGGCAACTGAAGCCGCTAATAGTCCTCACAGACTTATTCCTGAAACTCAGGCCAGCATGCTCCATTGCATAGCCGCTAACGACGATGAAAGTACGCCGGAAGCAAAAGAAATGTTGAGAAAAGCGTATGCGGACTCTAATATTTCAGCAGAAATTGAGGTTTACCGTGATACCTTGCATGGCTGGTGCCCGCCTGACTCGCTTGTTTATAACGAGGCTCAGGCTGAGCGTGCTTGGAGCCGATTACTTAACTTATTTGAAAACGCGCTGGCCTAGTAGGACTAGAGATTGCTCTGTAATTGGAGCTCATATAGCTCTCTTAAAGTACCGCGCCATGCTCGGTACTGCTGTTCCATGGTGCCAGTGAGTCCGTATACTTGAGTGTTAAGTTTAAGCATTGCAGGTGCTAGCTCCTGGTTGAAGCCTTGAGCGAGCTCGGTAAATTCATGCTCGTAAATTTTGCTCCATTTAAAGCGGTCGTATCTTTGACTGAGTGCGAGGAAGCTGCGGGAATTGCCATAACTGGCGGAAGGGCGATCGCCGTCTGCATTTCTTTGTTTTTCTTCTTCAATTTCGTCGAGAGAGTATTTGCGCCAAAGGACATAAGCAGGTTGGATGTCTTGATATAAAGTTTCGTAATATTCGTCTACCGTATCGACAAAAAGTTCATGTCGGTATTGCATATCCCTCACCCGAGCAAAAGTTGGGTCATTATTCGCAGGAAAGCGAGCAGGGACAAGGCGTCCATCCGCGCCTGAAATTAGGCTACCCTCGAATGTTTCTGGAGCGACATCGGTGGCATAAGTTAATTGCGTAACTTGAATAATCTCATTGCGCTCTGCCCTTGTTAAGAGGTCGCGAGCCTGAAGGATGTCGTTAGCAATTTGAGAATAAAGATCTGTAAATGGATCTTCGTAGTTAGCCCCATCGAATCTGTTACCAAAAGTGAAACGCGCGGAATTTGGATAGTCTGAAACAGCGGCTTGGTCTGTGTAGTAATTTTCAAACCAAACGCGGTTAGTGCTGTCTGTGGCCAAGACCTTGAGTTCTAGCCTGGACCCGTTTGACCTAATTATCTCGCCATTAATCGTGATGTCAAATGTGGGATCTCTGTCCGGTAGAACCCTCACCGCACCCCAATTATTTGAAGTCTCCAATACGTTACTGAGCAAGTGTGGTAGAAATTGAGTTTCTTTTTTCGTTATTTCCTCAAAAACCCACTGACCGAATTTTGAAGTTTCCTTTGCGTTTTTTTCCGTTGAGGTAAAATTCTGCACATTGATTGAAAGCTGTTGACTATGCTCTGGCGCAGACGCGGCAATTACTAGTTCAACATTTCCCAGCGGTTTGGGAAGAGAGGCTTCTTCCTGTCCAATAGCCGTGTCAGAAGGTGGCAAGGTCCTCGTTTGACTGCAACCAGCTAGACAAGCAGCAAAAAAGAAATTCAAAAATATCTTAGGGAAGCAATAATTCACCTCACCCCCTCTGCGCGGCTGCAAACCTTGCCGCGGCTCAATGTCTGATCACAGTCAATGTTAGGTGTGGGCGTATCATAGCGAGTAAAGGCTTGCACAAGGCTAAACGACTCTCGATTTCTGCTATTAATCGTGATGACAAGGTTCAGTTCTTTGCGGCTAGCACTCACGTTGAATCTGTGGATTATAGTAAGTTCACCGGGGAGCGTTGTCTGGAAAACGAGCTGTTGTTGGTCCCATCCGCAAGCTTCTACACCAAACTCATTAGCAAAGGTTTGCATCACCCCATAACCGAGGCCACAAACGAGCGCAGAATCATTTCGGCGCGTTATCCTGATTTCGTCAAGTGTTTGGGTGATGTTAAGCGTGGTCTGCCGGCTGACATATTCAGCAAGTCTCGCAAGTTCAACAACGCTTGTGCTACTGCCGCTACTTCGCGGTAGGTTAATACTGCCTACACTAATGGGAGGAGAAACAATATTACGCCTGGGTGATTGAGAGCTTTGCCTTTGAGCAGCCTCCTGGCGTATTCGCATTGTTCGATTGAGTTCATCCCGCCAGTTATCGCTACGCCGAAAATCTTTCTCCCAACTACCAGAAAAATCCAAGCGCAGAGGTTTGTCTAGATCTAGAACAGTCAGTTTCTCTTCGGCGCTAAAAACAAGACTAGGTAGTCCTGCTAATGACGCAATTGTAAGAGGGAACAATAACTTCTGAAAGATAAAGGAAATTCTCATGACATTATCTTAAAGGCATCGGTTCTTTGACATGTGGCAATACTAACATGTTAAGCCTTTGCGAACATTGGCGGCGAATGCAACAATGAGATTCAGAGCTAATTAAATATTTCATTATGGAGCCAGTTAACATGTCCCTACATCATACATTTTATTTGCGTGTTGGCTCAGAATTTTTTAAAGGTTTAATGTTTATTGGAATTTTCGCTAGTCTTGTCAATTATGCGGTTGCTCAAGAAAAAAACTCGCAAGATCTTGTCACGGCATTTTGGAAGTCTCCCTCAGGAGAGCAACAAGATAAAAATATTGAAGCCTTAATTAGTGCTAGCCCGGACGCCTTGACTCTCTATCGGTGGTTGCAACGAGGCCCGAAGTTTTCGGTAGACGTTGAAACCGGAGTTGTTGAGAGGGTGCGCATCAATAAATCTGGGCTGGAAATGCCGTACGTCATGTTGATCCCACCAAGTTATAAACCGACAAAAAGTTACCCTGTTGAATTTATTCTCCATGGCGGCGTCGGTCGTAAGAAGTGGCAAGACGGCGATGTTTTTTGGCGAGGTGGTTATGATTCGTTAAAACATCCAGATAAAATTGTTGTAGTGCCAGCAGCTTGGAACAACGCATATTGGTGGCAATTAGAACAAGCTGAAAACTTACCAGAAATATTAAAAGCTGTTAAGCGAGAATATAATGTGGATGATAATCGTGTCTCCCTGACGGGTGTGTCAGATGGAGGGACCGGTGCATATTTTTTTGCTTTCAAGCAGCCCACTCCTTGGTCAGCTTTTTTCCCATTCATAGGAAACGCCGCAGTTTTACGCAACCCACAAAGCGGGGGCGGTTACCGGCTGTATTTCGAAAATTTACGCAATAAGCCTTTATTTATAGTAAACGGTGAGAAGGACCCGCTGTACCCCGTATCCTCTGTGGCGCCGTTTATGAAAGTTTTGGTTGATGCGGGAGTTGAGCATGAATTTGTTCCGATACCAGGTGGCGGTCATAACCTCAATTGGATGCCAAGCCAAGCTGCTGCCATTCAAAGTTTTAAAGAGAAAAATCCAAGAGTGCCTTTGCCGGACTCAATTCAATGGGTTGCAGATAGGACCGATATTTATAATCGCAACCATTGGCTCCGTATTGATTCACGTGCGGGGTTTGATTCGCCAGCAGTCGTTGCTGCTAAAAGAGATAGCAATCGCATCGTATTGGATACGGTTGGAGTGGATGCTCTTACTTTACTAATAAGTCCTGATCAATTTGATTTTGGAAGGCCACTCGAGGTGATTGCTGACGGTGAACGGGTTTTTGAAGGAGAACTGACGTTAGATGAGTTTGTCATGTTAGATTGGATGGCGATTGATCTCGATCGATCTATGCTTTTTGCGGCAGAGTTAAACTTAAAAATAAAGCCACGTTAGCAGCTATTTGATTTTCGGGGAGTGGATTCATTGAAAAGTGCTTGATATATTTAGACGTCAAAGGGTAGCGTCGAGTTGCTAAGGCTCTTGTCGAAAGGTAAATAAAAAGGAGAAAAACATGGTCAATATTTCTGCTGGATTGAATAGCGGTTTGCCGTCTTTGATATTACTGGTTTTGTGTGGTGGAGTGACTCTAAATGTCTCCGGCCAAGAAACTGGTAATGCTCGTGGGCCCATCATAGAAATGCCTTATGAGATTGTCAGTGGCTGGCAGCAGCCATTTCAAGAGCAGGGTTTCGCGTTTGGAGGTAATTCTGCAATATGGGCAGAAACCTCTGACCGAATAATCATAAACCAGCGAGGCGAGACAATATTGCCCTACCCTATACCTGACGATTTCCCCGGGTTTGCAGGTGCACTAGGTATAAATGTTCTTAGGGAAGCAAATCGACGAACTTGGCAGAATTGCCTTTTTGAGATGGATGCCAACGGAGAGCTGTTAAGTGTCTGGGATCATCTAGATTATCTCTGTGAAGGAGCAGATGGCCCGGGGCCAGAGCGCATCAGGGTCAACCCGTATGATCCGGATCGAAAACTATGGGTTGTGAATCAGACACACCACGAAATTCATGTGCTCTCTAATGACGGAAGCGAGGTCATCGCGACTTTCGGGGAGAGAGGCGTGCCGGGCAACGATGCAACTCATTATGGAAGCCCACAGGACGTTGCTTTTCTCCCAGATGGACGCATTCTTGTGGCTGATGGATTACTCAACCACAGGGTAATTGTCTACGACGGAGAAATGAATTATTTGGGCGAGTTCGGAAGCCAAGGAGACCAGCCCGGTCAGTTCAATACGATCCATTCTCTTGCTGTTGGTCCTGGCGGACGAGTTTTTGTAACAGATCGGTCTGGTAACAATGGAGTTAATTTGTTTCGCACGACAGCTGATCCGGCTGTTTTTGAATTTGAGCGTTCGATCGGTGGGCCTTTGACTTTGCCGCTGGATATTATTGTTAATGAAGACGATTTCTGGATTACAGATCTTGGGCCGTTAAGATTTATAAATTTTGATTTTTACGGCAATATAAAAAATACTTGGCTCGTCCCTGCCGGACTCCCGGATGGTTACTTAGAGGTCCACACTTTTACTGTGGATCCTGCTGGGAATCTTTATGGAGGTGACAATCAGTACGGACGCACACAAAAGTTTGTACCTAAAGCTGAAGCGGATGCCAGTTTGCTTATTGAGCCTCCTTGGGTGGCGCGCTAGAAGTTTTGTTGCCCATGCTCTTTCAAAAGAGATTGCGTTCAGTGGCGCTGTTTGTGTCGGCGAACTTTTGTTTTGCCTTGGCGTTTGGGCAACCTACTGATCGCCTGAATAAAGTTATTTCTCAAATGGAGGCAGGGTTGCCTGCTTTGGGAGTCCTATCTTTCGATTATTCGCTCACAAACGCGCGGGCGCTTTCATCCAGTAAACTTGATTTTGTCATTATAGATATGGAGCATTCTCCCTTTGATGTCGAGCGACTAAGGGAGTTCCTCCTTGGTATGACTAACAAGCGTCGAATTATGGAAAAGCAGAGTCTGCAACCTGATGTTGTGCCTTTTGTTCGCATCCCCAAAACTGGTCGAGAAGATTTTCTTTCGCAAGTTAAACAGGTTTTAGATGTCGGTGTTTTTGGAGTTATGTTCCCTTCAGTTGAGAACGCTGATGAGACACGCTTAGCTATTAGATCTATGCGTTATCCGCAGGGGTTTAATTCAAAGGATATGGAACCTGCAGGTCTACGAGGTCGAAATCCAAGTAATGCTGTTTGGTATTGGGGTGTACCCGAGTACCATGCTCGCGCAGATACTTGGCCCCTAGATGATCAAGGCGAGCTCTTGGGTATAATACAAATAGAAACTCCTAAAGGTGTTGCGAATGCTTCAGAAATTGCTTCAGTACCCGGTGTTGGCGCGATCTTTATTGGCCCCTCTGACCTAAGCACAGCTATGGGGTTCTCTAGTCCTCGCGAACCAGAGGTAGAGGAGGCTATACAAAAAGTTTTGTCTGCATGTGTCTCCAGTAAAGTTCCGTGCGCAATAACCACTAACGCCCGAGATGTAGAAAAAAGGCTTGAACAAGGCTTTCGAATGGTAACTGTTGGCGTCGATTATGGCCTTCCAGCTTCTGCTACAGAAGTCTTGCGATTGGGGCGAGGCTACAACAACTAAGTTTCAAATTATTGGCAATCTTTTAAATTTACTTTCGTAACTTTGCCCATCGCATTTCGCGGTAGTGATTCTACAATATGGAGAATCTTAGGCACTTTGTATGCCGACATGCGGCCGTCACACCAATTTTTAAGGTCTTGATAATCAAGTTTGGATGCAGATTTTAATACTACAAAAGCGGTCACCGCTTCACCCCAAGTCTCGTCAGGAGTTCCAAGAACCGCGACCTCCAAAATGTTTTCGTGAGTAAGTAATGTGCCTTCGATTTCTAGAGCTGAAAGCTTGTATCCTCCTGATTTGATAATGTCAATGGATGACCTCCCCATAATTCGGTAATAGCCATTATCTAACACCGCAACATCGCCAGTGCAGAACCAACCATCGATAAAGCTTTCTTCGGTGGCACTTGCGTTATCCCAATATTCTAAGAATACATTATCGCCCTGAACTCTTATTTCGCCCGCAAGATTCTCAGCATCAATTAAATTGTCTTCATCATCAAATAATTGAATATCCACACCTGGAAGAGCCTGCCCAACATGACCTGGTCTTCTTTCACCGTGATAAGGGTTAGATATTCCCATTCCTATCTCAGTCATACCATAGCGTTCCAATAATGTTTGGCTTGTGAGCGCTTTCCACTCATTAAAGAGTTTTACAGGACAAGCGGCTGATCCAGAAATGTTTAATCTCATTGAACTAAAGCCAGCACAAATACGGTCTTTCTCGCTGCTGGGGAGTTTGCAGATGTGCTGTATTAATTTAACGTAAATAGTGGGAACAGCCATGAAAACGTTGTAATTTTCTGCGGCCACGGAAGCGCAGACTCTTGTAATATCAAAGTTCTGATAAAGGTCTATCGTGGCTCCTGACCATAGGCCACAGCTAAGTATATTGATGATGCCATGAATATGATGAAGCGGCAGGAATAAGGGGACAACGTCACTGCTTGTCCATTCCCAAGCATCGATAAGGGTTGTGATTTGTGAGCTAATTATGGCATGTGTGCTAACTACTCCTTTTGGTTTGCTGGTAGTGCCGCTCGTAAAGAGCATCATCGCTCTTCTGGATTGATCAATGGCCGGTAAGTCTTTGTGTTGAGATCTGTTTAAAATCTCCTGAGCATCAATAAGTTCAACTTCAAGCTCAGAGCACAGTTCCTTGAGCGATTCCTTGTATTTCCCAGAAGCTATCATCCTTGTAACGTTCGCGCTTTTTAAATAATGATCCAGCTCGGTTACCGCAGACGCGACGTTCAAGGGTACCGCAATTCCTCCAGCCCGCCATATACCATGTAATGTCGTTACATAGTCCTCACTCGCCGGGATAAAAAAAGCGACACGCTCCTCGTTTAAATCGGATTCACTGCCTAAAAGCCCTTTTGCGAATCTGTCAATTTTTTCATTTAGGTCTGAGTAGGTAATAAGCACGTTATTTTCAATCAGTGCGACTGCGGAATTTTTATTATTTAATGTTGGAAATAAAGTTGTCATCCTATAGCACTCTGCGTTTGGTTTAAGTTAGTTTTGCGAAGGAACTCAAAAATTAATCTGAGCTTTATAATTATTGAAAAATAATACTTACGGCCAAAAATAAAAGAGACGGGCCAAGGAGGCAGCCTACCCCAGTGTAAAAAGTAGCTGTCATGGCGCCATAAGGCACCAGCTTGGGGTCGGTTGCTGCAAGG
The DNA here is from genome assembly GCA_913048385.1 of uncultured Gammaproteobacteria bacterium. Taxonomy (GTDB): domain Bacteria; phylum Pseudomonadota; class Gammaproteobacteria; order Pseudomonadales; family Pseudohongiellaceae; genus UBA9145. The sequence continues at coordinate 86,224 of CAJWVZ010000004.1, read as the reverse complement.
CCCGCTGCGACGCCGCTGGTAGTGCCCATGAGACCGCCAAAGACCATGGCTGATTGGGGGTTGTTCAACCCAATAGATTTAGCAACGAGCGGAGTCCCAATCATGACGAGAATTGATTTTATCAACCCTGCCGCCACGCTCAATGTTATGACGTCTCCAGAGGCCCCGATCGCTTCACCGGTAACGGGGCCCACGATATAAGTAACTGCTCCTGCACCAATTGTTGTGATGGCGACTGGGTCGGTGTAACCGAAAATCACAGCTACTAGCGCTCCCACAATAAAAGAAACAAGTACACCTGCGAAAATAGATACAACTCCTGCGACTCCTGCTTTTTTTAGTTCTGAAAGTTGGACTCCGAATGCGGTAGATACGATTGCGAAGTCCCGTAACATGCCCCCGCCCATTAGCCCAATGCCGCCAAGTAAGGTTAGGTCGGCAACGCCCTTGTCGCCCCCCGTCACAATGCCTCCAAAGTAGGCGGCGATGAGACCAAGTGCGATCGCTATCGCAGAGCCATGGATCCTTCCTTTTGTGAGTTTATCTGCTACAAAGTAGGAGACCCACATGACGGCTCCCACAGCGGCGAACGCGACAATCAGATTATTTCGGACGAAAACTGTTTCTAGAAGGCCCATTATTCGACGCTCCTTTTCGCCTTATTGCCAATCCGGCTTAGTATTGGTACTAACGCAAAACTGATCGCAACCGCCGCAACGCCTGCGGTAAGAGCCAGCATTCCACCCTCTGAGGCAGCCGCAACGTTTTGTCTAGCAGCCATTGCGATTACGATTGGAATATACATGGCACTCCAAAAACTTATTCCCGCCCCGGCCTTGCCCTCAGTTAGGGTGCGGAACTTATCGGAATTACTGGCGAGGACCAGTAGTAACATGGCAATGCCAACCCCGCCTACATTGGCCTCTACCCCTATGGCCAGGCCAATAGTTTCACCAACAGCCATCCCGATTAGTAAGCAGGCTGAGAGCAGTGCAACACCGTAAATGAGCATTGTGATTATCCTTTGTGTTCAATAAAAAATTCGCAAATCTAAAGATTGCTGTCCGTATCTCATTGAAGAGAAGAGAATTCAACATATAAACCAAGTTTGGTTGAGAACTATATTCGATTTAAACACGTTTGAGAATTGGGTGACAAAGCTAATTAATTGACAATGCGAAGGTTTTTATAGGTTAATTGCGTTCTTTTTCAAACCAACTAAATTTTTGAGATAAGGTTTATTACATGAAAGTGTTTTATGCAAAGGTACTCGGGGGGCTTGTAGTGATCCTCGGTCTTATGAGCGTCAGTTTTGCGCAAAATGTCACAACGGAGATTCTCGAAGGAGCGCAAGATTACTCTGATCGATGGGTAACCTACGGGCGCAATTATGGGGCTTGGCGGTTCATCCCGGACGATGAGATAAATAGAGATAGCGTTGCTGGCCTGCGTCCAGTATGGATAAAGCAAACTGGGGTTACTGGAGGAGCATTTGAGGTTACGGCGCTAGTTAATGATGGAAGGATGTACCTTACGACGGCCAACAGTCATCTTATTGTGGTCGACCCGCTAACGGGAGACGAGCTTTGGCGATACGATCATGATTTTGAAAATGTAGATTTGTGTTGTGGTCCACATAATAGGGGAGTTGCACTGTACGAAGACATGGTCTTTTACGGGACTCTTGATGCGCGACTTATAGCATTTGATGCAGAGAGTGGAATCCAATTGTGGGACGCTGAGGTTGGAGATTATCGCGAGTCTTATTCTATTACCGGCGCCCCGCTTGTTGTGAAAGACATGGTTCTGATTGGTGTTGGGGGGGGTGAGTTTGGTATCCGTGGTTATATAGATGCCTATGATGTTCACACGGGTGAGTTGAGGTGGAGATTTTATACTACTCCGGCAGAAGGGGAATTGGGTAACGATACCTGGGAGGGTGACTCATGGAAAACAGGTGGAGCACCTACGTGGGTTACCGGAACTTATGATCCTGAAACCGACTGGGTCTTTTGGGGAACTGGGAATCCTTGGCCAGACATCAACAATAAAGTTCGAGCGGGAGATAATCTTTTCTCTAACTCAGTAATAGCGTTAGATGCTGATAGTGGGCAACTTCAGTGGTACTTTCAAACCTCGCCGAGAGACGAGTTCGATCATGATTCAACATCCGAGCCTATGATCATTGATGAGATGTTTGAAGGTGAGTTAAGAAAAATGATCGTTCAAGTTTCGCGCAACGGACATGTCTACGGTCTCGATCGATTAACTGGAGAGTTCTTGTATGCCGGAGAGTACACTCGAGTAAACTGGGCAGAGCGAGATGAATCGGGCAAACCTGTTTTGAAAGAAGCTTTCAAAGAGCCAGCCAATGAAATGGTATTTCCGGGCCTCTACGGCGGAAAAAACTGGCCGCCAGCGGCTTATAGCCCCAACACGCATATGCTGTATATTCCAACCACCGAATGGGGCACACGATTTATCCGGAGAGAGGGTGAAGCACGGGCTGGGACAATGGATTTGGGAGGGATGCCTCAATTCGACGTTAGTGGAACTGGTTGGGTAGTTGCTTTTAATATGCTGTCTGGGGAAATTGATTGGCAGGTGGAGATGCCTGGTAATTTTGCATGGGCTGGTACCTTAGCCACCGGAGGCGGGCTAGTTTTTTCCGGCGCACCTGACGGTTATCTTTATGCTTTAGATGACCAAACGGGAGAAGTGTTGTGGAAATTTCAAACTGGTAGTGGTTTGTATGCGCCACCAACAAGTTTCACCATAGATGGAAAACAGTACATAGGGATTGCGTCGGGCACACGTAACCCGGCTACTCGTGCTGGTGTGGCAACGGGAATTTCTCCGGGAAACTATATTTTATTTAGTTTATAGAAACTTATTAGGGAACCGACTTGATTAGGGTTATGAATAATTTTATTGGTAATGCCTGTAGAAGTTTGACCATTGGAGTATTGTTCGCTGTATACACGGGTCCGGCAATTGGTGGTGTCGGTGAGGGCCTCGAGTTGTATAACTCGTATTGCTCTGTTTGCCACGGTGAAGCCGGGGAAGGACAAGCAATGGGGAAGTCGCTGAATGATCGAAGTGCTAATTCCCTGAGCGACGCGGAGGTAGTGAGTGTGATTAAAGATGGTCGTTCGGGCACAGGCATGGCAGGTTGGGGCGATTCCTTCGATGATGAGGAAATCCTTGATATCGCAAATCATGTCCGATCTCTTCAGGGGAGGTCTGGTATTTTGCTAGAAGAGAGGGAGGCCGTGCTTGACACTCCAGAGATAATCGCAGGTAGAACCTTATTTAATGGTAAAGGGAAATGCGTTACCTGTCACAGTTACGGTGACGAGGGGGGCAGCATAGGTCCAGCGCTAGACGGCGTCGCCCGGCGCTTAGACGATTCAGAACTAAAAGAAGCGTTACTTGATCCCTCTGCGAAGGTTGCGAAAAATTATAGGGCGAAAAAAGTAATTAAGCCCGATGGAACGATTGTTTTGGGCCGGTTTCGGAATGAGTCGGATAGAACTTTGCAGATCCAAAGCGAAGACGGGCGGAGGTGGGTTACTTTTTTTAAAGACCGAGTGTCTTCAATCACTAATGAAAATGACTCTTTGATGCCTAGCATTTTCTTAACTCTGGAAAAAATGGAACGAGATCAGTTGTTAGCTTTTCTTCAATCACTTTGAAAAGTTATTTAGTTCATAATAAGACAGTCTGGATTTATTCCACTTTTCCTTGCGTCGATCCAAGTTTTTTCAGCAGGGCCCATCAGTGTTTGTAGTGTTTCAATTCTTGATTGAGGGGAGGGGTGGGTAGCAAGTAATTCCGGTGTTCTCCGAGATTGGTTGTCTGCCATCTTTTCCCATAAAGTTAAAGTCTCTAACGGATCAAAGCCAGTTGCTGACATCAATCTTAAGCCAATTTCGTCGGCCTCGCTTTCCTGTATTCGGTTAAACGGAAGTAAAATCCCGATTTGGGTTGACGCGTCGATAGCCGCGGCCGTGCTTTCCGGTACTCCAAGGATTTGTGCCGCCAGGACACCAACACTGCGCATCGCCGATTGGCTTGCCCGTTCGTTCCCATGTCGCGCGATGACATGGCCAATTTCATGAGCTATCACTGCCGCGAGTTGATGCTGATTATCGGCGACTTCTAATAGACCTTCGTAGACACCAATTTTTCCGCCTGGCAGCGCAAACGCATTGACTTGGGGATCTTCAAACGTAGTTACCTCCCAGCTATATCTTAGTTTTGCCGATTCGTCTAAGCCGAGAATAAGATTTTCGGTAATACATCTGACATAGTTAATTTTTTCAGAACTCGCGCTTATCGGAGTGGATTCTATAATCGCTGTATAAATCCTATCGCCTTGAGAAGCCATCTCATTTTCAGAGTAAAGCGCTAATTGCCTGCGATTAAGGGGCGAAGATGTGCATTGAGATAAAAATATTAAAAAGAAGGCTACACGAATATCTGATTTTCTCATTACCCATCCCTGCTTTCTCGCTGGATATTTTTGAGGTCCTATTGTTCTAAATTCTCCCATTCTGAAAATGCTTTTTCTAGATCTTTTGAAATAGAAGCAGATTTTTTGAGCATTTTTTTTACGTCTTCTGGTTTCTGGTCGTAAAAATCTGCGTTTGACATTAAGCGTTCTATTTCCGACTGGGCAGACTCTAATTGATTAATATGCTTTAGCATGGCCGATATTTGTTTTTTCTTATTTTGGGAAATAGCTTTTGCGTTAAAATTTTCAAGTTTTTTGTCTGGCTCAGAATTGGTGCTTTTCGGAGGCGCAAGTAACTCTGATGATTTACCGATCTGTTTTATTGGAACTTCATTGATATTTCCGCCATGGTTCGTCCAGTCGGTATAGCCGCCAACATACTCGTTGACCGAGTTGTTTCCTTCAAAAGCCATAATCGAAGTGACAACATTATCCATAAACTTTCGGTCATGGCTCACTATTAAAATTGTTCCAGTAAATTCAATCAAGAGTTCTTCGAGAAGCTCTAACGTCTCGATATCAAGATCATTGGTAGGCTCATCGAGCACAAGGATATTGGCGGGCTTACTAAAAACTTTGGCAAGGATGGCTCGGCTCTGCTCGCCGCCTGACAGCGCCTTTGCAGGCGTGCGAATTTTATCTGGAGAGAATAGGAAATCGCTTAAATAACTGATTGCATGTTTTCTTTTGCCATTGAGCTCGATGAATTCCTGTCCGCCGCAGACATTGTCGATTAGGTTTTTTTCAAGATCAAGGGTGTCACGTAACTGATCGAAATAAACGATCTCTAGTTTAGTTCCAAGCTTTACTTCCCCTTCAGTTGGCTGGAGCTGGCCGAGGATAATTTTTAGTAACGTAGATTTTCCAGCACCGTTTGCGCCCACTAGACCAATTCGGTCGCCACGCATTATCGTTGTAGAAAGATTTTTAACTATAGGATTATTATCGAATTGGTGGCTTATATTAATGATATCCGCAACAATTTTCCCCGACTTTTCGGCACCACTAACTTTGAATTTGGCATTCCCCTGCAGCTCTCGCCGCAAACTTCTTCCGCGGCGCATTTTTTCAAGAGACCGAACCCGGCCTTCGTTTCTGGTTCGTCGGGCCTTAATACCTTGTCTTATCCAGACCTCCTCTTGGGCTAATTTTCTGTCAAATAACTTATTGGCAGTTTCTTCGTTCGCAAGCTGCTCAGCGCGGAATCGAAGGAACCTTTCAAATGTTCCTTCAAACTGACGGAGATGTCCGCGGTCAAGTTCAACTATTTTATTTGCGACGTTTTGTAAAAAACGTCTGTCGTGGCTGATTATTAGTAATGCGCCTTTGTAGTCTTGAAGATTTTTCTCAAGCCATTCGATGGCCGGTATATCTAAATGATTAGTGGGTTCGTCCAGGAGAAGAAGATCCGGCTCACGCACTAGGGCGCGCGCGAGAGCGACTCGTTTGCGCCAGCCCCCAGAAAGCTCTCGCATTAACTTATTCGGTGGAAGTTGCAATTGCGAAATTATTGTGTCGGTTTTTTGACTGAGACTCCACCCATCTTTTGCCTCAAGTTCGTCCTGAATGTGTTCGAGTTCAGTAGGGTCAGTTGTTTCAAAATTTTCAATAAGCCGGTGATACTTTTTTAGTAACGCCCCTGTTTCGGCGAGGCCATCGGCTACCGCATCGTATACGGATTGGTCATCTGCATTTAGCAGAGATTGTTCTAGCCAAGCTATTTTTATCGTTGGGCGAACCCATCTTTCTCCACCATCAAGGACGACAGACCCCTCAATAACTTTCATTAACGTGGTCTTTCCAGCCCCATTCCTGCCGAGCAAACCGATTCGCGTGCCGCGTTTAATTTCGAAATCAACCTCATCGAGAACGACATGCGTACCGAAATTTAGAGAAGCTTTGTCTAGTTTTAGGAGCGGCATATTTTTAGTAATTTTTCTGAGTTAAAAAAAGTGCCCTGGCGGAGGGTTAAAAACCGAAAGCATCATACTGGCTCTGTTTAAAGTTTGAACTGCATGCCTTCTTTTGCAATATTAAATCCTTTGTTTTGGACGATATCTGAAGCGTTGCTCTCTGCGTCGAGCAAGGGATTGGTATGGTTCATGTGAATAAAGAAGATTTTTTGTTTTTCGATAGGTCTCAAAGTTTGGAATTTCTTCATGCTTTCCAGTACGAGAGGGTGCGGGACTTTTGACATATCTCTCCCAGGCAGTTCTCCAGAAGAAAAGAAGGTCGCATCAATGAAGGCATAGTCTACATTCCGAATTTCATTGACAATATCTCGCTCCCAAAGTTCCCACTTGTTTATGTCGGGAATAAATAGTGCGGTGCGGTTTGGTCCCTTAATTTTGTAGCCAACAGTTTCAGAAAATTCGTCTCTGTGCGGCACTAGAAAAGGGGTGATTGCGACGTCCCCGAGTTTAATTTCGCTGTCGGCCTCAAGAGGTCTCAGTTTAATATTTTCATACTCTGAAAGTTGACTCCACGGGGCGTTACTCAAAAGAAAGTCTTTCATACGCGGCATAGCGTAAACAGGGATATTCGTGGTTGCCATTGCCTCATGGCCGAGATACATAAGACCTGTGTAGTGCCCGATATGAGCATGGGTCAGAAATATTCCACTGAGCTGATGATCCGGAGCAATAGTTTCTAGTAAATAAATTTGCTCTGGAAAATTTGGTGTAGCTTCGAACAGGTAGGTGGCTTCTTTTTTGGCATCAATGATCGCTAAAGAAGTTGCTCCGCGCCGCAGATTAGGCGCCTCCCAAGCGGGGATGCAATGCTTTGCCATGCAGCCGGCTTGAGGATATCCGGCGTCTTGCACGACTCCGAGAATGCTTAGTGTAATTAAGTTTTCTTCCGCAGCATCTGCCAAAGGGAAAAACAAGAAAGGAAGAATATGCAAAAGACCGGCAACGTTATCTTTTATTGATAGGATTGAGAGTGCCATAAAGAAATTTTCGCTTAGTTTTTAAAGAGGTCGGTTCGCCGCCATAAACCAAAGGCTAATAATAGAAAAAGCAAACTAACAGCGACAGTGACGATACTTCCTGAACCCACCTTATCGTTAAAGCCCCAGTAGGCCATTCCATAGGCTATTTGAACTACATAAAGACTGGCCCACGGTTGGGCCCATCGTTTCATTCCAGCAAAACCGACCATGGCAAAGCCATAAACGAGCCAGTGTAACAGGGCGCCGATTTTTGCGGACCATCCTGTGAATAGAATACCGAACCAAACCTCTTGGTCCTTTTGTAATGGTTTAACAAAAATATCCCATGGAAGATAGACAATCGTCATATACACAGAAAAAGCAAGTAAACAGTTTATCCACCAAGGTCGAGAAATGTGGCGGGGCAACATGTTGTAAAATCTTTTTATAAAATCAGTCATCAGCACTTGTAATACAGTCTCCTGCTTTAATGATTCCGTCTCCTAATACAATCGCACGCAGACCGCCTCGGTTTACGAGTGATGGCAATACTGCGGAGTGAACAGTTTGAGCCAGGAACGAGCAAGGTTCGCAAAGTTCGGTTCCTCTGCATCGAACGTTGCTAATGAAAAAATCTTTTCCTACTAGTTGATTGAGATCTAATCCACGCGTAACGATGCTTCGCCTGAAATCACCATATGAAAGTTGTTTTTCGGAAGGGTTTGAGGAAAGGAAATCGTCGATTGAGTCCGCATCGATAAGGCTTATCTGGTTTTTAGGAACGCTACGCCCGTCAGCGATACGAGCGGAGGCGTTTGTATGATAGCGGTCTCCTTGTATTCCTTTTCCTGCTTCAAGATAAGCGGTAACAAGTTTTTCAGGTTGCTTGCGCTTACTACTGACTATGTATATCTGATGAATTTTCCCACTCATTAAACATCACCTTAGTTTGTTAAATAACTTAGCTATTCTCTCTAGTTAATAGTGTGTTCTGTTTTAAAAAATTTAAAAAAGCACCATGTAGAAAAAGCGGTAAGAAGATGCCAAGCGGCATGGGGTTGCATCAATGAGTCTGGTTCACAAAAAGCGGTGTCTGGATAACCTTGAAGCCATATTATAAAAGCTGTCAAGAAAGAAAACATACCCAAGAAAAACCATGGCGAATAATCCCTTTTAACTTCTGGAGCTTGCTTCGACAATATGGCTGGCAGCCAAAAGAGGGTTACCCACCAGTATTCGTTCAGATTCGATATTATCTCTTGGGGAGAGATACCGAACAAGCCTGCGACAAAAAAGCCGATAAACCCAGACAACCAGCGATAGGACTGAGACCAAAAACGATGGAGGGTTTCTGAAATAACCCAAAGTCCGATAGATAAACCGAAAAGATCTAATCCAATTCCTAGCCTGCCTCCAAAAAACCATCTTGCGATTGCGTAAGAAACTATTATAAAGCAGTAGACTTTGAGAAAATACGAGGGCGTCCAGCCTGCCATATTTTTGATGTTGTAGAGCCATGGGAAGACTATATACATCACCATGCTGAGGTTATCCGCCCATCCGCCCCATTGAGTGTGAGTTCCGTGCATGAGCCATGAGCCTGGACCAAGGTAAATCGCGACTCCCGCATACAATACGCTGATTGAATTAAGTCCAGTAAAAACGTTGCCGATTTGCCCGTTTTTGTGCTCTTTTGACAAGGACCGCAGCATATAAAGACCGGCAATGACAAAGCCTAAATTACTAATCGTATTTACGGGTTCTCTAAAGATTCCTCCGCTTACTCTCTCACACCATCCAGAAACAGCGCCAATAGCTTCCCCAGATTCATAATGAAAAATAACCCCAGACATAGCTAAGGCTGTATAGATTAATAAGAAAACCAGGATAGCGATTATCGCTATTGGGTAAATTTTTAACATTTCCCCTCTCCAAGGTATTCTTTAGCATCGTTGTTTTGGTTCGTTTTTTTAGGAAAGTAAAGCAATTACAGCGCCCTCAGGGTCTTCTATAACACACAAATCACTTCCTCCCATCCGTCTTGGGCCATCAAGAATCTTCCCGCCATGGATAGTGCATAATTCTGCACTCTTTGTGACATTCTCAACTCGGACGTAAGCTAGCCATTTCGCTGGAAGATTGGAGCTTAGTCCTCGGGCGTGACAGATCCCTGCAACAGTTTGCTTTCCATCGGCGCTATTCATATTGAAGTCACTATAGCTCCCCATATCGACTTCTGAGGCTTTCCACCCGACAACGGTCTGATAAAAACTTTTTATTCTGGAGGCGTCACCAACAGTAAGGTCAAGCCACTCTACTTGACCTAATGCGGGGTCAATTTTTTTTTGCTCTAACGATTCTTCCAAATTTTCAGGTGCTTCGCTCATTTTTTTACTCGGTTTGGTCTGGGAGGCTAAATACATAGAGCGCATTTCCCCAACGGGGATATTGGATTTCAGTGGCGATTACACTCGGGACGACTCGAGGGCTGGTCCCGCCATTAGCGCTTGTTACAGCAATATATTGTTTGCCATCGATGGCGAAGCTGACAGGGTGACCTTGGACTGCGGTGCCGAGCCTTGTTTCCCATAGAACATCTCCATTGGTAACGTCAAAAGCGCGAAAGCGACGATCTAAGTCACCGGCGAAAACTAGGTTCCCGGCAGTTGATATCGTTCCCGTGTGGAACGAAGCTCTCTGTTGATAGTTCCAAACCTCTTCCATAGTGTCAACATTATAGGCACCTAATTTACCGAGATTTCCATTAGAGCCCGGCATTTCAAAAAATTTTCGGCTTGCGGCAAGACCTCCACCTCCTTGTACAAGCGCTACTTCTCGGGCAGCGTTTTCAAGGCAGGTCTGACTTAACGGAGCGATGATTACGCCAGTTGGTTCGTGGTAAGACATTGAATGCCAGTCTTTGCCCCCAGTGCTGCTTGGACATGCTGATGTCCACTCATTTAGTTTTGCGTTCTGAATATCTTCCCGATAAGTAACTAGTCCAGTTTCAGAATCGATGTTTGTAAATGCATTTTGAAATACGGTTTCCTTATAACCTTTAAACTTCCCAGACACCCGGTCATTCTTCCAAAGGATTCCATATTTGCCGAGCGAAAAAACTAATTTTTCTTCGCCACGATTGATAAGAACGCGTTCAAATACTTCATCGAGATCTAAGGCTTCTGCTGGGACATGCTGAAAAAACCAGTCTAGCTCCCCGGTATCCGTTTCAATTGCAACCGTTGAGTTCGTGAACAGCCCGACGTCATCTATTGTGAGGTGTCGACTGACAGGAACCCACGGTTTTTGCTGCGCCGTACCCCAATAGGTCCTTTTCAGCTCGGGATCATAGCTACCAGTTATCCAAGTTTCACCGCCAGCTCTAAAAATGTCATTAAGGCCTCCCCAGGTGTCTCCCCCGGGCTCGTTTGCTTTTGCAATGGTGTTGAAACGCCAGATAAGTTTTCCGGTGTTTGCGTCGTGAGCGCTAATGTAGCAATCTTCTTTGATGTACCTGGCACATCCTGCGAGCCCTAACAAAACTTTGCCGTCAGCTACTATCGGCCCGCTCGAATTTGAGAACCCTTTGCTGTTGTCTGCAACAACAGTTTCCCATACCTGTTCACCAGTTCTCGCATCTAACGCGATCAGTCTTGCGTCTGTCGTTGCTTGAATAATTTTGTCTTCGTATATAGCAATATTACGCATATCTTCACGTGTGGCCGGGCCGGCCCAGTGTTCCCAGATAATTTCGCCTGTTTTCCCGTCAAGTGCCTGAATAATATTGCTTGGGTTGATCAGGTAAACAATGCCGTTATAAACGAGAGGCGATGGTTCCGAATCTCCTTCATGCATGTTCCAAACCCACTCTAGTTTAAGCTGATTCACGTTGCTTACATTGATTTGATCGAGAGGGCTATAACTATGGGCCCCATAATCTCGCCTAATCATCGGCCAGTCCGCTGGATCGGGAGACTCAAGCATGGCGTTTGTTACTGGTTGAAAAGGTACGAAGTCGTTAACGTTGCCGTTTATTGTTACACCAATAGGAGCTGATTTTTCTGGGAGCCTGGCTGTATTTATACCGGAAACTTTATCTGCTAATTTAAAGTCTGTGGTTGCCGTAAGCGCTTCGTTTATACCGACAGCGCCATTCTTCGATAGGATATGCGCCACTATGTTTAAATAATCTGAGTCAGCAAGGCTTTCATTTCCTCCTGGCGGCATATTTGCGCGAATGTCACTGAATATTAATGCTGGCGTTCTTTCAGACCAACGTCTTAAAAAACTGCCTCCCGAGAGTATTGGGCCTAAGGTCGAACCCTCTAAATTCAAACCATGACAGGCGGCGCAATTAGCCGCGTATGCCTCAGCGCCACTTGCAGCTTGTGATGCAAACTTGTCGGAAACGGTCTCAGTAAGACTGCTATTTGGTGTGTCTGATATTTCTGTGGAGCTTGGGCTGCAAGCGTTCAGCATTGTGACCACGCCCAGAACGTAAATAAGTGCTCGAAAAACATAATTAATCTTGAGAGATTGAGTCATTGTCATGGCAAAAGATCCTATTTTTTTTTGTTAGAGTCTTAACACTAGGCGGTTATTTCTCGTCGCGAAATATCCAGCCCCGTAACTCCCCCGCAGGATTTGTCTTGCTATGTATTTGAATATAAAGCGAGGCTGACTTAAGAGCTGCTATTTGATCTTGGGATAATTTTATTGTGGCTGAGAGTTCACCGTGAGTCATGGCGCTAAATTCCAATTGATGGACAACAGGTCCTGGCTGAGCGGGAAGCCCATAGTGTATGTGGGCGCTGGTAGCGTCTGAGCTCATTCCTGAGAACTTACCTGATGCGGTTAGTGTTGTACCCTCTAAGTTAATTCGAACCTCGCCCCCCCCTGTTATTGTAGAAGCTGTTTGCGGTGTCGTCGGCATTGGCGATAGGCGTGCCCGATAACCATCACTGGACTGGAGCGCTCCGCTTGATGTGGTGAAAAAAGCAATTAAAACCGTTGCAGTTAGAATCGCAGATAATTCCTGGTTTCGATAAAGCATTTTTTTGCCCCAACAATTAATCTTTATTCTTTTATCTTAATGCTTGACAGCGAAGCTAAGCAACTTAAAAAGTTAAGCTTTTAAAACGGTCTGATAACTACACTAAATTGTGATAAAGCGGACAACTTCAAATTGCCAGCCAAATCAGAAGCCCACACATAACCAAAGCGCTTTGACTAATGCGATCGTTGAGCACAAAAAAAACAGGATCCTCTTGCATTTTTCCGTGATAGGCTAATCGCCAGACTCTTAACAATAAGTAAGAAATTGTTAAGTTAATAACCCATAGAATGTCAGGACTATCATAGAGCTTGGCTGTTTCAGAAGCGCCAATATAGAACCCGAAAATAAAAATCGCTATCAGATTAGAGGTGGCGCCTAAAAAAGAGACTAATCTTAAATCTTCAATGTGATACCCACGCCCAACAAAGTGATTCTTGCCTAACTGCCTTTGATTTGTGAGCTCAACGTAACGTTTTAAAAGAGCCAGCCCTAGGAATAAAAACAAAGTAAACGTGAGTAGCCAGTTTGTCGTTTCTATGTGAACCGCGTTAGATCCCGCAACGATCCGAAACCCGTAGAGCACAGAAAGCATAAACACATCAAGTAAGAAAAAGCGTTTTAAGAAAAAGCTGTAGAACGTCGTTAACAGCCAGTAAATTAGCAAAGTCTCTAAGAACTGATTTCCCAAGTTGTGAGCTAAAAAAAACCCAGCTAATAGTAAGGGAATTGTAAAGAATCCTGCGGTTAAGCTTAAGTTCCCAGAAGCAAAAGGGCGGGTTATTTTTGTTTGATGGTTGCGATCATTCTCTATGTCCAATAGGTCATTAAGTAAGTACACAGCTGAGGCTACAAGGCAAAAAGATATAAACCCGATAAACGCGTTGGTGATAGCTTCCCAATTGGAAAGCTGGTGAGAAAGAACCAAAGGTAAAAAGATTAAACCGTTCTTCATCCATTGGTGCGGCCGAAGAGATTCTCGGAACGATTTCCAAGACCCAGTTGGTCGGTCAAACTCTAAAATTTTAGAATTAGTTTTTTCCCTAATTTCGCGGACCACATTATCATTGGTATTTACGCAGACCACGTCTTTTGCGGCGAGCCATATGGGAATGTCATCTTTGGAGTTCCCAGCATACGAGAAGGGCTCTGATCCGCAAAGGTGCAGTATGTGTTGTAGTTTTACTTTACCTTTTAAGTTTGTAACGCCATCGCTTCCGATGGCATCGATAAAAATATCAAGTTCTTCGCTAACTTCTCTGACGAGGGACTCGTGACTAGCAGAAATAAGAATGGCCCGTCTTCCTTGTGCAACCTCGGCTTTAATATATGTTGAAAACTGTTGGTTTATCGGCTGAGTTTTTAAATTGAGCACTACGCTCTTTGAAAGTTGGAGTTTTAGATAGGCTTTTCCTTTTAAAAGCCAGAACGGTACTTGAAAAAAAAGAGTTCTTAAATTATTCCTAAGAAGCCAAATCAGAGATTCTAGCAAGAGGTCTGATTTGAAAACTGTCCCATCTAAATCAACGAATAGTATGTCGCTTTTTAAATTATTGTTCATCTAACGATCAAAACTTTAGGCGCATGAATAATCTGTCCGGTATCATTTTTACCACACACATTATTAGGCGCCAGTAACCCGGTGCATATATCGTGGTTTTGTTTTTTTCGATACCCTGCTCGATCTTTTTTCCTATGATTTCCGGTGTTGAGAATAAGCGTGTTTTAGTCAAATGACTGGTCATAGGAGTATCAACAAGCCCCGGACGAATTTCGAGGACACTGATGTTGCTTTGAGCTAGTTTCCCCCGAAGACCTTGCAAGTATGCAGATACCATGGCCTTGGCGGAACCATAAACGAAATTATTTGTGCGGCCGCGATCGCCAGCAACAGATGTTACAACAGCAATAGTCCCTTTCTTTTTTTGCTCCATATATGGAATCAGAGTCGTTAAGAAAGAAATAACGCTTAGGGCATTGCAGTCAATTGCCTCAATCGTTTTCTCAACACTGGCTTGGCATTGGCTCTGATCCGGAAGGAAGCCATAGCACAAAAGAACTATGTCAAACTCTTGGTATTTTGAGAAGGCTTCCTCTATTTTAGAAGTTTGCTGTTCGCGATTAGTAAAGTCTATCGAAAGACACTTAACGTCGCTTGCCCCTCGAATGATTAAATCCTTGCTAATAAGGCCCATTTTTTCAATGTCTCTGGCCAGCAGACAAAAGCGCGGCTTTTTTTTTGCGAACCGCCTTGCTGTGGCATTAGCAATGGCAGAGGTGGCTCCAACGATTAAGATATTCATTTATTAAGCCCTAAACGCTCTGACTGAAGTGATCTGAAGCGATGGGTCGGGTCAATTCGAGTTTTTAGGTCGAGAAATTCCTGCCAACGCGGGTAAGTCGCTTGAAACATCTTCTTAGACATCCTTGAGTCTTTAGCACAGTACAGACGGCCACCTTGGTCGAGCACTACGCTATCGAGTTTATCAAGTAATGGGAAAATTGAATCGTTCCGTTTGAAATCCATGGTTAGGGTATAGCCTTCTTGAGGGAAAGAAAGCAAGTTTTCATTACCTGTACCAAGTTTTTTAAGCACGGTTAAATAGGAGCACTCATCAGAGTTCGCGACCGCTGTCAGTGTCTCTTTTATTCCTTCGGCTGTCGGCACCACTAATTGATATTGTAAAAACCCTCTTGCACCGTAGAGACTATTCCAGTTCTTAACTCTCTCCAGTGGAAAGAAAAAACTGCGATAGTCCACGGCGGTTTGTTGCTGTTTTTGCAATCTAAAATAAGCCTCGTTAAATGCGCGGGAAATGTGGCGGTTGAGAACCCAGCTGGGTGGTGAAAAAGGAATGGATAAATCAGTTCTCTTAGGATGCTCCAGCTCGGGGGTTTCGCACTCATCTACGTGGTCGCCCAAAAACAAAACAGAGCGTCCGAAATTCGTCTTCCTCAATCTTGCGTCTAACCAAGCGACGCTATATTTGCTTTGAGAATTCTTGTCTATCAGTTCTATGCAGCATTCTAAATCTGATGCTGTAAGTATTGATTGTTTGATTTTGTTGCTGCTTATAGAGATCAGTTTTAACGTTGCGGCGATCAGCACTCCCGTTAGCCCCATGCCTCCGCACGTTGCATGAAATATATCCGCGTTATTTGCACGACTACACTCAATAATTTCTCCGGACGCGACTATGACCGTGATTGAGATAACATGATCGCAGAAACTGCCATCTCGGTGATGGTTTTTACCATGAACATCACTCGCGATAGCGCCTCCCACCGTCACTAAATCTGCGCCGGGTAGTACAGGTAAAAAACGGCCTTTCGGGACAATTGCTTCCAAGACACTATTCAGCGTGAGCCCAGCTTCACACCTCAACAAAGTAGATTCTTCGTTTATTTCAAGAAATCGATCTGTCCGGAGAGTGCTGATCATATTGTTTGATAAACTGCTATCTCCATAGCTTCTGCCGCTGCCTCTTGCAATGATAGAAAAATCAGAAGCACTAACAGTTCGCTGAATTGAGTTTGCGTCCGCAGGCCTAAAAAGGTTGGCATTTTCTAGTGTGGGGTAATTCCCCCAACCTGCAACTTTCATCGAAGTCTCGTGGCTTGGCTCAGGTTTTAATGACATAACAATATCTTACATGATTCGTTAGATTTTTTCTGTTGGTGTCTTAAGATGCTTGTAGGTTTATACTGCATGATGTTGCCGTAAAATTCGGGGTTTTTCAGGTGTCGGTAGAATTAAAATTTGCTATTAATTTGGCGCGCGAAGCTGGCGCCTTGATCTTTGATGCGAGTGAGTCAGATGACCTCATTCTTGATCTGAAGAATAATATAGAGTTGGTTACCAGTGCAGATACAGCTGCCGATCTACTTATTTGTGAGCGTATAAAATCGAAATTTCCGAATCACATTATTATCTCAGAGGAGTCCTCTCCACATTTGGATTCGGTTCTGAATACGGCTTCTCCTTTTTGGATTGTAGATCCAATAGATGGCACAGTGAATTTTGCGCATGGACTCTCTCAGTCGGCGGTTTCAATTGCTTATGTTGAAAGTGGTGTTATTGAGGTAGGTGTGGTTTACAACCCCTTCACAAACGAACTGTTCGCGGCTCGGCGTGGACAGGGTGCGACGTTAAATGGTTTGGATATATCGCCCAGTGAGCAAAAGGAACTAAGTCGAGCACTGATCGCTACAGGATTTCCATATGAAAAGACAAATTTAAAACCGATCTTAATCCGGTTAGAAGCGGTTTTGACGGCTTGCGCGGACGTCAGGCGCTTAGGCTCCGCGGCATTGGATATTTGTTTCGTTGCCGCTGGAAGGCTCGACGGTTACTACGAAAGTCTCAGCCTGTGGGATTTTGCTGCCGCTCAGCTGATTGCCATAGAGGCAGGCGCAGCTTATGGTTATTTTGGCAAACTAGACGACGATCTCGATGAGCAATTCAACACAGAGAATATTTTGGTCTCAAATCCCATAATTTTCAACGACTTAAAAGCTTTATTGAGAAGCGCCGACCCAACCTTAACGTAGAACTTTTTGATTTTTGTTTGACTCGGGAAGATTATGAAGGATTTCGCGACCTCACTCGTATAAATCATGTATATTGACCCGAAAGTCAAAAGAATCTAACCTTGTAAAGTACATTTTGCAGAGATATTGATATTTCAAGATCTACCGCGCAAGCTCGTATTCACGAGTCTCGATTTTTGTGTATGAATGGTTTGATTAATACATTGGAGAAAGAATTATGAAAAGGATTACATTGCTACAAAGCATTTTAGTAATGTTGTTTTCAGTCCCATTGGTCAGCATTGCTGCAGACCGAGTGGGGGATTTTTCGTTGTTAGATCAAGCTGGTTATTACCACAGCATGAGTTGGTACGACGACCATGAAAGTATCGCTCTCTTGGTACAGGCCAATGATAGCGAAGAACTTGAATCGGTATTACCAGAGTTTATGACTCTCAAAGCGAAATATGATTCGCTTGGGGTCCAATTTATGATGATCAATCCTCAAGGAAAACTTAATCGCCAGGCCGTCTCCGAGAGAGTTGCCGAGTATGGTGTAGAAGTTCCGGTTCTTATGGATGACGCGAGAGTGATTTCTGAAGCTCTAGGCGTCGCCAAAATTGGAGACGTTTTATTGTACAACCCTAAAACGTTTATGGTTGATTATCGCGGTCATATATCGGGCGCTCGGGTTGCTTTGGACGAGATCCTAGCTGGCGAATCGGTTTCTAGTCCAGCTATCGCTGGCACGGGCGAGGCGGTTATCTTCGAGGCGGTCGCCACTCCGTCCTATGCGAGCGATATCGCTCCGATTTTAGCGGAGAATTGCGCTACATGTCACAGAGAGGGTGGAATTGCTCCGTTTGCAATGGACAGTCATACAATGGTCAAGGGCTGGTCTCCGATGATTCGGGAGGTGTTAATGACAAAGCGCATGCCACCCGGTCAAATTGACGGGCACATCGGAGAGTTTATCAACGATATGCGCATCGAGGATGACCAAATTCGAAACATTATTGCTTGGGTTGAGGCCGGCGCGCCATCGGACGTGGAAGCTATTGATGATCCTTTGACGAAGTTGGTGTGGCCCGAGTCGAAATGGGCATTTGGTGAGCCAGATTACATAATTAAGGTTCCGCCGCAAAGCGTTCCTGCGACGGGAGTGTTGGATTATCGAGATGTGGCAATACCCATCGACATTCCAACTGATCGCTGGTTGCGAGGCAGCCAATACATCGCAGGCGACAGGACTGTTCTTCATCATACTATCAATTCTCTGAGTTACCCTGGGGAGCGTCGAGGCAGACTACTGGGTGGCGGGAATCCCGATAAGGCCAGTATAACGGCCTATATTCCGGGGCAAGAGCCTGAGTTGATGCCAGCTAACACCGGAGGGCTCCTGAAGGCGGGTTCTGTATTAAACTTGAACCTGCACTACACAACAAACGGTCGCGAGACTGTTGACGAGAGCGAGATAGGACTTTGGTTCTACCCCGAGGACGAGGTTCCGGAAGAGCGAATGTCTGGCAAGTGTGCCTGTATTTTTCCTCAGACGTGGACAAATATTCCCGCTAATGACCCGGCTTTTGAGCAAACTTCCACAATAACTGTTGGAAAGGATGCGGAAATTCATGGGTTCTTGCCGCATATGCATTTCCGCGGTAAGTACATGCGTTTTTATGCAGACTACCCAGATGGGTCACATGAAGAACTCATCAATATTGCGAATTATAGCTATGCCTGGCAGCTAAGGTACACCTACGAGGAACCAAAGTTTGTGCCAGCGGGAACTAAAATTACAGCCGTTGGAGCGTTTGATAACTCTTCGCAAAATCCGATGAATCCCGATCCTCTGAGGAGCGTGCCGTGGGGTCAGCAAAGCTGGGATGAGATGTTCTTCGGAGCTGTTAACTGGAAAAATCTGGAACAGGGTGGAGACGACTAAGGTATAAGCGGTTTTAAAAGCCTGAGAGTGCAATACTCTCAGGCTTTTTTTTGTTTTATCAATTTATGCTGGGATGTCGTTTGGTTATGATTTCGGGAGATAGGCGTTTTAGTAAGGCAGGCAGATACAGTAGGTCGAGAATCAGAGCGACAACGACTATAGGTACGAGTAATTTAGCAGCTTGCTGAAAATAAAGTGTGTTAGCTCCAATTAACATTATACATCCCATTGCAAGAATGAAGGTGGTGATCGTTAACGCAGGTCCAGCTATTTTAATGGCGCTGGAAATTGCCTCGCGATCATCAATATTCTCTCTCCTTTTTTCGAGATAATGTGTCAGCAGGTGAACGGTATCATCGACGACGAGGCCGATGGAGATACTAAAAAGCATCATAACAAAAGGATCTATCTGTCCTACGATTAATCCCCATAGGCCGAAGACAATAGTAGCGGGCAACAGATTTGGAAGGACGCTTAAAATACCAAAATAAAAGCTTCGAAATCCTACGATTAGGCTCGCTGTTATGAGGATTAGACTAACCGAATAGCCTTGTAGAAGCTCTACAGTCACCCGCTCATCCATTCGAGCAAAGAGCAGGAGCGGACTTCCGTGCAACAGTTTAGCGTTTGGGAAGCGCTCTTTGAACTCTTCAACTAACGCTTGGTCTAAGTCTATTACCTCTTGATTGGTCAGTGGCGCCGCATTGATTCTCAGTTGCAGTGCTGAGAAGTCTTCCGTAACAAAATTTTTCAAGGGAAAGTCGTAGCTTTCAACGACTTCATAAGCCAGGAGGGAGTTTGCGATTGCATCGGTTGTGCCGGGGACACGAAAATATTCGATATCACCCTGATGTTGGTTTTGATTGACCGCTTTTGCGATATCGATAAGGCTGGCAGTCGATTCTACGGCAGATAGTTCTGTCGCCCAGGAAAGATATTCTTCGAGGTTTCTCAGAAATGCAGGAGTGATAGCCCCGTCGATCTCATTGGTTTCAATAGCATATACAAGCGCAGAGCCTCGGTTGAGCTGTTCACGAACCACTTCGTAAGGCTCTCTAATTTGATCACCACCGCTGATAAAATTAAGTCGATCAAAATTCGAATCGTTTAGTCCGAGTAAGGGTAATGTGGTTATAGATATTAAGGTGAATACTGCAAACAAGGTTTTATCGTATCGGATAGCAAACGTGCTTACTTTTTCCATAAACCTTTCAAGTTTTGAGTTGCTGATTTTTTGTGCCGAAATTTTTAAGAAAAAGTGTGAATGTATAAGTAGATTTGGGAGAAGTGTAAACGTGAAAAAAAACGCATAAAAAATTCCGACGGCCACTACAAGGCCGAAGCTCTGAATGGCTGGCGAGGAACTTAATTGAAGAGATAAGAAGCCGATCGAAGTTGTAAGAGCAGCCAGCAATACAGGGTTAAAGTTTTTCGTTAGGCTACTGCACATCGCCTCAGAGAATGAGGTTTTCTTGTTCTGCAGGCTTTGTTTAAAGAGAGAAATTATATGAACGCTATTGGCAACTGAGATTATTACAACGACGAGCGGAGCAATAACCGAAACGCTGTTAATTCTTATGTCAAGCCAACCAAGCGTCCCAATGTTGCAGAGTAATGTGAAACCAATTTGAGCAAGGATACAGAGTCCAAAAAATACTGATTGGAAAATTACACAAATCGCTACAACGCATGCAAAGACGATTATAGGCAGAAGATTTGTTAAGTCCTTTATTATGGCTTGCGTTTCAGCTTGTTGACTTATGATGTCACTCATAACAAGAATTTTAAGCTTGGGATACTTTGTCTGTAGACCGTCTCGAACAGCAATTGCGGCATCAGCAATCTTTCTTCGGTCAACAGAATTTCCTAAGTTCTTTCCAAGGATAATATTTCCAAAAGTTATTTTGCCATTTGGCGATAGCAAACTATTTGTGAGTAATTGGTCAGAAAGAGCTTCCTCCAAGACTAAGTCGAGTTCGTTTTGACTATACTCGATTAGATTCTTTGTGAATAATCGCTGACCTTTTTGTGGTGAATAGTGATCAAGGATAGAGGAAAGGCGGATTGATTCTGGTATTGATTGCATCTCTTTCTTGAGATCACTGAGGGCATTTATTACCTCAGTTGTGAAAATGGGTTCCCCGCTTGTTGAAGTTATGATGAAACTGATAACGCCATCACTATTTGTTGAAAATAAATCAGCCACATTTTTAACTTCTTCTAAGTAAGGATCGTCTGCCGGAAGGAATGTTTCGTAGGATGTTTCGTAGTTTATTCTTGCAAGGCCGGCCGCTAAAACTAAGGTTATAATTAAAGAAAAAACGGAGAACAGCCAACGGTAATTGACGCAGGTCTCAGCGATTTTATAGTGGAAAGAATCATTTTGAGAATTTATGGAGTTCATTCGCGAGCTCGTAAGGTTTATAATGTTCGTCGCTATGCGAAACCAAAAGCAGTGCGGCTATCATTTTGTGTGGAAGTATACTTTACGAAGTTCAAGTTTTCATTCTGAGATCCAAAATATATAAAATACTCGATAGAGCAAATAGCCTGCAAGAATCAGTCGGCCTCGTAAAAACTAGATAGGGAGATTTTAGTGGCAAATCTTACGACTCAGTTCGTGACTTCGGTACATCATTGGAACAGCACCTTGTTTAGTTTTAAAACGACTCGAGACCCCGGGCTTCGGTTTGAAAATGGCCATTTTGTTATGGTCGGGCTAAATATAGAGGGTCGCCCGTTGATGCGTGCTTATAGTATTGCTAGCCCTAATTATGAGGAAGAGCTTGAGTTTTTTAGTATTAAGGTACCTGATGGCCCGCTGACCTCACGTTTACAGGATATTAGAATTGGAGACGAGATTCTTGTGAGTTCGAAACCAACAGGTACTCTTGTAGTCGACCATCTTCTGCCAGGTAAGAATTTATACCTAATTAGTACGGGTACTGGGTTGGCTCCTTTTATGAGTATTATTCAAGATCCCGAAGTATACGAGAAATTCGAAAAAGTGATTCTTACGCATGGAGTTAGAGAGGTCTCAGAGCTTGCCTATGAGGAATTTATTCTTTCGGACTTACCCCGAAATGAGTTCTTCGGAAATGAGGTAAGTCAGCAATTAATCTATTATCCAACTGTGACAAGAGAGGACTTTAAGACGACAGGACGGCTGACAGAGCACATGTCTAGTGGCGAGTTGTTTAACCAAATTGGGCTTCCTCATCCTAACCCGCAAGACGACCGGTTTATGATCTGCGGGGGACCTTCCATGCTTAAGGACGCCTGTGAAATCTTAAAGTGTTGGAATTTTGAGGAGTCACGCCAGGGCATCAAGGCCGGTTATGTAATCGAGCGGGCTTTTGTTGAATGATTCGGACTGGATTAATTAGGGGTAATCCATATCTAAGAAGTTACAGAAGGTATTAAAAACTTCTTTAAAGTTTTTTTGCCCATACCCTAAACGGAAACGATTGGTTGCGGATTGAGAGAAACATTCTCCCGGAATGATCATGATGTTGTGTTTGCTAAGTAATGAATTAGCAAGGTGTGTTACCGAAATATCTTTCCGGAGCGCTGGGAAAGCAACACAACCAGCACTTGGCGCATTCCATTCAAATTTAGTGTGTGGCTGCGCGAAATGTTTATCAATAAACTCCAAGTTTTCTAACGCTATTAGCGTAGCATTGCGTCTTAATATTGACGAATGCTCTATTACCAATGAAGCTAGCCAATCATCTATCGAGCTACTGCAAACTGACAATGATTGTTTGTAAAATAGTGCTCGCTCTAATAATTCTGGGCTCTGACATGCGAGCCAACCTATACGCAGACCACCCAATCCATGAGGTTTCGAAATGGAGCCAATGCTAATACCGCGTGGCGTTAGACTTGCGATTGGAGGCAAACGTTTCGCGGGATTGTGTTCTAACCCACGGAATACCTCATCATTAACTATCCAAGAGTCATTTATTAAACTTAGGTTAACAATTTCTTCAAATAACTCCAGGCTCAAAAGTGTTCCTGTTGGGTTGTGAGGGAAATTTAAGATTAAATTCGTGAAAGGTTTTTCGACGTGGGCTCTTTTTAAATCGTCTATATCAAGGAACCATCCATTGCTCTGCGGCTTAAGAGGTATCGGTACTATTTGAGCTCCCAATGCCTTAGGAATTTCGAATAGAGCTTCGTAAGCTGGGGTGACCACTCCACATCGACTCTTCGACGTAATTGTTGCATTCATGGCACAAAAAATAGCTTCCTGGGCCCCCGCGAACACGAGAATTTGTTCTTCAGTGACGTTTGGGTAGTGTGAAGCAATACTTTGCCGAAGTTTTAAACTGCCTCTTTCATGCGCATAGTCTAACCTGAGCGTTTCCCACTCTTTTTTATCTGCATCGCTCGCGTAGGATATGAGCTGATCGACGTGGAGTGTTTCCATTCGAGCAGCACTCAGGTTTAAAGTCGCTTTATCGCTGACCTTTCTCTGATATTGATTTAGTTGTAGAGAGGGAAAATTGAGATTTGTATCGAAGTTCATGTCTCTATACGTATCGGCGCCAGACGGTCATCTGTGCTATCGAATGTTGAAATTTACGTGCAGTTTCCCGAATGACGAAGGGAACGTCAGCGGGTTCGGCAACCAAATCGAAGTGTGTTGAGAGGGCGTCGTTTAAACCGTCGATGGTTCTTAGGTTTTCTCCGTCACGTTTAAACCCACCAACCCACTCTTCCCTGCTCGTAAATTCCTCGAGCCAGGTGTAGGGCGAAGTTAAAATAAGTAACCCTCCTTGGTTAACTACCGTATGGATCTTTTCTAGAAATTTACCGGGTTCATATAACCGATCTACTAAATTTCCGGCAAACACCAAATCGTAGTCAAGAAATTTTTGAGGTAGATTACAGGCGTCGCCCTGCCAGAACTGACAACGGTGCGCCCACTTGTTTAGCCCTATTGTCTCTAAAGTCACTTCCTTGAAACTATAAATTTCTCCTTCGTCTCTTATCTTGTATCGGGTCGAGCCAGTTTCTTTGAGCCGGGTAGCCGCTGATATAAAGCGCGCTGAGAAGTCGACGCCGTCGACATGTTCAAAAACGCTTGCAAGTTCAAGACTTGTGCGGCCAATAGCGCAACCCAAATCCAATGCTCTACACGGCTTGTTTCTGCTATGCTGCGAAAAATAACGAAGGGCGTTTTGCCCGCATTTGGCAGCGAAATTAGGGACATCAAAGTAGGTTTCGCCGAAGTGAAATTCGATATATTGTGAGACTTGCTCATCGGTCTCATACGGGTTTAATTCAGTAATAATTGTGTCCTCACTTTCTATGTAACGAAACCCGGCGTGTTGAAAAAAATGTCTTCTGAATGCGTATCGGGCGTCTTTCGTCGCGCAATTGCCAGTGGAGAAAAAACTTCCGCCTTTCATTAAATTGTGCTTGCCATCAAACGTTGGCGTTGAAAAGTCATCGTAGGCTTCATGGACTTTAAATCCTGGCAGTCCAGTTATGGGTGTCTCTGTCCACTGCCAAACGTTTCCGATTACGTCGAAAAACTCGGTGCCGTCTTCCATTATCGATTTAAATTTATTTACGGGACAGGCTGATGCCCAATGCTCCAGATTTATATTGCCGGGAGCCAGCTCCCAGTCGAACTGATCTTCTAAAACTGATTCACGTAAAGCCATCCATTGTGCTTCTGCTGGAAGCCTTATGTTTTTACCACTTTTTTTTGATGCCCAGAGACAGTATGCCTCAGCTTCAAGACAGTTAACATCTGCCGGCCAGTCCCATGGCATATTAATTTCTCTTGTCATGGTTCTGTAGCGCCAAGCCTTCAAGTCGCTTCCTACTTTTCTCCAAAAAGTTGGACATTCAGCCTTTGTGTAGGCGAGCCACCTTTGACCTTCTTCTGACCAGAATTCTTTCCGTCGGTATCCATCTGCTGAGACAAAGTCAGCAAATTCACGGTTGCTAACCAAGTACTTGCTAGCTCTGAATGCTGGTAATACGGTTGTAAGAGAGCCGTACTCATTGTCCCAACTGAAAGATTTGGCGTCATTATCCTTGCCTTGCGTGATCGTTCTTGCTGGAACAGGGTGCAGGGCGTTCTTCGGACTCTCGTCATACTCTCCTCGTTCGTTACATTCGCCAAAATTTGGTGCTGGCACCACGTATTTTAGCGGAAGTTGCCGGATTAGAACCGAGGAGGTCTCAAGGTGAATGCGTTCGTGTTCAATGCCCATCAAAATGATCCAAAAAGGACTTGACCAATTGATGGGAAGAGCGAGGTCGTTTTCCGTTATGAAGTCATTGACTAAGGAGCGAACCTTACCCCTATAAATCTTGACCTGCAGTGGGGAAGGCCAGTGATAATGGGTTTCATCCATGTCGTCCCATGACATTTCGTCGACGCCAATCGCGAGCATGGACTCAATGTGGGTGTCCACTCGTGTTGAAATTAGTTTCGCAACATTGAGCTTGTTAATGAAAAAAACTGCGGTGTGCCCGTAATAAAAAATCAACGGGTGCCTCAGGGGCGTCGCCTTTTCGTAAAAGGCTTCTTCGGTTGCGAGGCAATTAAAAAGAGATTCGTACAGGTCAAAGGTGTCGTTAAAGTAGGCCCTAATTTCTTCCTTTTTTAAGTTAGCAGTTTTACCGTTTAGAAGTGGCGTTTTAGTTACTAGTCGAGCATTACCCTCAAATTTATGCTTTGATGAAGGAGTTGGAGTCGTTTCTCTGCTGAAGGATTCGATTTTAACTTCCGTACTGCACACTTGTTTACAAAGGTTGTGATGCGGCGCATATTAAAACTATTGTTTCTTAGTAACGTTTCTACGAATTGTTTCAGTTGTTGGATCTTGCAAACCGTATCGTGATGGATTTTTAAAACAATCTTAGTTGAACTGAAGTTTTGCCAGCTTTTTGTAGAGGCTGGAGCTTGACAGCAAATCCTCATGACACCCTTCCGCCACGATTTGACCATCTTTCATCAGAACGATGCGATCGACGTTCTTAATAGTTGCTAGTCTGTGAGCGATCACTATCGATGTTCTACCCTTCATTAGGTGATCTAACGCGAGTTGGACCTTCTGTTCACTTTCCGCATCAAGTGCGCTCGTAGCTTCATCCAGCAAGAGTATTCGGGGGTTTTTTAGGATTGCTCTAGCTATGGCTAGGCGCTGCCTTTGACCTCCAGAGAGTCGAACACCTCCCTCACCTAGGTGACTTTGGAAGCCTTGTGGTAATTGTGTAATAAATTCGTCTGCGTAAGCATTTTTTGCGGCTAAACTTACTTCCTCGTCGCTTGCATCGGGGTGGCTGTAACGAATGTTGTCCAAAACGGTTCCGGTAAAAAGAGCGGGCTGTTGAGAAACAATCGCCATTTGACGTCTCAGTGTTTCGGGATGAAGGGTCTTAATGTCTACATTGTCTAAGGTTACACTGCCAGTTTGCGGGTCGTAAAACCTCAATATTAAATCAAATAGAGTCGATTTTCCGGCTCCAGATGCCCCAACTAACGCCAATCTCTCTCCTGGGCGTACAGTCAGGTTAAGTCCATTTAAGGCAGGGTTATCTGGTCTACTAGGGTAGCAGAATAGCAGATTTTCGAGATTAATTTCGCCGCGGACAGGTTCTTGAAGAGCGGCCTCTTGGCCTATCGGTTCAGTAATCGCGCTTTTCGACTCTAAAAGCTCTATCAGGCGCTCCATAGCTCCAGCTGCGCGTTGTAATTCACTCATTACTTGACTAATTGCTCCAACTGCCGCAGCTACAATAACGGCGTAGGCTACAAAAGCCGTTAGCTCCCCGGCGGACATGCGACCGTCTATAACGTCTTGCCCTCCCACCCAAATCATCGCGGCGAGTGCTGAAAAGATCGTAGTCATTACAACGGTGATCAAAACAGAGCGCATGTAGATCCGTCGGCGCGAAACTGAGAATGCGGCTTCAACATGACGATCAAATTGCTGTTTGTCATGTCGTTGATGATTGAATGCTTGGACGGTTTTTATCTGCTGGATAGCCTCACCAACATATGCACCGACATTTGCGATCTCATCTTGGCTATCGCGTGATAATTTTCTTACCCTTTTGCCGAAAAAAATGATGGGGCCGACTACCAGAGGAATGCAAAGCAACACAATTGAGGTTAATCGTGGGTTAGTGATGAAAAGGAATATCGTTCCTCCAATTAACATCAGGAAATTTCGCAGAGCTATCGAAACTGAGGACCCTATTACTGTCTGAATCAAAGTTGTATCGGTCGTGATACGTGAAGAAATTTCGCCAGAGAGGTTTGCTTCAAAAAACCCTGGATGCAGTCGTAAAAGTTGAGTAAATACGCTTTTTCTTATGTCTGCAGTTACACGTTCACCGAGCCATGAAACCCAGTAGAAACGTGCGAATGTGCCGATGGCCTGAAATATCGCTATCGCCACAAACCCAAGGAGGGCGACGTTCAATGAGGTGTTCGAGCCTGCCACAAAGCCTGAATCTACGATAACTCGTATTATCTGCACAAGTCCGAGAGAGAGGCCCGCAGTCAGAATAAGCGCAATAGACGCTAGTAATATTCGCGACGAGTAAGGACGCATAAATCGCCACGTTGTTTTTAAAATCTTTCGATTGGAGATGTGTTTGTGGCTTGGCACCTCGGCGGGATCAATAGGACTATTTAGCTTATGTGTTGAGCTGGTTAGGTCTGACATTGTCTTGCGCTGCTCTTCTTAAGATTAATAAAGGTCTCATAATTTCCGAGTCAATACTGCGGGCGCTATCGCGGTTCGTTCCAGCTTTTGCAGAACAAAAACCTTTCAATTTCTATGTGTCGCAGGATCTGTCGCCGGGTTCAGCGGACTTCAAAAGACAACTTTCCTTCGCCTAGAAGTCTTTTGATAACCTCAGGCGCTTGAAGATGATTTTTGTCGATTCTTTGAATGGATTTGCGGTTAAAAAATCGCGACTAGACAACCTTTCGAGTCGGGAATGTCTTCAATGTTGACGATTCCGCCTTGCAATACAGTATTGAGTGAATCTTTTAGGAAGTGTGAGTTTGCATGGTTGCGCTGCGTTTCATACCCCAGTTGATCATTGATTGGCCCTCTGTAAAGAACGTCTTTAGTCTTTGGGTTGATAATGAAGACTTCGGCGGTCCTCTCGACTCCCAGCGCTTTCGCAAGCTCCTGATCGGTATCTTTCAGAATAGGAAAGTCTATTTTAAATTCTTCGGCTTCTTTCGCGATGCGGGCAGGATTATCTTGTATGTTTGAATTAAACATAAGAAATTCAACGTTTTGGTCTGAAAATTCAGCGCGCGCTTCTCTGTAACTTGGCGTTGCTATTCTGGCAATTGGGCATCCTACGCCCTGAACATAAAATACTATGAAATCCCGATTACGATATGACGCTAGTGAGTGAGGATTGCCATTCTGGTCCTCAAGTTCAAAGTCTGGGACCGAGCGGAGCCAGTCATTCGCGGCGATGGTACCGCTCGTGATCAACATCGTTAAAGCGGAAATTATTAAGGTTGCTCTAATCATGACCTTCCTCGACTAATTCATTCAATCCATTCTTGTAGCTAAAAAAGAAAGAGATGTCCTTGTCACTAACGAGGTTCTGAGCACGCAGGACGGGAACGCATTAAATTAGGTGATATGTTACTCTTATTGTATAACAAAATCGACATCGCTTTTTTATTAAAAGCTATGTTTTCGTTCAGAGTTAGCCCATCTGACAGACATCAATGGTGGCAAGCATGTTGAAGCGTTTTACAGATGTTTATAGCTATTTCGTATTCCGCAGGCCGATCTTCTCCATTGCTGCTTTTTTAACTGTGGCTTTAGTTTGCTCAACTTACATTTCTGATTTTCGTCTTGATGCTTCCGCTGACTCGCTTCTTATGGAGGGTGATCAAGAGTTAATATATTCACGAAAGATTAATTCTCGTTACGGTATCCAAGAATCAGTAATAGTTGCATTTACACCTAACGTGGACTTATTCAGCCGAAAGGCTTTGGATACTCTTTTAAAATTAAGTAACCGCTTACTATCTATAGATACCGTAGAATCAGTGGATAGTATATTAAATGTCCCAATTTTTATGGATACCCCCCTCACCGGAATTTCCGAGAATTACTTGACCCTTATTGATGAGGAAATAGACCTCGTCGCCGCTCGAATGGAATTGGTGAGCAGCCCCGTATTTCGTGACGCTGTTGTCAGTCCCGACGGACGAACGGCAGGGATTTTAGTCACGTTCGTCGCAGACGAAGTAGGCGCTGCTCTGCTCGATCGAAGGACTCTCCTCAGAGCATTGAGGGATGCAGGAGAAGCAAATTCTATAAGCCTGCAGGAACTCGAACAAGTCGAAGACGAGTATTCGGCCTATTCAGTAAAAATTGGGTTGAGGCAAACAAACTCTATAGCAAGTATCAGAAGTGTCTTGCGAGATTTCTCTAATGAGGGGCAGTTGTATCTGGGTGGGGCTCCAATGATCGCTGATGATTTGGTTACTTTCGTAAGAGGCGATTTGAGTAATTTTAGTTTTGGTGTTCTAGCGTTTATTGTTCTAGCTTTGGGGTTCATTTTCAGAAAGATTCGTTGGGTTGCCTTACCCCTTGCATGCTGTGCGCTTGCTGGTACCGTGATGCTCGGGGTCCTAGGTTTTATGGATTGGCGAGTCACAGTGGTCTCATCAAATTTTATTTCTTTGTTGTTGATCATTACTATTTCACTGACGGTGCATTTGACTGTCAGATATCGGGAGTTGCGGGCGACTCGGCGTTTTAGTGGCCACGATAAACTCTTGAGACATGCGATATTGAGCATGATTAAGCCATGCTTTTATACTGCGATTACAACGGCAGTCGCCTTTGGTTCGCTGATAGTGAGCGGCATTTCTCCAATTATATCTTTTGGTTGGATGATGGTTTTCGGTGTTTTTGCAGCGCTTTCTGTTGTTTTTATAGTTTTTCCAGCTCTCCTCAAGCTTTTATCGGCAGACCGAACGGTTCATAGCCCCGATCAACGTTTAGGTTTGACCTCTGCTCTTGCAAAATTAACAGATCGGTGGAAGAAGGGAGTGCTTTGGTTTTATGGTCTTCTTTTAGTTTTGGGTGTGATTGGTTTATCGAGGCTAGAAGTCGAGAATAGCTTTATCGATTATTTCAGTGAAAAAACAGAAATTTATCAGGGCATGACGCTTTTTGACCGCCAACTCGGAGGGACATTATCTTTTGATGTGATCGTCGATTTACCCAAAGACGAAGATTTTTTGGGAAGTTTTAAGGATGATTTTAGTTTCGGATCGAGTGTCGCGGAGAATAATGATGGGTATTGGTTCACCGCTCCAAAAATGGACTTGGTAGAGAGAATTCATAGTTATCTCGATGCAGACCCCCAAACTGGGAAGGTTCTTTCATTCGGTGCGGTTATCCAACTTGCGCGAAAGTTAAATAACGATCAGCCCATTGATGGTGTTCTGTGGGCAATTTTGTATTCTAGGTTACCAGAAACGTTAAAAGATACGGTTCTCACTCCATTTGTTTCAATCGACGAAAATCAATTGCGTTTTAATGTTCGTGTGATTGAGTCTGACCCCAATCTTAAGAGGGATGAATTGTTGAAGAGGGTAGAGCGAGGGATCGAAACGAATTTTCGATTGCCTGATGAGGCTGTCAATGTGACAGGTATCCTAGTCCTGTATAACAATGTGCTACAAAGCCTTTTTGAGTCGCAGATATTGACTTTGGGTACGGTAATGTTCGCTATTCTTTTTATGTTTATATTCTTATTTCGGTCAATTAAAATTGCGATAATTTGCATAATTCCGAATGCTATTGCAGCGGCTTTTGTTCTTGGAGTGATGGGGTGGTTGGGCATACCTCTAGATATTATGACAATCACAATTGCAGCTATTTCAGTAGGTATCGGTGTAGATAATACCATTCACTATATGCATCGATTTCGCCGTGAGTTTCATCGAATTGGAAAGTATCGGGAAACCATGTTTTTTTGTCACAATAGCATTGGCAGGGCAATGTACTATACCTCGATGACTATTGTGGCTGGTTTCTCTATTCTGGTACTTTCTAATTTTATTCCAACCATTGTTTTTGGATTGCTTACAAGCGTAGCGATGCTCGTCGCTCTGATTGGTTCCTTGACGCTTTTGCCTCAATTGCTCATCACATTCAGGCCTTTAGGAATCGAGAATAATGGGTAACCTCGGGACCCCCAATGGCAGGTATTGTGCGCTAAACAAAACTTTACCTAATTTTAATTGTAGGCTATTTGTTCTAGTTATTTTTGCGTCGTGTTTTTTAGTAACCTGTGGTGACTTTTTCTTGCCTAGCTCGCAAAGTGTCCAAGTGGCGCCTGGCTCTGTTGAGTTTTTCCAGAGAGATCCTAAAGCGCTCGTCCGCGGGAATGCGATTTATCTTGGGTCCTGCGCAAATTTTTGTCATGAGTATTCTCTTCCTGAGGGTGCTCGGTTGAATTTATTTGACTGTTCATGGGTCTACGGCGATACAAATGCTGAAATTGCTGGCGTAATTAGAAAAGGCCTGAAAGACAAAAGGATGCCAGGGTTCGGAGACAACTTTCCGGAGGAGCATGATCTTAACAAAGTCGTTGCTTATCTTAGAAGTGAAGAAGGATCTTGTGATGCAATTTTATAACGAAGAGTCGATCCGATTTATGGGAGCTTTTCGGTTCAAGCAAGGGTCTTAGAAGTAAGAGAGAATGTTGTTTTAACCCATTTTATTTTATTCGTTGGAATCTAATTTCTATGTTTTTTGAGAGTGCGCAGATAACCATGTACGCTGGTTCGCAGGTCGCAACAGATGCATTAGCGATTTGTTGAATAGTGTCAGTCATATTTGCGATTATCACCCCCTTTGCGCCGCCGTATTCGATTGCTACGTTTAGAGTTTCGCCTTCTAAAGTAACGCCGTTGCTAACCCAGTCAAAGCCCATGGAATTGATTTTCTCGATACTGAAAATTCCACCGGAACTTTTTAAATCGATTTCAAAAAGAGAACCGGTTGCTTGCCAACGACCGAGCCACTGAGCATTGGAAGATTTTTCTTCGTTGTAAATAGTCTTGTCTTGTGAGTCTGATATGGGTTGTGTGTCAATTCCAAGCGGACTCAATACAAGCGAAACAAACACTAATTTGCATAGAGGATTATTCAATGTGTATCGCTTTTTAGTAGATTGAACAAGTGTTAGACCGATTTCGAAAATTAGTCTGTGATAGATCAACGAGGTCACATTTAGCATCAGTCGGCTGACAGTTGCAACAACTCCCTATTTTGCAAAAGGGTTTTGATCTTGATCGGTTCGTTTTCAGTTATCTTAGTGTCTAAGAAAAGCGCGCGTTTCTAATCCATCAAAACAGCCTTAGCAAAGATAAATCGCTGTAAGTTAAAGGATGCCTCGCACTTCAACCGATAATATTCAACAACTCTAGGAACAGTGCTGTACTCTTTAAACCTGCACTACCAGAATGTCAAAATGGCCAAATTTATGAGAATTCCGAGATTTGGCCTGCTCTGGTACTTGAAATGACGAATAGTTCACAGTTTTATTGAAATACTTACTTAGGTTTAGGTTGACTAGAGTTCAATTTGCGAGACAATGTTTAACTCGGTGGTCAGTGGGAAAGTGCGAGGCGCCATGGTTTGTTTTTAAACAGGCCTTCTGTGGATTCGGATGTTTCATTATTGGAATACACTGCCTGCGAGTTAGCTTAGCGTCGAAGTGGGGGTTAAGTTTCTGAAATTAATTGAAAATTTTGATGAGTGAGTAAACCTATGAAAAAAGTATTTAACGGGATTGTAGTCTTTTCGATAGCGGTATTAGTGGGGTGTGCGAGCGCACCTACTCCTCCAGCGGTAGGCGTTTGGTCTGCTGAAATGAACACGCCCTTGGGGACTTTGCCCGTGACATTGACGATTAATGCTGACGGCACTGGGCTTATGGTCGCAGATAACCTCGGCGAAACTGAAATTGCGGGTATCGCGTTTGACGGAAACATGGTGATGTTTGAAACTGAGGTCGATGCACAAGGTCAAACTTTAGTTTTGGACTTCAGTGGATCTGTGGATGGTGATTCCGTTACTGGAGAATTCGATAGTGATTTTGGCGCTTTCGGTGTCACTGGCACGCGTCAATAAGTTCGGCTGAATTTGGATATGCTCGCGGTTGTCCTTTTTCTGACTGCAGGCATATCTGGCCTTACAGGGCTGTATTGACCTCTTAATAGTTCGATTTCTCGCTGATACTTGAGCCGGAATCTAGAAGTTCATCACGAGAGTCACTGCGGTTTCCGTATCAGTTTTTTCTCTTAAAAATGGAACTACGGTTTGATGCTTTATTTTTACAGAAAACTTCATCGTTAAGTTATTTAAGATTTCGGATTCAATAGCACTTTCAGAGCGGACGATGCTGCTATCGCTTCCCGAATCGATACTAAAATCCTGGGTGAATGTCGCAGAGCGAGATAACGCCCACTCGAAATTCCCCTCGCCACGTGCAATTGCCTCATTGCTGGTAATCTCGCCCTGTTTCGATTGTCTAACGCCGGCTCCAAAATTTATCGCTAGTGATTTATCGCTAACGTTCAGTAAAAGGTTCCGTCCATAATTCACGCTGAAGTCAGATTGGTTGTCGAAACCGCTGAAGCGGTCATCTTCATAAGAGGCGCGAGCGCGGACAAAGCTGTCGCTGTTAATTTCGTAACTAGCTCGTCCTACATGGTACAGCCTTTGAGCGACTAATCCGTTTGTATTCGAGGATCGGAATCCATCACTTGAAAATCCGTATTGCCAATCTTCTCGGTCCCATTCAAAGGTGGCTCTCATTTTGATGTTCTGATCTTCGGTGTTTCCAGATGTTACTATTGCCCCCAACTCAAGCTCTGACTGGAACGTTGGGTTGGCCTGCGCGTGCAAAAGCGATGAGGCAGACATAAAAATGCTAAAAGCCCAGATAATGACTAATTGGTTAAGGTTTTTCATTTGCGATGGCTCCAAATCTTGCAATGTTGCAATAAATTTCTAACTGTGTGGTTTCTTTGCAAAAATTACTTGTCAGACAGACTCATTATCGGCAACTTACGGTAAACGAGGAGCATGACTGATCATTTTAGGGGGGTTAAGGGAGGATTCTAGATTGTTAAAAGTTGGAAGAGGCGGCACCTTGGTTTTCTGATACTGGTCGAGAGATTCAAAATGAAATATCTTTACGTAATGCGTCACGGGGCTGCGGTAGGTTATAGTTTCGATTTAGACGATTATGATAGAGGATTGTCAGAATCAGGTTCGAAAAAAGTACGGGAAGTAGCACAGCGTTTTGCTCAAAAAGCTGAAATCATTGATTTGTTGGTAAGCAGTCCGGCGAGAAGGGCTTTCGACACAGCTAAATTGTGGACATTGCATTCCGGAATGGCAGTGCAGACTGTACAGACCGATTCAAAGATATATAGAGCGAAGCCTAAGGATCTTTTGAAGCTTATTACTTCAATCGATGAAGGGGTCGGTAGTTTGATGCTTATTGGTCACAACCCTGCGATAACAGATCTAGTCAGCGATTTAGTTGGAGGCCGAACAACAAGCATCCCAACTTCAGGAATCGTTAGACTTTTGTTACCCATTGTTAACTGGTGCGAAGTTGAGTGCGAAAAGGCTCAAATAGTTGGTGTGGAATTTACTTAGTTGAAAAATTTGATATGTAATCATTTTCCCAGCGTTATGTTAATTATTCATTTAAAAAACGGAAAACGTAATGACTTATTATAGAGGGCAAGGAGGTAATTTTTTAATGTTGGTTACCAGCTTGAAAACTGCCAAGGTCATATTTCGAATTCGTTGTTTGAATATGTGGGTTACAAAGTTTTTATTAAGTTATTTTATTGTAATAAATTTGGCTGGATGCACTAACAAAACTAATGAACAGTGGAGCTCGGGATTGCTTAAGTCACATGCCTTGGTAGGACTGATTTGGGATGTGCGTAACCAGCGGCTTATCGACACAGATGAATTTTTGCAATCTCTTGATGTACCGTATCTTCTTCTCGGGGAAAAACATGACAACCCAGATCATCATAGGTTGCAGGCCCTTGTGTTGAGCCACCAAATCAAACAGAGCAGGGTGGAGGGTGTGGTATTCGAGATGCTGGATAGCAGTTCCAAAGCTGCGCTTGCGATAACCGAAGAACCCTTGGCCATGGAAGAACTGAAAAAGCGTATAGGATGGAAAGATGATGGATGGCACTGGCCATTTTACGAGCCATTAATTAAGAGGGCTTATAATCAAAATATCCAGATTTTTGCGGGCAATCTCAGCGATCAAGAAGTCTCGGATGTTTATTTGAATCAGGACTTGGAATTCCCAGGCACGCTAAGCGGGCCAAGTTTGACTCGATTGGCTAAAGACATAGATGAAAGCCACTGTGGCATGTTGCCTGAATCTCAGTTTCCTTCGATGTTGAGGGTCCAGCGAGCGAGAGATACAAGGATGGCTGAAGAATTAGTTTCAAACGACCAGCCCGGTCAGATGATTTTGATTGCGGGGAATTATCATGTTCGCCACGATCTGGGCGTTCCAAATTATTTAACTAAGCGTGGTTCGAAGACTGTGCAAGAAAACATTGTGTCCGTAGCATTTTTAGAGGTTTCTGCCGAAAAGCTGAGAGCGAGCGACTATGAAGACGGCGTAGCTTCTCAAATAGCATGGGATTTCATTTGGTTTACACCAGCGATTACATCAAAAGATTATTGCGCATCGTTTAAAACTGGGTTAACCGATACTTAAGCCATGGTCAATTTAGTTGTATTGGAGTTCTGATGGTGCAATTTTTTATTTTATCGTGTGTGCGCCGGGGAATTGGCGGTGTCTGCAGATTTTCATTTATAGCGTTTCTCTCACTTAATTATTCATATTCTCAGCCCCTAAGAGCGACGCCGGAGTCTGTCGACTATGATCAAGGTGGGGAATTTAATTTTGTGCGGGTGCGTTTCGATACTTATTACAGCAGCGGCTTTCGAGGAGGGCCTTGGGCAATTGATTTTCCTGATGCTGACAGAAATTTTCTAAGGGGTGTCTCTCGCTTGACAAATGTGCGTGTCATGAGTGACCCCATTGTGCTTGATTTAGATGACAAGGAAATTTTTGATTATCCTTTTTTATATATGCTGGAGGTCGGTCAGGGCGGTGGCCTGCTTTTAAGCGGTAATGAAACGGAAAACCTGCGTGAATATCTGTTGCGTGGTGGATTTTTATTGATAGATGACTTTTGGGGACAACAACAGTGGGATAATTTCTACACCTCCTTTGGACAAGTTTTTCCTGAAAGAGAAATTATTGAGCTCGATCCAAACCATGAAATTTTCCACATTTATTACGATATTGACGGTCCTCAAATGATTCCCGCGCTTTTCCGTTCTGACGATTTTGGTGAACAAGGAATTAACAGCGCGAGCAATCACGCGATTCTTGACGATGAGGGCCGAATCATGGTCTTGATAAATTGGAACTCTGATATGGGAGATGGGTGGGAGCATACATATCATCCAGAATATCCAACCCGCTATGCAAACTCTGCTTATCAACTAGGAATCAATTATTTAATTTATTCAATGACGCATTGAGACAACCAGTTGCCAGATAATTTTTTCCCCACGCCGCAAATTAAGTTGTTAGCAATCTGCTTTTGAACCGTCGGCGCCAATACCACCGTAACAAGGTGGTGTCGTAAAGATCGTGAGATGGCAGCGCCTGACCTTCTTGGCTCTTGACTCGACACGGTCTAAATGACAGCATGATGGCTATTTTCAATAGTTGTTTTAGGTCCAAATTTCAGAAAAATTTTTCATTTTTTTGAGTATTTCAAGGAAAGCGAAAATGAACACCCAACACTCCCCAACTAGTGAATTTGTCGGTTTAAAAAATCCTCAGCACTCTCCAAAGCGAATGTTATTTTTAGATTTAGTTTTGTCAGTTTTCCGTTTAAATGGACTTTTGATTGCTGAGGGGGACGCGATGACGGAATCACTCGGGCTTACAAGCGCTCGATGGAAAGTGATTGGGGTCGTCGCCCTCTCGAATGCGGGGCTAACAGTTCCCGGAATCGCAAGAGTTCTAGGCCAGTCACGACAGGCGGTGCAAAGAATTGTTGACGTTATGGTCTCGGATGGTCTTCTTCATTATCAACCGAACCCTAAGCACAAAAAATCAATGCTGGTTTTGCTTTCTGAAACGGGAGTTAGTGCTTATAACGAGCTTCGCGAAGTGCAGGACCCTTGGGCTATCCGAAATACTGAAGACATCCCCGTTCAAGAACTAGAGAGCGCCCTTAGGTTGGTGAGGCGTCTTATCCAGAAGTTAGACCGATAACATGGAAACTGGCGGCCTGTGCAGAGCTTCCTCAGAAAATTTTCCCAGAGATATATTTTTAAGCACTGATGTGCAAGCGCTTGATAACCTAGCTATGGAGCTTGGTGGTTTTTCGGCGTTTGATTTAATGAAAGAGGCATCGGCTTTATGCAAGGAACTGATTGAGCACAATTGGCCCGATTGTAATTCAGTTACAATTTGGGCTGGTGGAGGAAACAACGCAGGAGATGGATATCTTTTAGCGTCACTCTTAAACGCCTCAGGGTTCGAAGTTACTGTAATTCAGATAGTGCCAAGTGTTGAACTCAAAGGTGACGCGTCTACAGCAATGGAATCGGCAAGGGACGCTGGCATTCTGTTTCGCGGATGGCCTTTAAATGGTGCTTTGTCAGTTAAAAAAAGCAGTGACCACCTTTGGGTTGATGCAATGCTCGGTATAGGGCTTAATCGCCCCGTTGAGGATAATTTTTTAAACGCGATCGAGTACTTTAATCACGTAGCTGTGCCGAAGCTTTCGATAGATATTCCGTCCGGCCTATGCTCAAACACAGGCGTCCCTCTCGGTCGAGCAGTGAAAGCTGACGTTACCATGACGTTCCTTGCTCTTAAGCTCGGCTTGCTTACTGGCGATGCATCTGACTATGTGGGCGAGCTCTTTTTTAATGCATTAAAGACGTCAGATGAGGTCTTTTCTCGGGGCCCAGCGCCAATTGCGCGTCGCATTGATATTCATGATTCAAAGCCTGCCGTTTCCCCTCGGAAGCAAAGTGCGCACAAGGGAGTGCATGGCCATACTGTGCTAATCGGAGGGGACTATAATTTTGGGGGCGCTGCTATTTTGGCCGCTGAAGCCGCAGTTGCCGCTGGCAGCGGCTTGGTCAGTATTGTGACAAGGTCATGTCATCGAAACGCTTTTTTGGCGAGGAGCCCGGAGCTCATGGTTGTGGGGACCGAAGATCCAAGATTTAATATGAATCCTCTGCTACAAAAAGCGACCTCAATAATTATCGGTCCTGGTTTAGGTCGTTCCGATTGGGGGCAATCATTGTGGGCGGAAGCTTTGGCATATCAGCAAGCGAGCGGATGCGGGATGGTTGTAGATGCCGACGCTTTACGATTCCTTGCTGAAGAGCCCGCTCCGGTACTCGATGGGTCAGATTATTCTTCTAAGGTTTTGCTTACTCCGCATGCTGGGGAGGCGTCCGCTTTGCTTGGAAAGGAGACGCGACACGTAGTAAAGAATCGACTTGCAGCCCTGAGGGAAATAGGAGCTCGTTATGGAGCAAATGTGGTTTTGAAAGGTAGCGGAAGCTTGATTTATTTAGCGCCGTCTAATGGAGATAATTCTGATATTAAATTGTGCAGTGAAGGCAATGCTGGGATGGCTTCCGCGGGGATGGGCGATGTTCTCTCTGGCATTGCGGGTGCGTTTTTAGCACAAGGCCTTACCTGTCGCGCCGGCCTATGTGCTTCGGTTTGCGTTCATGGGGAGGCCGCCGATCAGGCTGCTGAGGACCTCGGGCAAGTTGGGTTAAAAGCGAGTGATTTATTGTTGTATATTCGCCGCTTGTTAAATTTCTGAATTTATAAAAAATTGATTGGTAGGTTTTAGAAACGAGGGAATATGCAACGAGAAAAATTCTTTTCCGATGAAGTTGCCACAATGGCGTTTGGTCGAGAATTGGCTTTGGTGTTGAAGCAATCACCTAATTTTGGTGCTGTTATTTATTTGACTGGGGAATTGGGGGCTGGAAAAACAACGCTTTGTAGAGGGCTAATGAGGGGATTCAGTTACGATGGAGCGGTTAAAAGTCCAACTTACACTCTTGTAGAGCCTTACGAGTTATCAACTGTCAATGTGTATCATTTCGATTTGTATCGGTTATCGGTTCCCGAGGAATTTAAATATTTAGGTATAGATGACTATTTTAAAACAGAAAATATTTGCTTGATTGAGTGGGCTAGTCGAGGAGGGGCTTTCGTCCCAAAGGCAGATCTGGAGATTAAGCTAAATTCTTTAGCGGGCGGGAGGCAAAGTTTTTGCGTCTCTGGCTCGGAAAAGGGCCGTGATATTCTCAAAAGATTATTTGATTAGTGCCGTTGTTATAACCAAGCATAAAAGGCAATTTTGATAGGTTCAAGCGTGATGTTAAAAAGTATGTTCGAGAAAAGCGGGTTATGTCTAAGAAGCTTTTTGGCAGCGGTCATTACAGTGCTGCAAGTTTCTGGAATTGTTGCTGCAACGAGCGCTGAAATAAAAGAGATTAGGACTGAGAATTTTGAGAACAAGGTCAGAGTTATTGTAGAGCTTGAAGACGAAATTGAATTCACGTTTTTTACGTTGTCTGAACCCAATAGAATTGTACTCGACCTTAAAAATGCTTCAAGCCGCATTGATTTCGGTAAGCTTCAAGCGATCAAGCCGGTAAAAAGGTTACGTAGCGCGCTACGGGAAAATGGTTCTTTTCGAATTGTTTTAGACGTGAACGGAGACGTTGTAGCTTCGAGGGCCTTTGGTGCGGAGTCGCGAGGCGGTGACTTTGATTTAATTGTTGATATTCCCAAAGGCAAAGCAATTCTTGAGACCGATTTTTCGGTCACTGAGTCTAAACGTGATGTTGTTGTGGCTATTTCTGCTGGACATGGAGGTAATGATCCTGGCGGGATCGGCTATGACGGGAAACTGCAAGAAAAAAACATAACATTAAACATAGCGCGTGAGTTATACGACTATCTAACAATTTTGCCCGGATTCTCCCCAGTAATGATTCGTGATGATGATGTTTACGTTAAGTTACAAAGGAGATCACAAATAGCGAGAGAGCATAGGTCCGATTTATTTGTTGCTATACATACAGATTGGTATAAAAATCGTTCAGCCAATGGTTTAACTATCTATGCTCTATCTGGGGACCGAGCAGATCGCGAAAATGCGCGACGGGTGGCAGAAAAAGAGAATAGCTCTGACCTGATTGGTGGCATTGGTAACGATATACAGCTTGATGCATGGGATGACGATGTAGCGCTCACGTTGGTTTCTCTTCAAATGTCTTGGAGCATGGAGCAGAGCCTTGAGGCTGGCACACACATTTTAGATTCGGTTGATGCGATTACGAGGCTCCGAAGGGATAAGGTTCAGCAAGCTAGCCTCGAGGTTTTGAAGTCTCCAGATATCCCTTCAATTTTGATTGAAGCCGGTTACTTGACGAACCCTGAGGAAGCCAGAAAGCTGAATAGTCGAAGTTTTCAAAAGTCTTTGGCGGCTGGTATTGGTCGGGGTATTCGAAGTTACTTCTATGATAAACCGCCACAGGGTAGTTTTGTTGCGTGGCAGAAAAAGAATGGAGTGCTCCCATCAAGTTATTTAGTGCGCAGAGGCGACAGCTTGTCTCTCATTGCGGAGCGTTTTGGTTTCAGTATAAGTGATATTAAAACCGCGAATAAATTGAAAAGTAATGTTATTCGAATTGGTCAAGTTCTGAGTCTGCCAGTAATAGGACTTCCGAAATTAGAGCACACGGTCTCG
Organism: uncultured Gammaproteobacteria bacterium; assembly: GCA_913048385.1. GTDB lineage: Bacteria > Pseudomonadota > Gammaproteobacteria > Pseudomonadales > Pseudohongiellaceae > UBA9145. The sequence continues at coordinate 45,335 of CAJWVZ010000004.1, read as the reverse complement.
GGAGGAGAGACGCTCTCTCAGATAGCACAAAGCTATGGTGTAAGTTTAGGTTTGTTGCGAGAGAAAAATGAGCTACAGACCGATCGCATTATGGTTGGTCAAATACTATACATCCCAAAGTCTTAGTGTTGGAAACAAGAATTTGAGCTTTGTTTTTTATTTCGCGTCTTTTTTTTAGTTTCTTAAAAGTTTTGGTGGTTTTTAGTTGCTCACCTGACGCATACTTCGCACATTATGAATCGTATTTCTGTTCTCAAACAACGCTTAGCCGATCAAATTGCTGCAGGTGAGGTCGTCGAGAGACCTGCCTCAGTGACTAAAGAGCTTCTAGAAAATAGCTTGGATGCAGGAGCTTCTCGTCTTGATTTGGTGGTGGATCAAGGGGGTGTTAAACGGATACTGCTCAAAGATGATGGTTCGGGTATTCATCGAGAGGACTTAATCCTAGCTCTAAGCCGTCACGCTACCAGTAAAATTAAGAGTCTTGAGGATCTTGAGAGGATATCTAGCTTAGGATTTCGAGGGGAAGCCCTCGCAAGCATTAGTTCTGTATCTCGTTTTAATATTACTTCGAAGTCAGATGAAAGTGACGAGGAGACGGCTTGGAGTCTCTTGACGGATAGTCGCGAAGCTGACGCTAAAATTGTTCCGATTTCACATCCCGTAGGTACAACAGTAGAGGTTTGCGATTTATTCTTTAACACGCCAGCGCGTCGAAAATTTCTTAAGAAAGAAAAGACCGAGTTTGCACGTATTGATGAGGTACTGAAGCGAATATCTCTTAGTCGATTTGATGTAAAGTTTAGCTTGACGCACAACAATCGAAATATCCATTTTTTGCCCGCCGCTTTGGCGGCAGAAGACAAAGAGCGTCGTGTAGCATTGGTCTGCGGTAGGCCTTTTGTTGATAATAGTATCGTTATCGATATTGAGCGAGCGGGAATGCGCCTGTGGGGATGGGTTGGTATGCCGACTTTTTCCCGAAGCCAATCTGACTTGCAATACTTTTACGTCAACGGGCGTATAATAAAGGATAGGGTTGTGAGTCATGCTGTGAAGCAAGCCTATCGGGATGTTTTATTTCATGGAAGGCATCCGGCTTACGTTCTTTACTTAGAAATTCCTTCAGAAGGGGTTGATGTCAATGTCCATCCGACGAAACATGAGGTTCGTTTTAGAGACAGCCGTTTGGTTCACGATTTCCTTTTTAGTGGTTTGTATAATTCTTTGGCCGATGTCAGGCCTGAGGCGAGTCTGAGTGGAAATAGGAACGAGGCGTTATTCGGAGATACTGGAGCTACACAGCCCTCTTTTTCTTTAAAATCACCTGAAGCTTTACTTTCTTACGAGCAGAATTACTCGGTTAGTCAAAACGTTTTTCTAGACCAGCGTCGTGACTTGCCTTCTTTTGATTATGTGGATAATTCAGAGATTTCAAGTGAAAAAAGTATTTCGAATGGGTTTGATTATAGACCGGGTATTGATGGAGGGATTCCGCCTCTAGGCTATGCTCTTGCTCAGTTGCATGGGATATTTATACTTACTCAGACCAATGCAGGTCTGGGCATTGTCGATATGCATGCAGCTCATGAGCGAATCGTTTACGAGCGTATGAAAGTAGATTTCGAAAAAGAATCGATAATTGTTCAAACTCTACTTGTTCCTATATCAATGTCTGTTAGCCGGGCAGAAAGCGCCTGTTTAGAGGATCACAAAGAAGATCTGCTAGCGATTGGTATTGAATTAGAGCAAGCTGGTGAAGAATCAATCGTTATCCGTCAAATTCCAGCGCTATTAGGAAATGCAAATGTTGAAGAATTAGTGCGTGATGTGCTTTCTGATTTGATGCAATTTGGGTTGAGTACTTTAGTCAACGACAGGAAAAATGAATTAATTGCGACTATGGCTTGCCACGGTTCTGTGCGAGCTAACCGGCAGCTTACTTTAGAGGAGATGAATGCTCTGCTCAGAGATATGGAGGTTACCGAGAGGAGCGGGCAGTGTAATCATGGCAGACCAACTTGGATCCAATTAACCACAGAACAACTAAATAGATTTTTTCTGCGTGGCCAATAATCTTGGATAATTTGAACACGGGATCGTCTCTTGGAATAGATGCAGTTTGTCTTATGGGGCCTACTGCGGCTGGAAAGACAGCTTTAGCAATAGATCTTAGTCGACGGTTCCCAGTTGAAATAATTAGTGTTGATTCTGCTCAAGTGTACAAAGGGATGAGCATCGGAACGGGGAAACCATCTGCTGAAGAGCTATCGCTCGCTCCACATCATTTAATAGATGTTGTTGAACCTTTTCAGCCCTATTCAGCCGCAGAATTTTGTCGAGACGCGATTCGGTTAATTAAAGAAATTAAAGCCCGCAGGCGTATACCGCTTTTGGTGGGTGGAACGATGCTATATTTTCGAGCGTTAAAAAATGGGCTAGCAACAATGCCGATAGCTGATAAATCTGTGCGATCAGACATAACGCTTATGGCTGAGAGCGAGGGATGGAATTCGGTGCATGCGCGGTTGAAAGAGGTCGATCCAGTCTCTGCTGCACGTATTCATCGTAATGATTCTCAACGAATACAACGTGCCCTTGAGGTCTTTATTGTTACAGGTAAATCAATGACCCGTTTGCAAGAGGATGGTAAAAGGGTTCCACAACCATCTCCATCTCTCTCGTTTTTCTCGATTCAACCCGAAGATCGGAGCCTTTTGCATTCGCGCATCGAGTGCCGCTTTTATAAGATGTTGGAGATGGGTTTGGTTGATGAAGTGGTTTCTCTCAGAGAGAGGAAAGACCTCGACCCAACGATGGCATCGATGCGAGTCGTCGGGTATCGACAAATTTGGAGCTATCTCGACAAAGCTTTGACATACGAAGATATGGTTGGAAAAAGTATTGCGGCCACCAGACAACTGGCTAAGCGTCAACTGACTTGGCTTAGGAGCTGGAATGGGCTTAACCCTGCCTGCAAAGACCTCGAGACAGCACTTGAGCGTTTGTCGAGCACGCTAAAGCTCTAAGCAAAAGTAGTTGGAGGAAATTGAAAAAGGCCTTGAAATATTTCACAAAGCCCTCATACCCATAACAAGGAGCAGGCATGCGTGCCATGTCGCCATTGATGTGGCTTAGAGGTTGGTTTCAAAACGCTCATCTTCATGTGCCTGTTTTATTGGTCACGACATGAATTTTTTCGGGAGTAAGGTAATGTCAAAATCTCAATCTCTTCAGGATCCTTTTTTAAATGCGCTTCGGAAAGAAAAAATTCCGGTTTCCATTTATCTGGTTAGTGGCATTAAGCTCCAAGGACAGGTTGAATCTTTTGACCAATTTGTGATTCTTTTGAAAAATACTGTGAGTCAAATGGTTTATAAACATGCTATTTCTACTGTGGTTCCGTCAAGAGCCGTGAGCTTGGACGCGAAGGACATCGGAGGGAGCTCTGAAGACAATGATGAGCCCTCAAATTCGCCAGGCATGGCCTGATTGTTTTTCGAGAGACCGAAAAGCGGTGAGATAACTATTTTAGTGAGTCTTGATGTAAGGTCTGAGGGCGGCAGACACGATATTCGTGAATTCCAAGAGTTAGCTCGCTCTGCGGGAGCTTATCATGCAGCAGTTTTGCGTGGCGCCAGAAAAGAGCCTGCTCCGCAACATTTTCTTGGGCGCGGTAAACTTGAAGAGTTAAGAGCTTATGTGCTTTCGAATTCGGCGGAGTTGGTTCTGTTTAATCACATTTTGTCACCTAGTCAAGAGCGTAATTTGGAACGCGAATTAAAGTGTAAGGTTTTAGATCGCACTGGATTAATATTAGACATATTTGCACAAAGGGCTCGATCGCACGAGGGTAAGTTGCAGGTAGAGCTTGCACAACTTCAACATTTAAGCACGAGATTAAAGGGAGGGTGGTCGCACCTTGATAGACAGAAGGGAGGCATCGGCATGCGGGGGGCAGGCGAAACGCAGCTTGAAATTGATCACCGACTGGTTGGGCATCGTATTAAGGCTATCCGCAAAGGGTTAGATAAAGTCCATGGCCGACGAGGGCAAAGTCGGCGCGCTCGGGCAAAAGCGCAAATTCCAACTGTCTCACTTGTCGGCTACACCAATGCCGGCAAATCGCTGTTGTTTAATGCTGTTACGCAGTCAAATGTTTTCGCTGCAAACCAGCTGTTTGCTACCTTGGATTCAACTTTAAGACGCTTTAGCCTTCCTCATTTTGGATCAGCAATTCTCGCCGATACCGTGGGCTTTATAAGTAAATTGCCTCATCAGTTAATTGAGGCTTTTAAGGCGACCTTGGAAGAAACGGTTCATGCAGATTTATTGCTACACGTTATAGATTGCTCAAATACGCAATATCTTGAATTTGTGGCTGAAGTTGAGTCCGTATTAGTAAATGTCGGCGCTGACAAGGTGAAGCAGCTTAAGGTTTTTAATAAGATAGATCTAGTTTCCGATTTTGAGCCAAGAATTCAAAGAGCGCCAGATGGAAAGCCTGAGAAGGTTTGGGTTTCTGCAAAAACTGGCGCTGGTCTGGATCTTTTGTATGAAGCCGTCAGTGAGCTGCTGGCTGATGAGTTGATAACGGCTGAATTATTGTTAGGTCCATATGAAGCTAAACTCCGTAGTTATCTCTACACAAATAATTATGTCGAAAAGGAAAATATCAACGAAAATGGAGAGTATCGTCTCCAATTAAAGTTGCCAGCTGTTGAGTTAAAAAGAATTGAAGATTCGCGTTAGATACAACCGTTTGAAAGGGGATCAGGCTTTATATTTACGACAGGCCGATTAGTTTGACGATATAGCTGTGTATTCGGATGAGAATTCGCTAACATCGCTATCACGATGTGATAAAAAGATAAGTGTGGAGAAACAAATGTCTTGGAACGAGCCGGAAGATGACGCTAAGAAAAACGATCCTTGGAGCGGTAAGGGACGGAGAGGTGGTAATCAGACACCGCCCGATCTCGATGAGGTCGTGAAGAATATATCCAATAGGCTGAACAAAGTTTTTTCTGGGGGTTCAGGTTCTGGTGGAAGTAATAGTAGGTCCTCAGGTGGGAGCGGGTTTTCAGGTGGTCTATTGGCCGGCTTCCTCGTCGTTGTCGCCGTGATATGGGGATTCTCCGGATTTTATATCGTGGATGAAGCAGAGCGAGGAGTAGTCTTAAGATTTGGGAAAGTTCTTGATGCCACTGTCGAACCGGGACTCCATTGGAATCCGCCCTTGGTGGACGAAGTGAGTCTTGTAAATATTTCCCGGCTAAATGCAAAAACCTACACCAATAACGCGATGCTCACTACAGACGAAAACATTATAGATATAGAAGTCACCGTGCAGTATCGAATTCAAGACCCGGCCAAATATGTTTTGGCTGTGCAGGATCCGGAGCGAAGTTTGGATAATGCCTCGGAGTCAGCGATTCGGCACGTGGTCGGCGGGAATTTTATGGACCAAATCCTCACGACTGGGCGAGAGGTAATCGCCGCCGACGTTGAGGAGCGACTGCAAAACTATATGGATGTTTACGACACAGGAATTTTTGTGAGTCAGGTAAATGTCGTCGACGCACAACCACCCCAAGCAGTTAGGCCGGCGTTTGATGATGTAATACGAGCGCGTGAGGACGAGCAGAGGGCTCAGAATCAGGCCCAGCAATACTCGAATCAAATTATTCCCGAGGCCCGCGGTGAAGCACAAAGAGCAATCGAAGAAGCTAATGCTTACAGAGAGCAGGTGATAGCTGAGGCATCTGGAGATGCCTCACGATTTGATCAGCTCCTAGTCGAGTACAATAAAGCTCCATCTGTGACCCGCCAGCGATTATATATTGATGCGCTCGAGGACGTCATGACAGCTAGTACTAAAATCATGATAGACGTAGAGGGTGGCAATAATATGCTTTACCTGCCGCTTGATAAAATCATGGAGCAAAATTCGGGCCTTGGAGTGAGTGGAAATCGAGAGGATCCACAACAACTGCGAGACTTGGCTAATCAATTAGCGCCGTATTTACCGAATGTTGGCACCGGTGCTGGCTCGGCAGATAGAGGGCGACTTACTAATAACTCACGAGGGCTTCGCTAATGAAGAATATAGTTTTGCTTGCAGTATTGCTCGTTGGAGTTTTAGTTGCGTCGAATTCCCTGTTCGTGGTGAAAGAAACGGAGCGAGCGGTAATGTTGCAGTTCGGGGAGATCGTGGACAATGATATAGCGCCCGGCCTACATTTTAAGTTACCCATTGTGAATACGGTCCGTAAGTTTGATGCAAGGATCATCACGGAGGATTCCCCGCGCAGGACCTATTTGACTCTGGAACAGAAGGCGCTTGAAGTTGATTCTTATGCTAAATGGAGGATTATAGATGTAGGACAGTTTTACGTCTCGACGCAAGGTCTTGTGGCTAATGCCGGAAGGTTATTGGCGGAGAGGATAAATGATGGTTTGCGCGATCAAATTGGTTCAAGGAATTTGCAGGAAGTCGTGGCGGGTGAGCGAGATCAATTAATGATTGATCTTACTGCTGAACTTAATGAAACGACGGCAGTTGATATTGGTATTGAGGTTATTGATGTGCGTGTAAAGCGCATTGATCTTCCAGATGACGTGAGGTCCTCGGTTTACGAAAGAATGAGTACAGAGAGAAATCGCGAAGCTCAGGAATTAAGATCACGGGGAGATGAGCTAGCTATCGGCATTAGAGCAGACGCAGACCGCCAAGCTACCATATTTTTAGCTGAAGCTTATCGGGAGGCGGAGGAAACTCGGGGTGAAGGCGATGCAACGGCGACGGGAATCTATGCGGAAGCGTACACTAAGGACCCTGAATTTTACGCTTTTTCGAGGAGCATAAATTCGTACAAAGAAGCTTTCAGAAACAAAGGCGATGTCCTCCTTCTCGATCCTGGAAGTGATTATTTCAGATATTTGAAGCAAGGCGCATCATCAAGTCAATAAATCAGAGTCAGATTTGCTGGATTTTCACCTTCTTCGATTTTGAGTGTCATGTTCACAGGAAGTGAAGGCAGACGATTTTAACTTCTTGTTGTTTCCGCAGCTGAGATAGCTTGTTCTTTTTGGTAAGAAGGGACGAGTCAAGGATTCAGCCGCTAACTGAGCCTGTTGGCAAAAGAATTTTGCAAACGGCGCTTGGCTTGTATTAGGTTGTATCTGTGTTTTTGCCTCCATTGGCTTTCGGAACGCGCCGTAGAACTGCAATTTAAAGTTTTTTAACAATCGAAATTTAGACGTGAGACTTGAATGGACTCCATAGATAAGTGGTTGTTACCGGAGGGCGCGGAGGAAATACTGCCTGAGGAAGCATACAAATTAGAAACCTTGCGACGCCGTTTATTGGATTTGTATGAAGGGTGGGGGTACGAGTTGGTAGTAACGCCTCTAGTTGAATTCTTAGAGTCTTTGCTTGTTGGTCCTTCCCAAGATCTAGATGTGCACACCTGTAAAATTACCGATCAGATCAGCGGAAGAATGATGGGTGTCAGGGCTGATATGACACCGCAAGTAGCAAGAATTGATGCTCATTGTCTCAATCGCCAAGGTCCAGTGAGGCTTTGTTATGCTGACACAGTTATGCACACAAAGCCGAGAGGGCTTTTAACCTCAAGGTTACCATTTCGAGTAGGAGCTGAATTCTTTGGGGAGCACGCCATTAGTTGTGATGTCGAATTGGTTTGCTTGATGCTTGATACCCTATCGGCCGCTGAAGTAAGAGATGTTCAGATAGTTTTAGGCCATGTCGGTATTTATCGAAGTTTGGTTCAGGCGGCTGATATAGGCGCCGCTGCAGAAGCGAAGTTGCATGATGCAGTCCAAAGAAAAGCTTATGACGAGATAGATGAGGTTCTCAGCTCGGTTGTCGATGAAGAGCATTTACGAAGTTTGTTAAGTACTCTAACGCGCCTCAGTGGAGATGAATCTATCCTTCTTGATGCGGTGCAAAAGTTTTCTGATGCCCCACTAGACGTGAAGGAGAAGCTTGAAGAGCTAACTATTATTTCTGAAGCTGTTAAAGCGCGCACACCCGAGGTCGTAATATGTTTTGATTTATGCGAGTTGCGTGGTTACGACTATCATACTGGCATTGTTTTCGCAGCGTACACGCCGGCTTATGGGAGGGCTATAGCCAAAGGTGGACGTTATGACAGTATTGGCGAAGTTTTCGGTCGGTCAAGACCGGCTTCAGGGTTTGATACTGATCTTAAAACGTTGGTTACTTTGTCAAGTTCTGCATTTGACCGTCAGGGCGTCATCTTAGCGCCGGTTTCAAATGATCCAAAACTCTCTGAAAAAATTATGGACCTTCGTAGTGAGGGACGCGTTGTGATTTCTTGCTCAGAGAGAGAGCTCCAAGACGAAGAAATTACGCGGGAGCTTCGTGCGTCCCACACATTAGTCCTGACATCGGGGGAATGGGTTGTTAGTTAGCAAGGTGCAGTGTCTTTCAATATTGGGGTTTATAAAATAGAGAGTGACAGGAATGGGAAAATCTGTTGTGGTCTTGGGCACTCAGTGGGGTGATGAGGGCAAGGGTAAAATCGTAGATTTGTTGACTGACAGGGCAACCGTGGCCGTTCGTTTCCAAGGTGGACACAATGCAGGACACACGCTGGTGGTCAACGGCGAAAAGACGGTGCTTCATCTCTTGCCCTCAGGAATCTTAAGAGAGTCGGTTACTTGTATTATCGGGAATGGGGTTGTCCTAAGTTTAGAGGCTCTTGTAAAAGAAATGCGTTCCGCAGAGTCTAAAGATAGCGGTGTCCGGGATAGGTTAAAGTTAAGTGGGGCATGCCCACTTATTTTGCCATCGCATATTGCCCTAGATCATGCGCGAGAAAGCCACAAAAGTGGGAAAAAAATTGGGACCACCGGTCGAGGCATAGGTCCAGCTTATGAAGATAAAGTTGCTCGCAGGGGGCTTAGACTGGCCGAGACTCTGAGCGAGGAAAAGTTCGTTGTAAAACTAGAAAATTTATTAAAGTATCACAACTTTTTACTTGTCGATTATTACAAAGTTGATCCGGTAAGCGTAGAAGATACTATTGATCAGACGCTGCAATTAGCTAGGACTGTGAGGCCCCTTATTGTAGATTCGGTCGACCTTCTTCATCGATTAAAAGAGGATCAGCACCATATTCTCTTTGAGGGAGCGCAAGGGTCGTTACTCGATATCGATCATGGCACGTATCCCTATGTTACCTCATCAAACACGACAGCTGGCAGTGCCGCTACCGGAAGCGGCTTCGGGCCTCTTTATTTCGATTATGTTTTGGGTATAACGAAGGCCTACACTACGCGGGTCGGGTCTGGTCCATTTCCGACGGAGTTGTTCTGTAAAGTCGGTAAACATTTGTCTAGTGTCGGTCATGAGAAAGGAGCAACAACAGGCAGGGATCGGCGATGTGGTTGGTTTGATGCCACCGCTGTGAAAAATGCTATGCGCGTAAACAGCGTAACAGGTATTTGTCTTACGAAGCTTGATGTGCTCGATGGTTTAGAAACAATCAAGATATGCACGGGATATAAAGGCTCTAACAACGAGGCCACGTCCAGCGTAATGACGCCTGATAGCCTTGAGTCTGTTGAGCCAGTTTACAAATGTTTACCGGGCTGGGAGGAATCGACAGTCGGTGTAAAATCTATGGATGAATTGCCTAAAAATGCACGCAAATATATTAGCTGCATCGAAGAATTAGTTGGTGTTCCAATTATAATTATCTCGACTGGGCCAGACAGAGATCAAACTATTGTTCTGCATCACCCTTTTAATTAATCGTTTCTTCTGGCCACAAACACGCAGCACCGATTGCTCCACTAGCATCACCGAATGACGGTGGTGAGATCCGAGTTACTATGTTGTCTGAGAAGATGTGTGGGCACATTTCAGCTAAAACCTTCTCATACAGCTCTTTAATATTGGATAGCCCACCGCCTAATACAATTATGTCTGGGTCTAATATATTGACGACAGATGCAAGGCAGTGCGCAAGCTGACTGCAATATAAGTTCAAACATTGTTTTGCAAACGGTTCTCCGCCTGTCGCTCGTGCAGCAATTTTCTTCGCATCTATATCCTCCCCAGAAATTTCAAGATAGGTCTGCCTAATGCCTCTTCCTGACAAAATCGTCTCAATGCAATTCGTACGACCACAGTAACAAACTCGAGCTTCTTTGATTAGCTCTTTCGCGGAATCAGGAATTGGGTTGTGTCCCCATTCGCCGGCGATACCATTTGCACCTTGGATTACATTTTTTTCAATTACGAAACCACCACCGGTGCCTGTACCTAGGATCACGCCGAAAACCGAGTTGTGTTTTTTTCCTGCTCCGTAATTCGCTTCTGACATCGCAAAACAATTTGCGTCATTTTCAAGGCGAACCGGGTATCCGAGTTGTTTTTCTACATCGGTATGCAGTGGCTGATTGTTGAGGGGAATAGCATTGCAATTCTTAATTGTATTAGTGAATTTTGATATTGCACCTGGCATACCGATACCGACTTTGAGCGGCTTTGTCTGACCTTTTTGCAGGGTGCGTATAAGTTCGCAGACGGTAATGAGTACCGCTTTATATGTGTCAGTGGGGGTGTTTACTCTAATTTTTTTTTCGATAGTGCCGAGTGGTGATAGTAAGATTCCCTCTATTTTAGTTCCACCAAGATCGATACCGATTCTCATCTTTTCAGACCTCTTAAATTATTCACGATGAACTTTTACGGTTATTAAATAAAAGTTTAAGCTGCGTAGAGTGATCAATGACTTTTAATTTACTATCTATTGGCAAATTTAATAAGGCGATCTTCATGATACATCATTCGAGGAACATACTTAATAGAGTGGTTGCAGAGGACGCCTTGTGCCCGTAAAAGGATCTTAAAAACTAAACTGTAGTATATTCGTTGCCTAGGATTCTAGTTTGTTTATTACGACGATGAAGATTTTAATTTAATTTGATTTTGTCGTTGCAGGTAGCGGATAAAAAATTAAATATCGTCTATAAGTTGCAGTTTTTTAATAAGTTTATTCCGCTCACGCAGTGACACGACTCGTTAGCTAACTTCTTGGCAAAGAGTTGAAAAATATTTTTTTGCTTTTACATGTTTGAATCTACTAGATATTGTTTGACTTACGCACATTGTATCTATATGTTGCGGTTCAATGGTGTTTCAAAAGTCATTGGATCGAAATGGTCCGTGGGGTCAGGAAAATGGTTAAGCAAGGTCAAGTGGAAAAGATTTTGATAACTGAACCAACAGCTGAAGAGATTTCGCAGAGTCAAGCGTTGGAAACCCACCGGCTATATGAAAGTGAAATTAGAATGAAACTTGCCATGTTTGCAAAAGAACTCGACGCAGAAAAAAAACGTCGTAGCGCGTTAACAAACGCTTAATATTTCTGCAATCGCTTTATAATTTATACTTTTAAACTTAGATTATTGACATTTTGCTGATTCCAGTTACGGCCTTTTTAAGGAGCGTTTGATGATCGTCACGATATCGCAAGTGAACGTTGTCGTGACTGTATTTTTGGTTTTTGTGCTCACTGGGTGTAGCTTGCGTGAAAACGTGTCTCCACTTTTGGCCTCGGAGCCTGCGGCGGACTCGATCACAGATCGCATACCTCGAACCCTTCGGTTGTACTTTAAATCTCTTCCCAACGTTGAACTAAGTAGTCTCAAGTTATTCGGCCCAGGAGGTGCTTACACTCTCAGGGGCTTGCACACTATGGGCGAAGACGACCTCATGGTCGAAATTTACAGACCGATGTTAGTGGGTGGGGAGTATCGGGTTGAGTGGGAAGTAGAATTTAACGACGGCCGAGCATCAGCTTCGGGTGAATATGATTTTTCGGTGAAGGAAACGAAATAATTTACCCTAATATTTTCGCTAAGTGCGCGCCAAGTTTGTTACCACTCACAAAAGCGTCTTCTACTCGGTTTCCTATGCACCAGTCTCCGCAGAAGCCGAGACTTTGGTTTTCGTTAATTAAGAAATCGCTACCTGCCTTGTGTTTCGTTTTTGCATGAGCCCAACGATGTACATCTCTATGATCGATATTTTTAGCTAAGTTCTCGTACGAATTGTCAATTGTCATAAGAATTTTAGTTAAATTTTCAAACAAGATATCGGCAATTTCTTCGTCGTTTTTTTCTATATTTTTTTCAGCCCAGGTGTTTGTAGAATGGATTACGAGCCCATCGATTGAATTATTTTCTTGTCTGCTCGAATTATTGCTTATCCAGCTAATCGGTGACTCCTTGACAACGGCAGCATCAAAAGGGAGTGAGAAGTGTGGCTTCAGTGCCAGCATTAAGCTAAAACAAGGCCAGTGGCTGAAACTTTGTAGATTTAAATTAGGGTTTAGTTGAGTTTGATGAAAAAGTTGTAAATTCTGTTGTGCTGGAATTGATGAGATTATCCAATCGTAACCATGTTTTTGTTCCTCTTCCCCAATTTGAATGTACCATGGCCTTTTTTCTAGGGAGGCGTTGAGTCTTGTGATGTTTTTAACACGAGCGTTTGTTCTAATAACTACGTCATTGGTTTTTAGCTCGCTTACAAGGTGTTTTGCCAAGCTATTCATCCCGTTGCAACAAATATAATGTTTTTCAAACCACTCACGTTTATAAACTTTTTTTGAAGCGGACAGTGTTACCAACTTGGGTCGCCACTCTTGAATTAATTCAGACTTAATCAATGGAGTCAGTAGAGCTTGAAATTCTTTTGTTCGGGCCGTAAAAAATTGGGCTCCATGGTCAGAGAACAGTAATGAAGAGCCTATTTTTGTTTTCCTACAGGACATCCTTCCGCCGAAGCCGCGGGATTTTTCAACAATGTCGATGCTCAGTTCATTTGGTGAGATATGTTCTCTCAAGGTTTTTGCAGCCGCCAGCCCACTTATCCCTGCGCCGATAATTAACAATGAGTTTTTTTGTTCTATAGTCATATAAACCTTTAAACTAGAAAAAAACAGATTTGTGCTAGACGCTATCAAAAGTGAATTATTTCTAAATAGTGTTTAAATTAATTTTATCAGGAATATTGAACGTAAATCACGAATAGTTAGTTTTTTCGGAGACACATATATGTTTATATCAAAAATTAAGCTTCTATCGGTCAGGTTTGTAAGGATCTACCTGACGATAAGCATGGTTTGTGGAGTAGTTGCTTGTGATTCCCCGAAGCGTTCGTACGCTAAATTAGATTTTGACACAGATATTCGGTCAGGAATTTCTAAAGCGCTTGCCGATCAGAGAAGTGCGCTTCTCAGTAACATAAGTTATCAAGTTTCGCTCGATCTGCCCTCAAATAAATTAATGAGTGTTTTGGGGCATAGTTTGATTAAGTTTAATTGGAAGGCAGGTGGGACTGAATTTTTAGTCTTAGATTTTAAAGACCCTAAATCAAACGTTGAGAGTTTAAAGTTGAACGGAGCCGCGGTGACATGGGAGTCACAATTTGATCATATTCTGATTCGAGAAGAGGATGTCCGAGATGGGTTTAATGAAATATCGATCGGTTATCAAGTCGGTAGTGGTGGTTTAAATCGAGACGACAGTTTCCTATACACGTTATTTGTGCCTGACAGAGCTCATTTTTCTATACCAGTTTTCGACCAACCAGATCTTAAAGCAACGGTTAAATGGCGTGTTGAGGCTCCGCGTAATTGGACGGTTATTACAAACGGGGCGGTGGTGAATAGAGATGAAAAGAATAGTAGAGGTTTTTGGGAATTTTCTGATACAAAGCCAATTCCGACGTATCTTTTTTCAATTGCGGCTGGCGAGTTCTTCGAGGAAAAAGAAATAGTTAACGGTCGTGAGTTCCGATTTTATCACCGGGAAGGTGACGCTGAAAAAGTTAAAACGAATCGGTCTGAATTAATACAATTGCATGCGCAGGCATTAAATTGGATGGAGGAATACACTGGAATCGATTATCCGTTCCAGAAATTTGATTTCGTTTTAATTCCTGACTTTCAATATGGGGGTATGGAGCATCCGGGGAGTATCTTCTACCGCGAATCTCGCTTGATGCTTGACTCTTCTGCAAGTCAGGATCAGTTGCTGGGCCGAGCAGCTGTAATTGCCCATGAGACCGCCCACATGTGGTTTGGCGATCTTGTTACTATGCGTTGGTTTAATGATGTCTGGACTAAAGAAGTGTTCGCAAATTTTCTATCTGCAAAAATAATAAAGCCTTTTTTTACTGAAATAGATCACAACCTAAGATTCTTGACCGCACATTATCCACCAGCGTATCGAATTGATCGGACAAGGGGGGCTAACCCGATCAGTCAGCCTTTAGAAAATCTCAATTTTGCAGGATCTCTTTATGGTCCAATTATTTATCAAAAGGCTCCGATAGTAATGCGTCATTTAGAGACGCGGATCGGTGCTGAACAACTGCGACAAGGATTGGTTCAGTACCTCGAAAAGTATTCGTTCGGTAGTGCTAGTTGGACTGACTTAATCGAAATTCTTGCAGAGGATAGTGGCCAGAATCTTAAGACCTGGAATCACGATTGGGTTGAGCAGGCGGGTTTGCCCATCATTTCGGTGAGTAGGACCGATCGAGGTGTGGAGCTAATTCAAAAAGACCCGTTGAAAAAGGATAGGACTTGGGAACAGTCTTTAACAGTAACTTATGGAATGATGAGAGAAGGTAAAATTTCGACTTCTTCTCAGATCATAAATATGATTAAAAAGACACATAAAATTGACGATCCTGGCGATATTGATTTTGTTATTCCTAACGGGAGCGGTTTTGAATACGGACAGTTTCTGCTTGATACGGAAAGCCTGAATTTTTTACTTGAAAATGTTGACTTAGTTGAAGTCGACTTGTTAAGGGGAGCGGTGTGGATTAGCCTCTGGGAGCAAGTTTTACTGAATAGACTAAATCCTGAAAGGTTTTTGTCGAGTTTGCTACGCGCGATAGGAGTCGAAAAAGATGAGGTGTTGCTCGCAACATTATTAGAATACCTTCAAGAGTGTTTTATAAAATATCTTGACGTGAATTCTCAGCAAAAGTTTCTTCCCGATCTTGAGGCTTTGTTATGGTCGAAATCAAATAGTGCAGAAGGTGAATTGTCAAAGACTGCTAGGGCGAGTTTTTTCCAGATGTACAGATCGCTTGCTTCGACTGGCGTTGGGAAAAGAAAGCTATTTGATCTTTGGTCAAAAAAATTGGAGGTAAGAAATCTCCCTTTGTCTGAGCGAGACCAAATATCATTATCCATGAGGTTAGCGGTTTTAGATCCAGATAAGTCAGAGTCAATACTTACAGAACAGGCTGAGCTCATTACTAATGGCGACCGGAAAGCGCGCTTTAATTTCCTTCTTCCAGCTCTCTCGTCGAACCTAAAAATACGCGCGGAATTTGTTGATTCGCTGAGAGACTACCCAAACAGAGAGCGAGAGGCATGGGTAACTGCAGGACTTCGGTATATTCACCATCCGAGCCGCGCGGCTGAGTCAGTTGTCCATATAGCGGGTGGGTTAGATTTACTCACAGAAATCCAAAGGACCGGCGACATTTTTTTTCCGAGTCAGTGGCTCAACGCAATTTTTGAAGGTCATAATTCTCCTGATGCGCTCGATATAGCTGTGAATTTTATAAGTGAGAACCCAGAATTGCCGACGGCTCTTCTTGGAAAAATTGAGCAGGCTATCGACCCGCTACGAAGGAGCGTTTCAATATCGATGAGTGATTGAATAACGCGAGTTAAATTTAAAGAAATATTCTGTGTAACGGTTCTTTCTGTTACGATTTAAATTAGTAAGTTATCGATCAAACGGCATGAAGCCGAGGAGAGAGATTTGATGAGAGATTTGCATAAAAAGTTAATTGTGACGACATTACTCGGCGGTTTGAATATTTTTCTTACTGGGGTGCTTAATGCACAATCACTCGATGGATCGGCGCCCGCTGCGGTGTATTTGTCGGGGGAGGAAATAGAGTCGTTATTAAATGAGCGGGCCTCTAGTTCGGCCTCTGCTGGCGGGTGGTCGGTGTCGATTGCTCCAGGTGTTTCTGTGCGGAGACGTAGCAGTGGTGTAAAGCAGTTTGCAATATTTCACCCTTGGAGTATGGAGATTTACCGAATTTTAGAAGGAAGTGGAGAATTTGTAACAGGCGGTAAGTTGGTGTTGCCTTTAGCAGACTCGAGTAATGAAAATATTGTTAGAACTGAAAATGGTATCCAAGGCGGCCTGGTAAGGAAAGTGAAGGCTGGAGATGTACTGGTGTTGCAGCCAGGGACTCCGCATTGGTTCCGGCATATTGATAATGAAGAGATAACTTATATGGAAAGTCGGATTAGGATAAGCTCGCATCCTATCCAGTTCCAATAGAAATAGCGAAAAAGTGAGCAATCTGAAAAAGACAGCGTTGTTTCTTGTTTTTATATACTCTTGTTCTATGAATTTTGCTGCTGAGATAAACGTTGCTGTGGCGTCAAATTTCAGCACACCGATGAAAAATATTGTAGCGGAATTCGAAAAAAAAACCGGAAATATAGTGAACCTTTCTTTCGGTTCTTCCGGTCGGTTTGCTTCCCAAATTATCAATGGAGCCCCATTTTCAGCATTTTTTTCCGCTGATCAATCTAAACCTCAGGCATTGGAAAAGGCTGGTCTCGTTCTTGATGGCTCACGGTTTACGTACGCTATTGGAAGGTTGGTTCTCTGGTCATCAATAGACCAATTTGTCGATAATAATGAAGAGCGATTATTAACCGGAAATTACGATACCCTAGCTTTTGCGAATCCCCGAGTGGCGCCTTATGGTATTGCGGCACAAGAGGTGTTGGAGCGATTGAATGTTAGGAAAAGTAGAAATCATGCATGGGTTAATGGGGAAAATGTCGCACAAACATACCAGTTCATTGCGACACAAAATGTCGACTTAGGATTTGTTTCTTTGTCGCAGATCATTGGTGATGGAAAGGTCAAGAATGCCTCTTCGTGGTTGATCCCGCCAAGTATGTATGAACCAATTTTGCAAGACGCGGTAATATTAAAAAGTTCTGAGGCGATCGAGGCGACGCGAGAGTTAATGTTATTCATGAGGAGCAGTTACGTGAGAAATACAATTGAGGAATACGGCTATTTCAAGCCTTAAGGATAGGAACATAAGTAGTCGAGCATGCTTAAGATGTTGACGCCTGAAAACATGGCAGCAATAAAATTGACTCTGGAGTTGGCATCCTGCGTTACGCTCATTCTTCTTATCCTTGGAACCCCTCTCGCTTGGTGGTTAGCTCGCAGTAAGTCCAAGTGGACGGCGCCCGTTGGTGCCGTCGTTGCACTGCCTCTCGTTTTGCCTCCGACCGTGCTAGGGTTTTATTTGTTGCTAGCTATGGGACCAAATGGTTATCTCGGTCAAGTTACAGTTGCCTTGGGATTGGGAACCCTACCATTTACCTTTTGGGGCTTAGTGGTGGGTTCGTGTTTTTACTCATTACCGTTTGTTGTTCAGCCTATCCAAGTTGCATTCCAATCGATAGGAAATAGGCCCCTAGAAATAGCAGCAATTTTGGGTGCAGGTCCCTTTGATCGATTCATGACCGTTGCTCTTCCTTTGGCGAAGCCAGGTTTTTTAACGGCAACGATTTTAGGTTTTGCGCATACGATTGGCGAATTTGGGGTGGTCTTGATGATCGGCGGCAATATTCCAAACGAAACTCGGGTTGTTTCCGTTCAAATGTACGATCACGTCGAGGCCTTAGCGTATGATCAGGCTCATACGTTGGCTGCTGCGATGATTTTGTTCTCGTTTTTTACGTTGCTCAGCTTGTATTCTTACCAAAAGGCAAGTAGCCGCGCAAAAACAAGTTTTGGTATTTCCATATGATAGAGATGCTGAAAAAAAAGCGATCGACCTTGATAAAGGTGCGACTGACACAGGGGGAAAATATTCAACGCGACTTTTCATTAGATATTGACGCAAGTTTATCTGTGCCAGGTGTTGTTGGAATTTTTGGAGAGTCAGGTTCTGGCAAAACAACTTTTTTGCGTTGCATAGCAGGTCTAACAAGATTAGGTTCGGCTGTTGTGAAGTTTAATGATGAGGTTTGGCAGAATGATGAAATCTTTATCCCTACTCACCAGCGGTCGATTGGCTATGTATTCCAGGAAGATGGTTTGTTGCCGCACTTGACAGTGGAAAAAAATATAGAATATGCGCTGCGCCGAAATAAAAAGACGTCAATAAAAGGCCTCTATGAAAAAGTATTATTGATTCTTGGTATCGAAAATGTATTGGATGTTTTTCCAGATCAATTATCGGGCGGCGAGCGTCAGCGTGTATCGATTGCTAGATCGCTGCTGCAGCAGCCTGGTATTTTATTGATGGACGAACCTTTAGCGTCTTTGGATGAAAGAAGGAAGAGAGAAATTCTCCCCTACTTAGAGAGGATCAGTAAGCACTTCGACATCCCGATTCTTTATGTTAGTCATTCGGTTGAGGAGATCGCGCGTCTAGCTGACAATGTTTTGGTTTTCAAGCAGGGGCGGATCGTTGAAAAGGGGCCGCCAAACTCAGTATTCGCAAGTGAAAATTCGCTCATAGGGCTGAGTGATGAAGTTGGTGTTGTGTTTGATGGCGATATCTCGGCGTGGGACGAAAATTGGGAGCTCTCGACCGTAACGACCGGATGTGGTGACTTATTCATACCAAAAGCTGGTACGGTAGTTGGAGCAAAGATTCGAGTCAGAATCTTAGCAAAAGATGTAAGCCTGATTGAAACCCCTCAAAGTCAGAGCAGTATTTTGAATCAATTACCTGCGGAGGTTGTTGAGCTTTCCAAAGATCAAAATACTGCAATGAGTTTAGTTAGGGTAAGGGTAAAGTCAGAGCAACTTGTGGCGAGGATAAGCCGGAAATCTATAGAGCAGCTAAAGATCGTGCCCGGAAAATCTTTGTGGATACAAATAAAGGCCGCAGCGGTCTTGAATTAATTCGTTTTTTACTGGAACGCAGAGAAATGGGCCTAGAGGATATAACAATTTGCAAAATGCCTGGTAAAGGCCCAGAGGACGTTCTGCCTCTTTCGGACGGGAAATTTGTTACGGGTCTCGATGATGGTCGTATTATATTAATAGACGAAGATTTTGAAAATTGTTCAGAGTTAGTCAATACAGGTGGGAGGCCCCTAGGGATGGAGATTTCTCCGAGTGGCCAACTCATTATATGCGACGCGGAAAAAGGGCTTCTGAGGTTTAGCTTCGATTCTAAGAGAATTGAGAATCTTTCTGAAACTCCCAATATTGATCTTTCTTTTTGTAATAATTGCGCAGTTAGCAACAGTGGTACCGTTTTTTTTTCTAGTTCGACTTCGCGATTTAAAATTGGTGACTCTTCAAAGGATGTCAGTGAGGGTATTCCCAGTGGCGTTTTACTAAAATGGTCACCTAGTGGCGGAATAGAGAAATTGATGGATGGCCTTTATTTTGCCAATGGTGTCGTTTTGTCGCCTGATGAGAAATTTGTTTTAGTTGCCGAGACCGGCCGTGCTCGAATTTCTCGTTATTGGTTAGAAGGTGAATTAAAGGGAACCAGTGACGTATTTTTTGAGAAGTTACCAGGCCTCCCCGACAATATTAATTTGGGGTCTGATAATTTAGTTTGGGTAGCAATGGTTCTCTCAACAAGTAAAGCTCTCAGAAAGCTTTGGGCGGCACCATATTGGCTTCGTTGGCTTTATGCCAGGGCGCCGCAGCTCCTGAAGGGTAAACAAGAAAAGATTATTAGAATAATGGCTCTTGATTTTTCCGGCAATGTAAAGTGTGAAATTTCGCTTGAGAGTGAGAAATATAATTTTGTGACGTCGGTGAGAGAGCGCGAAGGGTATTTGTATCTGGGCAGCATAAATCAAGGAAGCGCAGCAAGAATTGAGTTATAGCAAAGATTTGCAATGTTTTTTGGTGGTGCGGTGAAGTTAAATAATCTCAGGGTTATATGTTGAGGCGCTTTTGCTCCTTTAAGGCGCTGGTTTCGCCAGTTGTGTTTTAAGTTTCTAGAGTTCGAGTGTTTTGCTCAAGGGCAAACGCAGTTCGATACGCAACTTTAGATTATTTTTTGGGTTAAGGAGATTTCAATTGGATTCGATCGAAAATAAAGTGGTGTTTATTACTGGTGGCGGCTCAGGTATTGGGTTGGCTCTTGGGCGGCGATTAGCAGAGCGCAAAGCTAAGGTTATGTTGGCTGATTTAGATCTTCAGCGTCTAGATCAAGCAAAAAAATTGCTGTCAGGGCAAGGTTTAGTTGTTGAAACAACATATTGTGATGTCGCTGACTGCGAGTCAGTCAAGGAAGCGGCGCTTGAGACAGTTGATCGGTTCGGGAAGGTGCATGTTTTAGTTAATAATGCTGGTGTAACCTTAGCAGGAAAGCCCGGAGAGATTCCACTTAACGATTGGCGATGGATAGTTGACATAAACTTGATGGGAGTAGTGTATGGCGTAGAAACCTTTGTGCCTCTAATTCAGGCCCACGGAGAAGGGGGACACATCATTAATACAGCCTCGATGGCAGGTCACTTAGCTGCTCCCGCAATGTCTCCTTACAACGCGACGAAATTTGCGGTCGTTGGTTACAGCGAAACGATTAAGCAAGACCTTGAAAAAGATAATATTGGCGTCAGCGTTTTATGCCCAGCCTGGGTGAGGACTGATATTCATAATACAGGAAGAAATAAACCTTCTGTAAGTTTCGGAAATTCACTCGACAAACTTGGGCAGCAAGGGGACGCTGCAAGTGGTCTTTGGAAGCAAGTCGCCACCGCGATAGAGAATGGATTAGACCCTAACTTAGTCGCTGAATGGACAATTGAAAGTTTATTAGAAAATAGATTTTATATTTTTACACATCCAGAGATGAGAGAAATGATGGCTCAACGTTTCCACTTGTTGGATACAGAGTTTACGACCCTTGAGCAGGATAAAAGATTTTTAAAGAGGAATTAATGCTGCAGAGCATGAAGGTTTTTTGATGAGTAATTTAGTTTGTGGTGGGATTAAATGGTGTTTCAAAAGATTACGTTGCGACGGAATAAAGTTGCGGTATTCTTGTTTTTTAAAGGTTAAATGTAAAGGAGCAAAGCAGTGATCCCTGAAACTTTTGTAGCAAAAGAAAAAGACCGGCAGAAAGTTCTCGAGACCATCTTATTGGGGTTTGCATCGGATCCGTTCGTCCGTTGGATTTGTCCTGAGGCTAGCAACTATCTTTTATTTACACAGGCATTCAATGCTTATGGTGGCAACGCAATAGACAGTAAAACGGCGTTTATTGCTGAAAACTTCTCAGGAGCAGCTCTTTGGTTGCCTCCGGGCGTTGAAGCTGATGAAGAAGCGTTTGTAGCGCAAATAGAGAAAAATGTTGATCCAGAGCGTCATGAGGATCTATTTGCTATTTTGGAAGCGCTGGAGGAATACCACCCGAAAGAGGACTGTTGGTATTTACCACTAATTGCTGTCGACCCGGCGTATCAGGGTGAGGGGATAGGTTCGCAATTGATGAAACGGGCAATTGAAGCTGTTGATAAGGACGGACTGCCGGCGTACCTTGAGTCCTCAAACCCTCGGAATATGTCACTTTACATGCGCTACGGTTTTGAGACGATGGGTCAGATAAAAATTGGTACCGCGCCGCCCCTTCATCCAATGATAAGAACTGCAAGATGATTTTCGAGAGGAATTTTACCTTTACGTTTCAAGCTAACTCAAAAATTATCAGTAGAGCTGATTGTCGCCCAATGGAACTTCTAGTGTGTTGGGTGAGATTTTTTCTGGGCCGCCTATCATTTCATCGTACGCGCTTTCATGGCGCAAGACCGTTTCTTTTGCCTTAACCCCGCTTAAGGTTTTCTGAAGCTCTATTAATTTAAAAGAGCGAAGCACTTTTCCCTTATCATCGGTTACATAGTGTTCTTGACCTTCAAGAACAACTGAGACTTGATATAAGCTGATATCAATTGAGTGATAAATCAGCTTGTCGACGAAAAAGTACTTCGCTAGTTTTGAAACTTTAATCATAGGTTAAGAAACGTTCTAATTAACAATATGACTATTGTAAAGGTTGCGGTCAGAGCAGGCCATCATGTCGTTAGGCCCGACCGTATTATTCGAGCCGCTGTCAATTCTCTTGGCGAGCCCTGCCGGAGATTCTCCGATCACTCTAATTATTATTTGTGAACCGCCTTGAACGGACGGCGAGCCTCCCAGAAATAGTTGAGAAATTTGCATTGCGCTGGCGTCACCATTTGCTCGGTAACGTTCGTTGATGGATAAGGCGCGGTGATATACGTCTTCAATCGAATAACCGCTATTTAAATTGCACATACGGGCTGTGACTAGAGACTGATCACCCTCTAGATTTTGGTAGGGACGCGCACCTTCTCCGACCTGCCAGTTTCTCCAAAATCTGCGGTTCGAATCGTCACAAACATACATTTCCTGAGTCGTTCGATTATCGGTCCCAACATCTTCAGCCCAATGCTCAAGATTGCGCCAAGAAACAACCCTTATAAATGAATTCGCTGGTTGCCCTACACCTGAAATGCTCTGTCGAAAAAAAGTGCGATTAGGCGAGAAGTTTGAATTTTCTGCCATTTTTTCCTCGTCTACGACCTGCTGAAAGTTGTAGCCGTCATGGATTTGACATGCAGTTGTAACGTAGAGCCCTGACTCAGGAATTTCCTGGCCTATTGCAATTCTAGCCAAGACCGAGAGGCCAATTGCAGTTGTAGTAATAAGTTTAAAACGTTTCATATAAGATCCTATTTTTTTGTTGGTCAATGTTCAAGCTAATGGCTCACATTATCGGTATAGAAAACCCTTAGATTAAGGTTGCCATCACTTCGATGACAACCTATCACAACCTTTTAGTTGTTTGCGGCATAAATTCGGTGAGATACCCACAGGGTGCCAATCTCGCAGGTCATCGGCGTTCCGCCGCCTAAACCCTCGTTTGGATTTATTGTTCCACCCTTCATGCCATCCAAAGTAGCGCCAAAATCTTGGGGATCTGAATAAACGAAAGACATACTAATTTGGCTTCCGTTTGTAATTCGCGGACCGCCATATCGACGAGCACTCACCGCTGAATAAGCCTCAAGATTTGAGCCCATCGTTTCAGCAACCGCGACCGCATCCTGAACTGTTGTCTCTCCGTTGAGTTCACATCTACGTGTTGTCATTAATGTTGCTTCAGTATCATCGAATGTAGTTTCTTGATTGCCGACGTAGACGTCAGATATTCTGCCTGTGGCGCTGCACGACGCAAGATCGTCGAAGGTAATTCCATTGCGGGCTGCATCGCGATTTCTTTGAACTGAACGTTTTGACACTAAGTCCGCATAGCCGCTGTAGTATTGGACCATAATGAAATCCCAGTCAGGAGGCGTATTAGTGGCATAGGCCGTGGGCTCGCGAAAAAATACTGCGTTCGGTGCCGAGTCTTCATTGAATGAGAAATCGCGAGATATTGAGACTACATCATTCATCGAGTATCCAGGATTAATTGTGCAGGCTCGAGAGCGCGTTATAGTATTTTGACTTTGGGCAAAAGTAGTAGCCGAAGTTAAAAAGGCCGCGATTACCGTGATGATAAAAGTATGATTTTTCATTTTAGGTTCCTCAGTGTTCATTAGGTTTTTAACCATTGCTTCTATAAATAGCTGTCGTAGTCCAGAGAGCAGGGCGATTGCATGAAAAAGGGCTCGTTGAATTTGAACTTGTAACTAATCGCAATCCCTCTCTAGTTAAATCCAGCCTTTCGTGTATTTTTTCCATGGATGAGCCAACTTCTGCGAGAATAAAGTCGTAACCTGGATTTTGCGGTCCACCTAAACCCGGAATGTACATCTGAACGAGTTCATCACTACCAGCGTCGGCATAGCTTTGCGAGGCGGTTTTAATCCGATTGTACGAATGGTTTATATTGGTTCCGGGGCGCATAGAGCAGAATCGGGTAAGCATCGTGGAACGATCAGGCTGTGCGTCTTGATATGCTTCACTTTGGTGGCCGGTAATCGCCCTGACTACAGACGGATTCCCGCAAGTTAGCGGTAGTCGTCCACGGGTATTACCTGCAGCACTGCGTCTTTCCAACATTTCTGAATAGCTGGGATAATAAGCTGCGATTTGGACGTCCCAAGTTTCTTGATATTCAGCCGTGGTGTAAATAGGTCTGCGCATAAAAACCGATTGTGCTGAGCTGTCATCGCGGTCTAAGTTTCGCGCGCGTTCAACCACTTCATCGAACGTAAAGCCCTGATCAATAGTGCAATTAAGCGTCCTGACAACTGCGCCAGCGGGTATCATTTGTTGCGCCTGGCTTAAAAACGGAAAAAAACACAATACGATGGGAATGGATATTAATAATTTTTTTTTCATTGCTTCATCCTTGATTTAAAGTTAGTCCAATACTTTTGCGTGAAGTTTGCTTTGATTTTGAATGCCTTTGAGATGAGGAAAGCCTAACAGGATAGTAGTACAAAGATCGGAGTGTCGTTGTTTTTGACCTTTGGGATAGCAATGATTCTTTTATCGCTAAGGTTAACAACTAAACTGCTAAATCTAACCTCTTCCTTAACAGTGTTATCACAATTCGATTTTTTTTAAAACATAATATTTGTTATGCGACGTTTTGTCGCATAACAGATTTGTATTTGTCGATTTATCAGATTTACAAAGGCTTGAAAGAATTGTCGTTCGAACGTTAGCTTTCAGTTAGGGTAAATATTAAGTTTCGAAAAATTTGCGCTAGTGAAGGGCGTGCGCCCAAACACATGCACCAATACAGGGCGGAATTCCATTAAAAAACGTCAACTCGTTTTGTTCGCGGTCGTCATAACTATAAGCTCTTCCGACGTTACAAAGTTGGCTTAGTTTTTGCTTAGTCTTTATCGGGGACACATTTTGTCGTTAATTTAATTTTTTCAAGGGACTTTTATAATATGAAAACTAGAATTGCCGCACTTGCTATTACTGGAATCCTCGCTTCATCGGGGACGACCCTCGCAGATGAATGGTCTGCTAATTTTGGAGCTAGCAACAATTATATTTGGCGCGGTCTTACACAATCGATTAACGAAGGTGCCATTTCTGGCGGTATCGATTACGCCAGTGACAGTGGTTTTTATCTTGGAACTTGGGCGTCTAATGTTTCGTATGACGCAGACGATGCCTATTCCTACGAGCACGATATGTATTTCGGTTTCAGTGGGGAGGCCAGCGGTTTCAGTTATGACATAGGATACCTCTACTATAATTACGATGAGAATGCCGGGTATGATTTTGGAGAAATTTACGGGTCAATTGCTGTCGGAAATTTCAGCTTTGGCCTCTCACTTTTAGCCAATGCTGAGCCAGACGAAGGTCCAGGCGAAGATTTTGGGTTCGCTAAAGCGTCCTATACCTCCCTTGATTATGTAATTCCATTAGCTAGTGGGGCGGAGATCGGTTTGCATGCCGGATTCCATGAAGGAGATTTCATGTACTCATTTAACGGCGCGACTGACGATTACTGGGATTTCAATGTCAGTATTGCGAAGGACGGCTTCTCTGCAATGATTACGACGACGACCTTAGGTGATGATGACAATGGTGACGGTGTGGAAGACTATGCGAGCATGCCGGCGAGAGACAACGACGAAATGAAGTTTGTTGTCGGTTACTCTATGGACTTCGAACTTTAATCTCAAAATATTCCAAATCGTTAATAATAAAAGCCGACTGTAAGAAATGCAGCCGGCTTTTTTATGCGTCTCGTCTTATCCCCCGTGTTGCTTTGCTTCAACTATATATTCATGGGCAACGGAAATCGCAGTGCTGCGTTCTTGAAAAAACATTTCATCTTTAAGGCAGCAATCTGCTTCGAGATCTCGCAGAACTTGTCGTACCTTTGCGTTCATACCGAAAATATAGAGTGGCTTCTTCATCGTTTGTGCGTCGCAACTTATCGTTTCCATGGCGCGAGCTGCCGATGCATCTATGAAGGGAACACGACTGAAATCTAAAATTAAAGCACTTCTGTCTTTAGAGAATTGGCGCATTTGATGGACCAAATCGCTTGCGGCCCCAAAGCTCAGTGGTCCTGAGAATTCAAAAAACATCAGTTGATTCTTGATTGTTTTTAAAAGACTCTCCTCTTCTTCGGAAAGATCGCCCGATATGTTGTCAACTGACCCATCCAGCTCTGCTAACTGTAAGTCAGACATTTGCTTAACAAAGGCGAGAGAGGCAAGTACAACTCCGACAATAACGGCAGTAATAAGGTCGACAAAAATTGTTAGGATCAGAACGACGAGCATAAGGGCTAAATCCCAACGAGGGCCTCGATGCGCTCGGCGTAAATAAGTGAAGTCAATAATGTCGTAACCTGTTTTGACTAAAAT
Organism: uncultured Gammaproteobacteria bacterium; assembly: GCA_913048385.1. Taxonomy (GTDB): domain Bacteria; phylum Pseudomonadota; class Gammaproteobacteria; order Pseudomonadales; family Pseudohongiellaceae; genus UBA9145. The sequence continues at coordinate 18,903 of CAJWVZ010000004.1, read as the reverse complement.
TCCAGCTAGCACTGCATGCGGAATCTTAGAAGCGAGGGGCGCCAAAAGAATTACGATAGAGAGGAGGAACAAACTGTGTAACATGCCAGACAGCTTCGTCCGTCCGCCTGTTCGAATATTAACGACGGTTCGCATAGTAGCTCCGGCGCCTGGAATGCCACCAAAAAATCCTGCGAAAATATTTCCTACTCCTTGGCCGATCAGTTCCTGATTCGAATCGTGTTTGGTTCGTGTCATGTTGTCGGCAACAAGGGATGTTAGTAGGCTGTCGAGAGAGCCAAGAAGAGCTAACACGAGCGCAGCTTCAAAAACTATCATTGCCGTCCCTCGCTCTATCGCAGGCAAAATAAATGAGGGCATCCCGGTAGGGATATCCCCCAAAACGGGAGCACCAACGATCAATTCGCTTAACACAGTACCAATAATAAGGGCAGCTAAAGGGGGCGGGACAAATTTCCCTAAGTTTTTGGGCCAGCTAAACACAATTATCAAGGTCAACAGTCCCAGGCCTAGCGCAATTACATTTGGGTCTGCGATGGCGTTCGGTATAGCTGAAATTGCTGGGATAGTTCCGGTGCCTGTCGGTTCGTGACCAAATAGACGGCTTGCTTGGAGCGCGATTATGATGCAGCCGATACCGGTCATAAAACCTGACACTACGGGGTAAGGTACAAGTCTTATATATTGGCCTAGTCTGAAAATTCCAAAAATGGCTTGTAGCAAACCAGCGAGAATTACCGTGGCAAAAACGAGTCCAGGTTCACCATTAAGCGCACTATAGATGCCAGCAAAAACAACTATCATTGGCCCAGTTGGGCCAGAGACTTGGGATGGAGTTCCGCCAAACAGAGCTGCAAAAAAACCCACGAAGATCGCACCGTAAAGTCCAGCAATCGGGCCAGCACCTGATGCTTCTCCGAAGGCGAGGGCTAAGGGCAGGGCTACAACCGCGGCTGTTAATCCGCCATAGATATCACCTTTTAGGTTGTGCGGACTCACGCTGAGCATAAAATTTCACCTGAATTAAGTAATTTGTCTATTTAGAGTACGTTAAAAAGTTCAAAGTTAGTGTTCGAGCTCATAATGCGAGCGGCAACAATTGTGTTTTTTCGCCGGTAGAGATTAAATCAATGGTTCGGGTATTGCCTATGATAAAAGCCTCAACGACTCTTCCCAGCTAAACGGATCTCGCTTCGATCTGTGACAATTATAGTTTACATAGTGATGTATGATAATAATATTATGTATATGAGTATTTCGTTATAGATTTTAGCTATAACAAGCTTTAAAAGCTTGCGATAACAAATAAGAGAGGGGGAGGCGTATGGACAATTTGCAAAGTCTATCATTAAAACAGTTACAGTATTTTGCTGCCGTCGCTGAATACGGCAGCTTTAGGCGGGCCGCAGTGCGGTTAAATTTGACGCAGCCGACGATCAGTAACCAAATTGCAATAATGGAAAAGGCTTTAAAATTTCAATTATTTGAGCGCAGTAATAAAGGTATAAGCATTACGCCTGAGGCAAGAGAAATGCTCCCAAGTGCAAGACGCGTATTAGAGGAAGCTCAGGGTTTTATGACTCAGGCGGCCTTGTTGTCTGGGGGCGGGATGGGCACGTTTCGCTTGGGAGTAACGCCCACGCTTGGGCCTTACTTGCTCCCGCATGTGCTCAACCCAATTCATGGGCGCTATAGCCAACTTAAACTGTATGTTCGAGAGGAAGTACCGGTTGAGCTCGAAACTGGTCTTATAAATGGCCAGCATGATCTGATTCTTACGACTTTGCCGGTAATGTCGAACGAGCTCGTTGTTACGCCGCTTTTCAGAGAGCCGCTGAAACTTGCGTTGGCAAAGGATCATCGATTGGCTAAAAAAGAATGTATTAACCGTCGCGATTTGTACGCTGAACCCGTTCTAACTATCGGAGAAAATCACTTGTTTAATCGCCAAATCACCGAGCTGTGTGAAAGGGTGGGTGCTGTGGTTCGTCGAGATTATGAGGGGACTAGCTTGGATACGCTCCGTCAGATGGTTGTCATGGGAATGGGGGTCGCATTTCTCCCAGCGTTATATGCAATGTCAGAAATCCGAGATGAGCAAGAGCTGAGACTAGCAGATGTTGTTGGCATCAAAATGGTTCGCAATCATGCCCTTGTTTGGCGAAACACTTCTCCGTCAAGGAAGTTTTACAAGGAATTAGCAAGGGAGATGAAGTGGATTATCGAGACGACGCTAGCCGATTCAATCCTACCTGCTGCAGAAAAATAGAGAAGTCATGACTGTTGAGTTTGGGGAGCAGGGCAGGTCTATGGCGTGTATAATGAATTCTTTCTGTGAGCTAAAATCCTACTATGCCTAATTCCTCAGACCGCCCTTCTCCTCGTAATACAGACCCCCACGCTGAAAGAGAGGCCGAAAATTACGCCAACCCAGTGCCGAGTCGGGAATTTCTGTTAGATTTTCTTGCCGAGATTGGTCATCCGATAACTCATACCGAAATTTGTTCAAAACTGGCACTAGAAACGGTAGAGGCAGTTGAGGCGATTCGTCGGCGCCTCATAGCGATGAGTCGCGATGGCCAGATTGTTATTAACAGGAGGGGTCTTTACGGGTTGGCGGCAAGCATGGACCTCGTAAAAGGAAAAGTACAAGGTAACAGAGATGGGTTCGGGTATTTTATTCCTGAAAAAGGAGGCGAAGACTTTTTTCTCGGGGCCCGAGAAATGGGGAGGCTCTTTGACGGCGACGAGGTGCTTGTAAGAGTCTCGGGTATTGATCGCCGTGGCCGAAAGGAAGCTGCTGTTGTAGAGGTGCTGAATCGACGCTATCGTGAAATAGTTGGTCGATATCATTACGAAAATGGTTATGGATTCTTAGTTCCAGAAAGCAAACGAATCAATCACGAAATTTTGATTCCGAAGAAGCCTTCTATTGGCACTGGCGAAGGTGAGTTCGTTGTTGCTGAAATCATTTCTTATCCGGAAAAAAATCGAAAAGCGGTTGGTCGTATTACAGAGGTGTTGGGAGATAGGGCTGCGCCTGGCGTTGAAGTTGAGGTGGCGCTGCGTACCCACGAGATCCCTAGTGAATTTAGTGTTGAAGCTATTCGGCAAGCTAAAAGTTTAGGCAAAGAGATAACAGAAGATGATTTGCGAGGAAGATTTGATCTAAGAGAGCTCCCTTTTATTACTATTGACGGTGAAGATGCTAAGGATTTTGACGACGCAGTCTTCGTAAAAAATGGGAATGAGGGGGGCTGGTCACTTTTTGTCGCGATTGCTGATGTTGCCCATTATGTAGCTCCCGACAGCCCGCTGGATAATGATGCAGTGAAGAGGGGAAGTTCAGTTTATTTTCCGGGACATGTTGTACCAATGCTTCCGGAAAAACTCTCAAACGGACTTTGCTCCCTCAAACCGGGAGTTGATCGTTTGGTGCTAGTATGCGAACTGGCTATTACCGCAGCAGGTGAGTCTCTGAGCAGCGTGTTCTACGAGGCGGTAATTCACTCGCACGGTCGGCTAACATACGATGAGGTCGCAACAGTTTTGGATTCGCCCGAGTCTGAAGTTAGGGAAAAACATCGACTTAAAGTCCGCAGTAAGTACTCCGAGTTGGTTCCTCACATAGAACGACTAGATTCGCTTTTCCATGTTCTTCAGCGGTTCCGGCAGAATAGCGGCGCAATGGATTTCGATACGGTGGAGACTCGGATTGTTTTTGGTGAGAATCGTAAAATTCGCGAAATCGTTCCCGTAGAAAGAAACAACGCACACAGGCTCATTGAAGAGTGCATGCTTCGCGCGAACGTCGCGGCTGCAGAGCTGCTGACTAAGTCAAAGCTGCCAGCACTTTACAGAGTTCATGAGGGTCCAAACCCCGATAAGTTAGAGAATTTGCGCCTGTTTTTGAAAGAAATGGGTGTAGCGCTTGGTGGCGGTGAAAAGCCAAATCCAAGGGACTATCAATCAGTTTTAAAGACGATATCTGGGCGCGCAGATTACAATTTGATTCAAACCATGCTTATCCGCTCAATGATGCAAGCAGTTTATCAGCCCGACAATGTCGGTCATTTTGGTCTCGGATATGAGGCATATGCTCACTTTACATCACCAATACGGCGCTATCCCGATTTATTGATTCATAGAGCAATTCGTTACTTGGTGCGAAATAGTAAGAGCGACAATGTTCGAAAGAGCTCTGGCGCCAGCAAGATATCTATAAAAGAGATTTATCCATACGATCAAAAAGCAATGATAGGGTTGGGAGAATCTTGTTCGACCTTCGAGCGCAGAGCTGATGCGGCGGCTTATGGTGTCATCGATTGGCTGAAATGCGATTACATGCAAAATAAAATCGGGGACGAATTTTGTGGCACTGTTGTTTCAGTAACCAGTTTCGGTTTATTCGTAGAATTAAACGATATTTTTGTTGAGGGGCTTATTCATATCTCCGAGCTGAGCAACGATTATTACCGTTTTGATCCTGTTCACCACACCTTGGAGGGAGAAAGGAGTGGGAAAATATACCGGTTAGGTGACGCGCTTGAGGTAACGGTTGCTCGTGTTGACCTTGATGATCTTAAAATTGATTTGCAATTGTCGGGTGCAGGCACGGCCCGAGAAATGCCAGTTAAGAGCAAAAAGAAAAAGGGGGTGGCGGGGAAAAAGAAGGAGCGTCAGTTAAAAGTTAATCAAAAAATTTCTAAGAAACCAGGTAAAAAGAAAAAGAAAAAGAAAAAGATGACATCAAAAGAGGGTCAAGCTACTACTTAACTCTGTATTTTTGAAATACTGAAAATCATAAAATAATGCGACACGATGCTGTGTTTGGAAATGTATGCGATGAGTAAAGATCTTGAGTGGGTGTTTGGTACGCATGCGATTCTTAATTTACTCGAGAAAAGACCTGATCAGATTTCTCGCCTTCTCATCGCGGTCAACAGATCTGACAAATCTCGGTTAAAAATTGAGGAGCTAGCACTAGCGCAAGGGGTTGTTATCGAGCGGGCGGAGACACGACAATTGGATCAGCTTGTCTCTGGAGTTCATCAGGGTGTTGTTGCGTTGTGCGCGTCTGGTTTCGGTTTGATGAGCGAAAAAGAACTTTATCACGCTGTGCAACACGCGTCTGGCTTGCCGCTGCTTTTGGTGTTGGATGGGGTGACAGATCCTCATAATCTCGGGGCTTGCCTTCGCACTGCTGACGCCGCTGGTGTTGACGCTGTGATTGTGCCGAAGAATAAATCGGCGCCAATCAATTCAACGGTCAGGAAGGTTGCGTGTGGGGCCGCTGAAGTTGTGCCAGTAGTGGCGGTTACCAATCTTGTAAGATGTTTGCAAACGCTGAAGAGTGCAGGTGTCTGGATTGTGGGAGCAGATGGAGAGGCTCATGAGACCTTTTTTAGCGAGAACGTTACTGGCGCATTGGCCGTGGTCATGGGCTCTGAGGGGTCAGGCCTTCGTCGGCTTACTCGAGAATCTTGTGATTACTTGCTATCAATTCCGATGTCGGGTGAGCTGAGCAGTCTAAATGTGTCAGTTGCGACCGGAGTCGCCTTATTCGAGGTTGTGCGACAGCGTAATCTAGTCAAGGTGATATCTTCCTGAAATAATTAATTTTTTTATTTTTTATTGTGGATTTCTGAGGAGAATGTTCTTTCTTTTGCAGAGTTATCGAAGTAGAGGTTGCAACCTTGAGTACGTTTCTCTAAAATCCTCGCTCTTTTTCGGGAAGTTTATCTTCCTGACCGACCAACTCCTTGTTGCACTGGCGTCAACTTACTTGGCGACCGGGTAACAAAAACCAAGAGGAGTCTCTATGAGACACTATGAAATCGTGTTTATGGTTCATCCTGATCAGTCCGAACAGGTGCCAGGAATGATTGAGCGTTACACCCAGATTGTTACTGAAGCCGGTGGTAAAATTCACCGACTTGAAGACTGGGGGCGACGCCAACTAGCTTACCCGATTAACAAAATTCATAAGGCCCACTATATTCTATTCAACGCGGAGTGTGATGGAGCGTCGCTAGAAGAGCTCACTACTTTATTTCGCTATAATGATGCCGTTTTACGAAACATCGTAATTAAAATGAAAGGCGCCGTGACCGAAGAATCACTGATACTTAAAGGTGAAAGAGAGGGGAAAGAGCGCAGGGTGAGAGCGGAACAGAAACGGAATACTGAAGAGGCGTCGCGAGAAAAGTCCCTCGCCGCCGAGGCTGCTGAGCGAGAGGTATCTGTGTCTGCGGAAGGGCAAGAATCACCTGAGTCAGCATCTGCGATTGATGGCGCATCCGATAAGGAAGTCACGGAAGAAGCGCCAGCGGAGGCAACTAATTCAGATACAGAGTCTGATCAGGAAGAAAGTTAGCCGGAGTTTTAGATTCAATAAAAAACAACTTCACTCTAAGATTTAGAGATAGGAGAACTAGTATGGCTCGTTATTTTCGACGAAGAAAGTTTTGCAAGTTTACGGCAGAGGGTACAAAAGAAATTGATTATAAGGATCTTGAGACATTAAAAGCATATGTCTCTGAGACAGGGAAGATTGTTCCAAGCCGAATAACAGGAACAAAAGCGCGTTACCAGCGTCAGCTCGCGACTGCTATCAAACGCGCGCGCTACCTTGCTTTGATTCCCTACACGGATAGTCATCAGGTTTAGCGAATTTTTTATGCGAGGCCTCGCTGAATTTGTCATGAAGGATAGCCGTTACGCGGCGGCGACAGTGCTTATCCTTGGCTTGATACCCCTCGTCAATATGCTTAGCCCAGTCCTCGTTGGTCTGTCTATCATGCGGAGAGGACTCACGGGTACATTTTTTTTGATTGCTTGGGCCTTAATCCCTCTGGTTGGGTGGAGTTTATACGGTGATGCGATTCCCCTCATATTACTCTTTGGTGTCGGCGCGGCAGCATGGGTTTTAAGGGCTTCGGACTCCTGGCAGTTCACTCTCACTATAGCAATACTGGTTGGTTTTTTTGTAGAAATGTTTCTTCGAGTTCAACCGGAAAGCATGGAAGTTTTGTATCAACAGCTTGATCAAGTAATGGTGCAAAGTGATTTAGGTACAGGCGCGGACGCCCTTCGGCAAGAAATGCGTGCCTTGATGCCGAGCTTGATTGGTACAGTTTACGCGTTTCTCACGGCTTTTTTAGTGATGGCTTCGCGCTGGATGCAGGCATCGTTATACAACAATGGTGGCTTTGGTCGAGAATTTAGGAGTTTTAGAATTTCTTCGACGTTCGCAACGCTTTTGGTTGCTGGAAGTTTTTTTAGCAATTTCGGTTTGCTTCCGACGGGATGGTTAGTTTACTTTTGTTTACCGCTTTTTTTTGCAGGTGCCGGATTAGCACACGGCGTAGTTAAGCTAAAAAGTTTGCCCAGAGTTTGGTTGGTCGGCTTTTACGTTATTTTGATGTTGCCGATATCTGCGCAGCTCGTTGTATTAGTTGCGCTTTGCGATAGCTGGCTCGATTTTAGAGGTCGTATCGCTCGAGCAATGTAAGTGCGGTGACAGTACAGAATTTGGTACGTTAATAAAGAATTTAGGATTAGGGGGAAAAATGAACATAATTTTATTAGAGAAAATTAACAATCTTGGTGACATTGGCGAGACTGCGGATGTTAAGGCAGGATTTGCGAGGAACTTTTTGTTTCCTAAGGGCAAGGCGCTTCCCGCGACCAAAAGAAATCTTGAAGATTTTGAGGGACGCAAAGCTGAACTTCTCGCTGCCCACGACAAGAACGTTGCGACTGCGCAGCAACGTGCCGCTTTGGTCGAGGGAAAAGAGTTAGTATTTGAGGTAAACGCTAGCGATGATGGCCGTTTATTCGGTTCCATCGGTACAAGGGATATTGCGGACACTCTCAATGCACAAGTTAAGAGCGACGTAACAAAAGCGGAAGTCTCATTACCGAACGGTGCGATCAGAGAACTTGGAACATATGCAATCGGACTCGACCTTGGGTTTGATGTGTTGGCAAAGATTTCTGTAGTGGCAGTTGCCTTGGGCGCCGCTGCAGGGGTGACTGCTGATGGAAGCGTGATAGAAGAGATTGAGAACGCCGAAGTGGCTGATGCTGAAGTAGACGCGCCTGAAGAATAATAAATTTGTTGGCTTGGTGTCATCCGCAAACCTTGACCTCTCCGGTCCCATAAAGCACCATCGTATGTAGTACTTTAGTGCTCTAACTTTGCGGATTTTTTTTATGGCTAATCCTCTGTCTTCCTCCAATGACCCTGTTACTAGTTTGCAGGGTCTTAGCTCCTTGAAACTACCCCCTCATTCTGCTGATGCTGAGCAGGCAGTTCTTGGCGGCTTGATGCTAGACAACACAGAGTGGGACAATCTATCCGATCTTCTAGTGGCTGAAGATTTTTATCGACAGGAACACCAAATTATTTATGCAGTAATGTCTGCGCAAAGCGAAGCGAATCAGCCTATCGATGTCGTTACGGTAATGGAGGCTTTGAACAGCCGAAACGAGCTTCAAACTGCCGGTGGGTTAGATTACCTCAGCGAGTTATCAGCGAATGCGCGTGGCACGGCGAACATTAAATATTACGCGGAGATTGTCAGAGACCGGGCTGTTTTGAGAAGAATTATTTCAACGGCCAATAAGATAGCTGATAGTAGTTACAATACTGGCGGTAGGGACGTCAAAGAAGTTTTAGATGAGGCAGAGCAGGCAATTTTCACTATAGCTGATGAGAGACCTGAAACCGAAGGACCGGTTGCCGTGAACCCTCTCTTGTCTAGAGCCGCGGAACGCATCGACGAACTTTCGCAGTTGAAGGGTGGCATAACTGGATTGTCGACGGGCTATACGGAGCTCGACAAGATGACCTCTGGTTGGCAAAAGTCAGATTTGGTGATTGTTGCGGGACGACCCTCTATGGGTAAGACAGCGTTCGCAATGAATCTTGTGGAGGAAGCGGTTTTAAATAACCCTTTGCCTGTTCTCGTTTTTAGCCTAGAAATGCCTGCAGAGAGTTTAATTTTCCGAATGCTCTCCTCCATCGGCCGGATCAATCAATCTAAATTGAGAAATGGAGATCTCAGCGATGAAGATTGGAGAGGTTTCAATAGTGCGTTTGAAAAATTGAAAGATACGAAGCTTTTTATTGATGACAGTCCTGGGCTCAGTCCGATGGATATGCGGTCGCGCGTGAGGAGGCTCAAGCGCGAACATGGGGACGTTGGGATGGTTGTGATAGATTATTTGCAGCTCATGCAGATAAGAGGTACCAGTGAAAACCGAACAGGGGAAATATCTGAAATTTCTCGATCATTAAAGCTGCTTGCACGAGAGTTTAAGTGTCCGGTGATAGCGTTGTCGCAATTGAATCGAAGTCTTGAACAAAGACCTAATAAGCGTCCCGTTATGTCTGATCTGCGTGAATCCGGAGCAATTGAACAGGACGCAGATGTAATTACTTTTATATATCGTGACGAGGTTTATAACGAAGATTCTCCCGAGAAAGGTGTTGCGGAAATTATTATTGGTAAGCAACGTAATGGTCCCATCGGCACCCTAAGGCTGTCGTTTCTTGGTGAGTTTACTCGATTTGAAAACTATGCCCCGCCACGTTATGACGACAGTTATACCCACGGGCATTAAAAAGTCCTTTAATTCTTTCGAAGTTTATTATGAGTAATCGCAGCTGGGCCACCATTAATCTTGAGTCGCTTCGGCACAATTTAAGTATTGCGCATCAGCGCTGCCCCTCATCTGAATTGTTGCCAGTGGTAAAGGCTAACGGATATGGTCACGGACTCGAGCGTGTAGCAAAAGCAATTTGGCTTTCAAAAATTCCGATTAGGGGGTTGGCTGTTGCCACAATAGACGAGGCGAGGCGTCTTCGCGAAGTGGACTCTGATCAGTCCATAGTCCTCCTGCCTGGTTTCATTAACCGAAAAGAGCTTGAAGAGTGCTCGAGCTTAAAAATTGAGCCTGTAGTCCATTCTCTTTACCAAATTGCTTTACTTGAGGCGCGAGAACAACCTTGTCAGTTTCCTTTTGTTTGGTTGAAGATAACCACAGGGATGAATCGCTTAGGTTTTCATGAAGACATTATTGTGAGCGCCTCCGATGCGCTTAACGCATTGCCCTCATTAGAAAACTCCGAACTCATTTTAATGTCTCATCTGGCCTGGGGCGATGTGGGTGATGACGATGCTTGCAGTTTTACTGCTAAGCAGTTGCAACGGTTCGCTGACGCGATTGATGTGCTTGATCACAAAGGTAAGTGCAGCCTTGGAGCCTCAACCGGTATCTTAAGGTATCCTGATACCCACTTTGATATCGTCCGACCAGGCGTGATGTTATACGGCTCTTCTCCTTTCGATCACACCTCCTCTAAGGAACTTGGTCTGAGACCGGTAATGACCTTGCGGTCAAGGCTTATTGCGATTAATGAGTTGAAGGCTGGGGATGCCATAGGGTATGGAGCAACTTATATTTGCGAGAAGGAAATGAGGGTTGGTGTAGTTTCTATCGGTTATGGGGATGGTTATCCAAGGTCAGCGTCAACGGGCACTCCTGTAGTACTTGAGGCGCGCGATCGACTCTTTCGTACCTCGTTAATCGGGCGAGTTTCTATGGACATGATAACCATAGATTTGACAGATATTGATTCAGCGGCTGTGGAAGATTCTGTGATTCTTTGGGGAGATGCGTTGCCAGCTGAAGAGGTGGCTGCTCATGCTGGCACTATCGCTTACGAATTATTTTGCCAGGTAACTGAACGGGTAAATTTTGTCGTTTCCGAATAAGTAAAACAATTTATAAATAAATTTAACGAGATTGTTCAGATATGGTAAAGGCAAAAATCGCTTTCGTGTGCACGGAATGTGGAAGCGAATATGGGCAATGGCAGGGGCAATGCGGATCCTGTAAGGCGTGGAATACCCTTGCGCAGATTAATTTAGGCTCTAGTTCATCTCCGGCGACTAAAGCTGATTTTCGCCAAAAAAGTGGCTATGCCGGGCAAAATACAGGTGTCCAGAATTTATCGGAAATTAATCTAGAGTCCCTGCCACGGCTGTCGACTACGATTGGGGAGCTTGATCGGGTGTTAGGTGGTGGCTTGGTCCCTGGGTCAGTTGTTTTAATTGGAGGGAACCCAGGCGCCGGTAAGAGCACACTGCTTTTACAAGTGATGTGTTTGTTATCATCCTCGGAGAAAGGTGGCCTTTACGTTACCGGTGAAGAATCTCTTCAGCAAGTTGGTATGCGTTCACAAAGGCTGAAGTTGCCGCAAGACAATTTGAAAATGCTTGCTGAGACAAATGTTGAACTTATTTGTAAGGCGGCTCAAACGATTGAGCCGGCCTTAATCGTTGTGGATTCCATTCAAGTAATGCACAGCGCTGACGTTGCCTCCGCTCCGGGTAGCGTGTCGCAAGTGCGCGAGAGCGCCGCCTATTTGATTCAATATGCTAAACAGACTAACACAGTACTTTTTCTTGTGGGGCACGTCACGAAAGAGGGAAATCTTGCTGGACCAAAAGTTCTAGAACACATGATTGACTGTTTCATTATGCTAGAAGGCGGCAGTGATACGAAGTACAGAGTTCTTCGGGGGCAGAAAAACAGATTCGGCGCCGTGAATGAGCTTGGTGTTTTTGCGATGACTGGGCTGGGCTTGAAGGAAGTTAAAAACCCATCCGCGATTTTCTTGTCTCGAGCGGAGGAGGAATCAGCAGGTTCCTTGGTTATGGTGCTTTGGGAGGGCACGCGTCCATTACTAGTGGAAATTCAAGCTCTCGTTGATGAGACTCAGCTTGGTAATCCTCGCCGCGTTACTGTGGGTCTTGATCAGAATCGTTTAGCCATGTTGCTCGCGGTTCTGCACCGGCATGGCGGGGTCTACATGGCGGATCAGGATGTTTTTGTGAACGTGGTAGGCGGTGTAAAGGTCTTAGAGACGAGTGCAGATCTCGCGCTGGTCTTGGCCGTGGTTTCAAGTTTTCGTGATAAGGCGCTGCCGCGTGATTTGGTGGTCTTTGGTGAAATAGGGTTGGCGGGAGAGATTCGCCCAGTTCCGGGAGGGCAGGAGCGTTTGGCTGAGGCGGCGAAGCATGGATTCACTCGCGCGATTGTTCCGAAGGCCAATACCCCAAAATTGCCGATTCCGGGAATAGAGGTTGTCGGAGTCTCAAAGATAGCTCAGGCCTTAGAAGCGCTGTAGTCGTGGTGTTTTAATTTACTCAAGGTTTAGCGCTATTTTGCTAGTAGTTGTGAAATTGACTTGTTGTAATCTTTCAGGACTGACCTCATAATCCGCGGCCATGTCATCTTCTTCAAAAAACATCATCAGCATTAAGTGTTTAAACAAAGTCTATGGATCCGGCTTCGAAGCACTTAAAAGCGTTAATCTCGATATCCATCAAGGTGAGGTGCTTGCTTTGCTGGGTCCCAACGGAGCGGGAAAGACTACCCTAATATCTGCTATTTGTGGCATTGTTCGTCCGAGTTCCGGTTCAATAACTGTCGATGGTCACGACATCCAGCGTTACTTTCGAGTAACCCGCTCGTTGATTGGTTTAGTCCCTCAAGAACTAACCACAGACTCGTTTGAGACGGTCTGGAATACCGTGTCATTTAGCCGAGGGTTGTTCGGGAAGGAACCTAACCCGAATCACATCGAACGAGTTCTTAGGTCCCTCTCTTTGTGGGACAAGAAAGATAATATGCTCCGGACGCTCTCTGGTGGGATGAAGCGTCGTGTCTTGATAGCTAAAGCACTCTCTCATGAACCACGAATATTGTTCTTGGATGAGCCGACTGCCGGTGTTGACGTTTCTCTACGAAAAGATATGTGGAAGATTGTGGAGAATCTCAAAACACAAGGCGTGACTATTATTCTTACGACGCATTATATCGAGGAAGCTGAGGAAATTGCTGATCGTATTGGTGTGATTAACCACGGGAAACTAATACTTATTGAAGAGAAAGATGCTTTGATGTCAAAGCTTGGAAAAAAACAGCTTGTACTCGAACTAACAAAACGGCTGGATACCATACCATCAGAATTTGAGAGTCTTGACCTTGTATTGTCCGAAGATCAGCACCTGCTTACCTACACCTTTGATTCGGCATCCGAAAGCCATGATATATCTGAATTTTTGATTAAGATTCAGGGTCGCAATATTCAGTATAAAGATCTCCGCACGACACAAAGCTCCTTAGAGGAAATATTTGTGACACTAGTTCAAAAAGCTGAGGGAGATACAGACGAGGGCATAAAAGCAGAATGAATATTCATGGAGTGATTGCGATTTTTAACTATGAGATGGCTCGAATGAAGCGGACGCTCATTCAGAGTATTGTGGCTCCTGTGGTTACAACCTCCCTCTATTTTGTTGTGTTTGGCGCTGCCATTGGCTCGCGCATACAGCAAGTCGAGGGTGTAAGCTACGGTGCGTTTATTGTGCCTGGTTTGATTATGCTGAGCCTTTTAACTAACAGCATTAGCAACGCTTCTTTCGGAATTTATTTTCCAAAGTTTTCAGGTACCGTTTATGAGATGCTGTCCGCGCCGATCTCTGCGATGGAAGTAGTCCTCGGTTATGTTGGTGCGGCTGCTGCAAAATCAGTGATTTTAGCGATGATTATCCTTGCGACTGCAGGGTTTTTTATTGATTTAGAAATCCGCCACCCAGTTTTGATGTTGATTTTTGTATTTTTGACTGCCACCTCATTCAGTCTTTTCGGTTTCATTCTAGGTATTTGGGCAGATAATTTTGAGAAGTTGTCTGTTGTGCCAACCCTCCTGATAACTCCCTTAGTTTTCCTCGGTGGTAGTTTTTATTCCACGGAGATGTTGCCACCAATATGGCAGACCGTTGCGCTCATGAATCCAGTGCTTTACCTTGTTAGTGGCCTGCGGTGGAGTTTTTATGAGATCTCTGAGGTCAATGTTTTCGTCAGCCTCAGCTGCATCGGGGTATTCACCCTTCTATGTTTAGCTGTGATAGCAATAATTTTTAGAACCGGCTATCGGTTGAGAGCATAAGATATTTGAGCATCGAGTCTGACCTATTTTCGGCGTCGTGCTTTCGAGGGTTAAATAAGATGTGCACGCGCGATGCTTTTGAGGCTACACTCATGTGATATAGGGGTCTTAACTTTTTAAATAACTTTCGAAGGGTTCATAAGGGAACGACAGGGGATAGTCGATGACAATTTACACCATTATTAATCTTGTGCTTTTTTCGGGGCTGCTGAGCTTGCTTTATCAGGCCAGCAAACGTGATTCTTGGTCGTTGTCGCGGAGAGTCTTATTGGGGCTGGTGGGCGGAATCGGCTTTGGATTTCTGCTAGAGGCCTTTTATGCCAGTAATCCAATGGTCTTGGATGAGACCTTGCAATGGACAAATATCTTAGGATCGTCCTATGTGGCATTGCTCCGTATGATCATAATGCCGCTGATTCTTATTACCATGATTGCGGCGGTTCTCAAGGTTGATGAGATAAAGTCTCTGGGGAAAATCGGTGGCACGGTTGTCTCAGTCTTGATAACGACCACCGTCATTTCTGGTTTGATCGGCGTTTCTATAGCGGTCTTATTCGACTTGAACGCGGGAGACTTGGTAAGCGGGGCAAGAGAGCTGGCTAGGGCCGAGGTGCTAGAAACTCGCCGAGATTCAGGGCCAGATATCAGCGTTATTGCGACGTTAACCAGCTTAGTGCCGAACAATATTTTTTCAGATCTCGCCGGTTCCCGACCTTTGGCAATAATCGGTGTAGTAATTTTCGGTTTGTTGTTCGGCATCGCTTCCGCCCTAGTGGCAGCAGAAAAGCCTGAGCACGCTGATGGGATTCGCCACTTTGTTGATGCTACGCAAGCCATCATTATGCGTCTGGTAAAGATCATCATTTCACTGACGCCTTATGGTGTTCTGGCGCTAATGACGAGGGTGATTGTCACTACTGATGGTGAGGCAATTTTAAATTTGATTAGCTTTGTAGTAGCCTCCTATATCGCAATAGCGATTATGTTTGTTGTTCATTCATTATTCATTGCGCTGCTAGGCGGAAACGTCTTGAGTTATTTTCGCAAGGTATGGCCAGTCCTTACCTTTGCGTTCGTCACGCGCAGCAGTGCGGCGACGATCCCTCTTACAATTCGTGCTCAGATTGATGAGCTTAAAATACCACCCCCGATCGCGAACATCGCAGCTTCGTTTGGAGCGACGATAGGTCAGAACGGATGCGCTGGTATTTATCCTGCGATGCTTGCTGCGATGGTGGCGCCGACAATGGGGGTAGAGATCGACCTCGGCTTTATCGTCAGCCTTCTGCTTATAGTCGCGATCGGGTCCTTTGGAATAGCGGGCGTCGGTGGGGGAGCGACCAATGCCGCGTTAGTTGTTCTGCCTGCGCTTGGTTTCCCGGTGACGATTGCTGCGCTACTGATTTCAATTGAGCCTTTGATCGATATGGCTCGAACCGCGCTGAATGTAAATGGTTCTATCACTACCGGGGTCATTACCCATCGACTGCTGGGGGATAAGAGTCAGTCAGAAGAAGATATGCCCTTGGGTGCTAGCTAACTAATAATAAAAAGTTTATAGATGAAAGGAAGATAAGTTATGGTTGCTTTAAAAAAGGTTGTCGGTGTTGTTGGGATAGTAGCGTCTTTGGTTTTTGGATTTACCGTCTACGGGCAAGGAATTATTCGCACTGGCGAGGGCCGAAATTTTTACAATAATATTTTTATTCCCTCTGACGCTGAGACACTTTATCTCAGCGGGTCTGGAGCTCGGGCGATGGAGGATGGCTCGTGGGGCGACATGGAACAGCAGACGGTAGATACTTTTAGTCGTTTCCAGGAAACTCTTGAGAGTCAGGGATGGTCCTTGGAGGACATAGTTCAGGTCCGTGCGTTTGCTGTGTCGGGATCGGATGGCGAGTTGGATTTTGACGGGTTCAATCGCGGGTATCAGCAATTTTTTGGGACGGATGAGAATCCGATGAAACCGGTGAGGTCGTTTGTCGAGATCGCCGGTCTTGTGGTTGACGGTTGGCTGGTGGAAATTGAAATAAGGGCGGCGAGAACGCCGCGTTAGAATTTGCGCGAGGCGCGGGGGCTGTGTCAGTTCCTGATATTTCGCAGCCGCGCTTTGAAACCCTCCGCGTCAATGGTTTCGGCCTCTCCCAGATTAGAGGCATTGGGTGCAGCTTTTAAACTGGCATTGTAAGTGCGATTGTTTTCAATGATGTAGTGCCCCTGTGTCCAGCCGAGAAGCGGATTGAGCAGGTTTCCTTCGGCGCTCTCGACAAAATAAATACCGTGCTCATTTATGGCGGGGATCTTGGATCCGGTTATTTCCAAGATTTCGCCATCAAGCTCTCCCCCGCTAAAGTGAAGGTCTAGGTCGGTTGTGTTTTTTTCGCCCTTGATCATGTCCAGTACTTCGAAGGTAACGACGGTAGTGATTAGACGACCCTCGCGGATGACGTTCCGGTCTGCGACTCTTCCCTCAAAAATAAGCTGGGCTTCGTCTGTCAATTGACTCAGGCTTAGCTCTTTGATTGTAGTGCTTGAGACAATGCCGCTGAGCAAGAAAGCGTGGGCCAGCAAAAAAAGAGTCGCGAGGCGAAGAAAAAAAAGTTTAAAATTTATTTTTTTATGGGGTGTAAAGGTCATGTGTATCTCTTGATTACGAATGACGTTTTAATAATTGCTTTTGCTCCAGTAGTTTATTCTATTTTTAAACGGTCTTCATTGTTTGTGGAGTACGGTGAGTTTTAAATCTTGTGAATGATAGGTTATTAATTGATAAAGAGGGGTTTCGAAGTGGCAGAATATTTACCCGCGGTAGAGCTTGAGTGGCCGGCCGGCAGAGAAATCAGCGCGTCCGTAATCTGGTTGCATGGGTTGGGAGCGGATGGGAACGATTTCGCGCCGCTAGTTCGGCAGCTGGATTTACCTGTCCCACTAGGTGTGCGGTTTGTATTTCCTCACGCGCCCTCCATTCCTGTCACCATTAACAACGGGTATGTCATGCCGGCTTGGTACGATATCCTCTCAATGGATGGTGGTCGCCACGTCGACACCGCTCAGATAGAGCATTCCGCCGATCGAGTGCATGACCTTATCAAGAGAGAGTTAGA
The DNA here is from genome assembly GCA_913048385.1 of uncultured Gammaproteobacteria bacterium. Lineage (GTDB taxonomy): Bacteria > Pseudomonadota > Gammaproteobacteria > Pseudomonadales > Pseudohongiellaceae > UBA9145. The sequence continues at coordinate 1,770 of CAJWVZ010000004.1, read as the reverse complement.
GAGGGGGGTAGAGGCATCGCGTATTCTGCTTGCGGGCTTTTCGCAGGGAGGGGCGGTTGTATATCAGGCAGCGTTGACTTACCCCGACCGGCTCGCCGGAATTGTTGCGCTTTCCACTTACTTCCCGACCGAAAACACCATCATGCTTGATCAGGTTCAGGCGAACCTTCCTATTTTAATTTGTCACGGTAGTCTGGACCCAGTGGTTGTGGAGAGCCTTGGACTGGCTGCAAAGGAGGCGTTAGAGCGCCGTAATTTTCAACCAGAGTATAAAAACTATCCCATGGAGCACCAAGTTTGTCCGGAGGAAGTGATTGATATCAATGATTTTTTTAAGAAAATATTATCATGATATTTTTTTGCGCATCAGATGAAGGTTTTTGAGATTTTTATGCTATCTTGAGGGTAACCAAGGTTAGAATTTTTTCGCAAAAACACGTCTAAAAGCGGTTTTATTGTGTTTTTATTGACCGCCAACGTTTTGTTTTGGATGTTAATTACCGAGTTATGGAGAACCTGATGACTGCCAAGTTACCCCAAGCTAAAAATCCCCTTACTATATACACCGCAATATTTTTGATGGTGCTTTCTCCCACGTTGGCTTTTGGTCAGATGCCACCTCCAGGTGGCGGTGGAGCGCCGCCTCCAATGGGACCTCCTCCCGGGGCGGCTCCTCCTGAGGCACCTCCTCCCGAGGCGGCTCCTACTGAGGCACCTCCTCCTGAGGCAGCTCCTCCCCAAGCAGCGGATCCCGCTCCGGGACCAGTTGACTCAGGTTCGGCGTCAGGTGGTGGCGCGGCAGGTGCTCCGGGTAACGTAGCAGGCGGTCCTGGGGGTGATGCAGCGGGCGGAGTGCCTGGTTCGAAAGAAAATCCAATTCCTGATGGAGCGGCCCCACTTGGGCCGGATGGTTTAGCAGCTGGTGCGGCAGATCCGAACGCGGCAGCACCCGGAGCGGCCCCACTTGGGCCGGATGGTTTAGCAGCTGGGGCAGCAGGGCCTGCGCCAGGAACAGATGGAGCAGCAGGAGCAGCGCCACTTGGACCGGACGGTTTGGCAGCTGGGGCAGCAGGGCCTGCGCCAGGAACAGGAGCGGCAGGCGGAGTGCCTGGATCGAAAGAAAATCCGACACCTGACGGGGCGGCGCCACTTGGGCCGGATGGTTTGGCTGCTGGGGCAGCGGGGCCAGCGCCAGGAACGCCGCCAGCGGTTGATCCAGGTTTGTACGGTGATGGCGCAGGAGCTACTGCCGATACTTTGGGCTTTGACCCAACTACACTAGGAAACGCTGGCGCAGATGCACTTGGCGCATTGGACGCTAGCGCGGTCGGAAGCTTCGATAAAGACCAAACGGGAACCTTGGATGCGGCAGCTGTCGGTGGGTTTGGTGCTGATCAAGTTGCGGGTTTTGCCCCGACCGCGATGGCGGGATTTGGTGCTGATCAAGTTGCGGGTTTTGCCCCGACCGCGATGGCGGGATTCAGCAAGGACCAGGTCGCTGGTTTTGATCCGACCGCGATGTCTGGATTCAAGGCCGACCAGGTGGCTAACCTCGATGCGAATGCTATGGCCGGCTTTAAATCGGACCAGGTAGGTGCGTTAGACCCGACGGCGATGGCTGGCTTTAAGGCCGATCAGATTGGCGCGATGGATGCGACGGCGATGGGAGGTTTCAAGGCTGATCAGGTAGCGGCCTTTGATCCGACGGCGATGGGTGGCTTCAAGGCTGATCAAGTTGGGGCGATGGACGCGGCGGCGATGAGTGGTTTC